>QJWJ01000115.1 GCA_003235365.1 Deltaproteobacteria bacterium
GACTCCTCGCGGGAACGGCCGCAGAAGAGCAGGAGCCGCCGCCGGTTCCCCTCACCCACTACATCCTCCGCAACCACCACCACAGCCGTCGCCACCACCAAGGGGCCGATTCGAGGGCTCGCGTCGTGCGGCGCCGGTCGGCGACGACCGACGCCGGGTCGCCCGAACCGGCAAACCCGCCGCAGCTCAGGGCACCAAGACCAACTTCCCGACGGTCGCGCCCCCTTGCAGGGCGCGGTGAGCTTCGGCGGCGTCGCTCAACGCGAAACTGGTCGTCGGCGAGGGACGAAGCAAGCCCTGCTCGGCCCAGCCCTGCAACTCTCGGAGCGCTTCTGCAAGGACGTCGAGGCGGTCGAACAGGTAAGACAGGTTGAACGCCAAGACGCCCTTGTTGTGGTTGGTCATTTGCAGTGGGTCGAAACGCGGCGTGCGTAGCCACTGCCAAATCAGCTTGGGCCAATTGGGCCGCCCACTGCCGCGGCTGAACATCTCGTGAAAGCCGTAGATGACCAGGCGCCCCGCGGGGCCGAGGTGACGGTAACTGGCGCGCAGCGTCGCGGCGCCGTTCGGATCGAGCACGACGTCGACTCCCCCCGGTGCAAGGTCGCTCAGAGCGCGTTCCCAGTCGCAGTTGCTGCGATCGATGACGTGGGCAGCCCCCGCGTGCGTTGCTGCATCGCACTTGTGCGGCGCTCCGACGACACCGATGGCCTCAGCGCCGCAAGCCCGAACGATGCTCATTGCGGCGAGACCGACCCCCCCGGCGGCAGAGTGGACGAGCACCCGGTCGCCCGCGCGCAGCTTGCACAGCTCACGCAGGGCGTACCACGCCGTCAGAGTGGTCACGGAGAACCCGCCCGCCTCGCGCGCGCTCCAGCCCTGGGGCAGCTCGAACACCTGCTCGGCAGGGACGACCACCTCAGTCGCATAGCCGCCAAAGCGTGTGATCCCCACCACTTGCTGCCCAGGTGCCAGGTCGACACCCGGCGCACACTCGATCACCGTTCCGCAAAACTCGAAGCCGGGAACAATCGGCCAACCCACGTACTTCTTTGCAGACTCGTACAGTCCCATGCGGACCACGCAATCGGCGAAGTTCACACCGATCGACTCGGTGCGCACACGCACCTCGCCAGGGCGCAGCACCTCGCACGGCAGCCGCACCCAACGCAGTTTCTCGAAGCCACCTGGCGCGTCGACTCGAATCGCCCAGCGCGACTCCGCGCTCACGTGATGTCCTGGAACGCCTTGCTCCAGGGGTCGTAGGCCTCGAGCTGCATGCGCCCCATGCTGAAGAACCAGGCGTGCAGCGCCAGCGACTGGGCTTTGAGTTTGCTCTGAACCGACGGGTAACTCGCCAGGCGCTGCATCGACAGAGCGAGCGCGCGTTTACCACACGCCTTGAGCTGCTCGGCTTCGGGCAAGTGCGAGTCCTGGGCGACCGTGTCCTTGGCGGCCGTTTCCGCGATGCGCAGCCAATTGTGCAGCGGCCCTTCCGACCAAGTGTCGTTCTTGACTGCCGTCAACAACGCTTTGACACCGGCGCATCGCGAGTGCCCCATCACCACGATGTTTTCGACATCGAGGTGTTCGACACTGAACTCGAGGGCCGCAGCCATCTCATCGAGCTGCTCGGAGCCATCGTAGGCCGGCACCAGGTTGGCGATGTTGCGCACCACGAACAGCTCGCCCGGTTGACTGCGTGTGATCAACGCTGGATCTACCCGCGAATCACAGCATGCAACGAACAAGGTCCGAGGCTTTTGCCCCTGGTCGACCAGTTCTTTGAAGGTTTCGCGTTCCTGGGGATCGGAGACATCCCGAAACTTGAGGAAGCCTGCCCGCAGCTCGTCGATGTGAGACATTGCGCCTGGTTTCTGCCAACGCGGACGAATGCGCAAGCCACAAACGCATCGTTTGCGCGCCTGCGATGGACGGCCGCCCACACAGTCCGGGACCCCACCCGGTCCCCGACCGTGGCGCGGCTCCCGAAACGGTGACGAAACAGCTGTTTCGGACTGCGGGTTCTCCGCTAGGATGCGCGGTCATGCACGGTCCACCTGCTCGCTGGCTCGGCGAGGCGCGACGCCGCAGGGGCGCGCTGTTTTGGGCATTGCTCTGGTGCGCCGCGTGCGATCCGTTTCACGCGGACTTCGACGACGTCGAGCCCGCGCAGGTCTACCGCGCCAAGAAGCAAACCAGCGCTTCGCGCAAAGACGAGCTGGTGGTGATGACCTACAACATCAAGTTCGGCGGCGGCCGCATCGATTTCTTCTTCGATTGCCACGGCGACCGCGTGTTGATGTCTCGCGACGAGGTGGAAGAGAACCTCGACGGGCTAGTCGAGAAAATCAACCAGGTCGATCCCGACGTGCTGTTCGTGCAAGAGGTCGACGTCGCTTCGAAGCGCTGCGCGTTCGTCGACCAACTCCAGGTTCTGTTGGATTCGACGAAACTCAACCACGCCGTCTACGCCTCACAATGGCGCGCCGATTTCGTGCCGAGTGACGGCATTGGCGCCGTCGACTCCGGCAACGCGATCCTTTCGAAGTACGAACTGAAAGACGGCACTCGAATCGCGCTGCCGCTGCGCAGCGACCAGGATGCGCTGCAGCGGTACTTCTACCTGAGACGAAACCTACTCACCGCAGAGCTCGACGCGGCGGCCCTGGGCAAGCCGGTCCGGCTGGTCGCCACCCACGCCGAAGCCTATTCCCAAGACGGCACGAAGAAAGCCCACATCGAACGCTTCTTGGAGGAGCTCGACAACCAAGCGCGCCAGGGCATCGTTCTCGGCGGTGGTGACCTCAATGCGCTGCCTCCGGGCTCCAAGAAGGTCAAAGGCTTCCCAGACTCGGTCTGCGAAGGAGAATTCGAAGCCGACGACTTCAGCGAAGAGCGCGACTGGCTCAGCGAGTTGTACGAACGCTACGACCCGGCGATCGACCTCGACGCATACGAACGGGACAACACACCGTACTTCAGCCACACCACCGACAAGGACGGGTTCTGGAATCGAAAGTTGGACTACCTGTTCACCAATGGCCAGCTCAGCGACGGCCTGGTGCATCAAGACGAGTCGAGCGGTGGGATGGCAACCATGCCGCTGTCGGATCACGCGCCGATGAGCGCTACCTTCCGGCTCGCCCCTGCCGAGCCGATCGCGGGAGACGCCGGGCCATGACGGGCGAGGGACTCGACCAGACGCCCGTGATGCAGCTGCCCGAACAGCGAAACACCGCGCCGCGCTCGGCGTCGTTCACCGCCGCGCTGTTCATCGCTGCGATGGTCACCACCACGCTCGTCACTTCCGCATTTCCCGCCAGTGCCTACGGTGAAGAGCGGGTCCACGCTCGCTGGTCGAACGATACGGCGCTGACCATCGCCGCCGATCGCCTGGAGATTGGCCTCTTCTCGCGCGGCGCGATCGCTTTCTGCGACTGCTTGGAAATCCGCTTGCACCCGCTGTGGTTCTTCGCGCTGCCCCATGTATCGGTGAAGAAACGTTGGCTCGACTCGGGGCGCTGGCACCTCTCCAGTCAACACGGACTGGCCTACCCGAGCCTGTTCCAAAACTTGATCGCCAAAGAGGGCACGCTCGGCTTGCTACCCCCGGACGAGCCGGTCCCGCAAGCCCTGATGCTCGACTCGTCGTTGCTGGTCACTTATCGGCTCGCGCAGGACCAATGGCTCACCGCGCGCGGCGGGCTCGAAGTCGCACCACGGACCGCAACGCCCGTGCTGCTCGACTTTCCGTTCCTGTACCAACGCTTCGCATCCCTGAACGCACCGCTGGTGCCGAGCGCCAACCTGAACTTGACCGGTGGGTTACCCGCCAGCCTCGACTACGAACTCGCCGGCACTTACTGGTACCTGCCCGTGCAGGAGGTCGACGGCGCGTACGCCATCGAAGGCAGTGCCGCCGTCGGCTGGGCCATCACGGACGACTGGCACATCGGCGCCTCCTTGTTGATGTCATACGCGAAGTTCGCCATCGGGACGCGAACTCACTGGCTGCCGTTGATCGACGTGCGCGTCGGATTCTGAAGATGCGCCCTCGGTCCGATGGCAGCGCCAGCACACGGTGCAATGGCAGAGCCAACGTCGGACACGACCTGCAGCGTTGGCCGAGCTTCACGCGAGCCAGGGTCAACCGCGACCAGCCAGCATCTCCGGCGCGCTCCGCATCGACCCCAACTGCCGGCGTTTCCAGCGACGAGGCTCGATGCCGAGCTTCTTGAGCCGACTCTGAAGCGTCGTCGGCTTGAGACCTACCAACGAAGCCGCACCGTCGCCACCGTGGAGCTTGCCGCCGGTCAGCGTCAACGCGCGTTCGAAGTAGACCCGCTCGTTCTCGACGAACGATGGAAACGCTTCGCGGCTGACGCTCGCGGGCGGCGGCTCCTGCTCGACGAACCCGGCCAGACCCAAGTCCGCCACGGACAGGATCCCACTGGGTCGAACGATCGCTCCACGCTCCAACCCGTTGATCAGCTCGCGAACGTTGCCCGGCCAGGAATAGCGTTCGAGCGCAGCAATGGCCGAATCGGAGAGCTCCCAAGGCCCGCGCCCCGAGCGCAGCGAGATGTCTGCCAAGTGCCGTTCCGCAAGTGGCGCGAGATCTTCGGGCCGCTCACGCAGCGGCGGCACGTTCAGCGGGAAGACCGCAAGCCGATGGTAGAGATCCTCGCGGAACCGACCCTGCTCGACCAGCGCACTCAGATCGACGTTCGTCGAGGCGATCACGCGTAGGTCGACTCGGTGGCTACCTGGCACGCCCGGCGTGCTGAACGTGCCGTCGCGCAACACGCGCACCATCTGGAGCTGTGCATCCAGCGGCATCTCCGAGATCTCGTCGAGGAGCAACGTGCCACCATTGGCAATCAGCAACCGCCCCATGCCTTGTGACGACGAGGGCGAACCGAACAGCTCGCTTTCGAACAGACGCGCCGGCAGCGCCGAGCAACTCACTTTGACCAGCGGTGCGTGCGCGCGAGGGCTCCACGCGTGGATCGCCTGCGCCAACAGTTCCTTGCCGGAACCTCGTTCGCCCATGACCAACACCGGTACGTTGGTGAGCGCCAGTTGCTTGGCGCGAACGACGACGTCCTTCATCAAAGGGGAGCGGCTCACCTCGACTCGGCCACAAGCCAACTGATCCGCACCGAGCTCGATGCGCAGCAGGCGGTTGCCCTCTTCGAGCAACCGGCCCTGACGTTCGAGCAGCCGAGCCTGTCGAGCGACGACCATCGTCAGCGCGACGACTTTGGCGTGCGCTCGTGCAAAACTGCCGTCCTGCTCCGAAAACGGGGCGTGACCGCGCCGCTCGAGGGTGATCACACCCAGCGAGTGCTGGCCGGCGAACAGCGGAACACACAACAACGACGCTTCCTCGCCACCGAAGTCGTTTCCACCAGCTGGGTGAAGAACGACGACCCGACGTTCGTCCAAGGCTTTGCGCAGTCCCGGCGCGGCGTCGAGGGCCAGCGTCTGCGGAACCGCGGGACTCTGGGGGCCATCCAGAGCGACGCGGTGCAGCACGTCATCGCTCAGCTCGTAGGCGGCGGCTGATGCATATGGGACGACCTCGCGGAGTGAATCGAGGGCGCGGCTCAAAACGTCGTCCATTGACGACATTTCGTTAGAACGAGCCCCCCCGTTCTTCAACTCTGCTGAGTAATCGTGATCCAAATCTGGTCTCCGGCGGCGTTTGGTGCGGTTGAAGAAATACCTGCACAACACGTGCCACGAGAGTTCAGAGACACCTCATTGAATTTCAAATAGTTACAACTGTATCAATCGCAGAATCGCAATCTTCATTCACATCTGAACGCCATTTCGGCGAAACGCGATTTCGGTTCTCCAAACGCCATTTCGGTGCATGCAGTCACAATCGCCACTCGCCGCCGACCCCGATCAACGGGCCCCCAATGCCGACCTCCGAGCAAAGCGGGTCCCCTACCGCCACCACGACGTCCTCAGCACAGAACCTCGAGTAGAGCCCCGCGCCACCCACCGCGATCTCGAGAAAGAACGAACCGGGCCCGCCGCTGCCTCGGAGCAGGTTTCGCAAGGCAATCTCACCGAACCCGTACCCCTCAACGCCCCCGCCCCCGCGCAGGATCAGCCACGCGTCGTTGGAGACGGAGATCTGTCCCTGGATCTCCAGCGACGAAAACTGGGTTTCGCTGTGGAACACGACCGCCTTGGTGCGGCTCGCCAAGTGCAGGCCATCGAGCGCCCCGATGCGCAGCAACTGCACCAGGGTCAGCCCGGACCCCTCATCGTAGTTGAAGTCGGTGTCGTTGATCTGCTGAGCACCGACGCCCAAACCCGCGGAGAACAGCCGACTGTCGAACGCGCCGAACACGTACCCCGCCGCAGTGACTGCACTCTCGCCATCGGCCGTCGCCGCCCCGAGTGGCGCCGCCGCGACTCCGAAATGGAAGTGTTCGGCGCGATAGGCGCCGGAGAAGTCACCCAACACGCCTCCGCCAAACGTACCGAGGTTGAGCATCGGGCGAACGATACCTCGTAGTTCGTAGACGCCGCTGGCGCGAGCCGGGGCAACACGGCTGGCCGTGATCGGGGCACGTGTGCGGCGTGCTGGTGTCCCCACTCGAACCCGTTCGTTCATGCCCACGCGAACCATCGAGAACCCCGGCGCGACCTCGACCACCAGCCCAACCACGCCGGGCATGCCCAGCCCCTGCTCGTCGGCGCCCTCACCAAGGGCGGATGCCTCGAAGAAAGCAACCTTCGAACGCATCTCAATCGCATCGGCGGTGCCCAGGTCGATCTTGACCATCAAACCGTCGACGGCGGTCACCTTGCCCTGCGGCCACAACTCCTCCGACTGCGGATCATCCAACTCGTCCGCGGTGCCGTCTTCGACGGATTCACTCTCCGCACTCACTCGCTTTTCTGGCGGCGACTTTTGCTTGGGCGCAGACTTGGGTGGTTTGCCTTCGGCATTGACCACGGTGCCACCTGCGCTCGACCCCAACACCACTCCGCGCTCACTGACGACGCGCAACCACACCTTGCCATCGGCTTCGAAGAAGCCCTGAGCCGCACCGCTCACATCCCGCAACTCGACGATGCGCAAGCCCGTGACGGCACGTTCGGCGATCAGCAACCCAACCGCGCCGCAGGCAATGCTGATCTGGTTGGGCCCCGCGAAGTAGCCGTGGTAGTCGCAAGCGAGATCCGGGCGCGCCGCAAGCAACGCTCGAACCAACTCGGCATCGTTCGCAGCGTCAACCTTCGCCGGCGATGGCGGCGGCGGGGGAACGTAAGGTGCAGCGGAGCTCGATGCAGTTGGCGCGGGAGCTGGCGCGGCTCCCCCGATTCCCGAGGAGACCTCCGGCAGGGGCGGCTTCTGCTCTGCCCCCGCTGCGCTGCTGGATTGAGCGGGCGCAGGGGCCCGAGGCGGCGCCGGATCGGCAGCGTCGGCGCCCTGATTTGGCGCAGCCCATACAGTGCCGGCGTTGACGGTCAGTGCGAAAATCAGTGCAACAGCTCGTGACCCGGTTGCGGCTCCCATGCGACATGGATAGTCAAAGGACGGAAAAGAAGCGAGTATTCCGACGCCTCGAATCCATCTCACCAAATTCCCCGGCCTGGCCTCGTGGTGGTACACAACCCCAGAGCAACGTTGAGGAATCCTGCCCTTGCTAGGTTCACTCGTTTCGCTACTCTACAGCCCTGACTAGGAGGATGCCCTTGACGCCACTCACCAACCCGAAAGTCTTGGTCGCCCTGCTCGCTGGGGGCCCACTCATCGCTTGCAACCTCATGGCTTGCAACGCGTTCGACGAACCCAACGCAGGCGAATCGCGCCAGGTACGCCTGGTGCCCGTAGATGAACGCCCTGCCGTGCAGTCCGACGTCAAAGCGCTCCCCGTCTCGGGCGGCACATTGCTGGCACTGGATAACGGCGGCGGAGTCATTGCATCCGATCCCAGTCGAGACTTGATCAGCGTCAGTGACGGCAACACCGTCACGAACATCGAGCTGGCAGACGGAACCGAGCCAGGGCGCATGACTCACTTGGGAGGTGCAGCCTTCGCCGTGGTCCTGCGGGGTACCGGGGAGATTGCCACGTACGGTGGGCTCGATGCCGGTGAACCGACGGAAGGGTGGCGGACCAAGGTCTGCAAGGCGCCGCGCGGTCTCGATTTCGAGCTGCCAACGTCGCGCGTCCACGTGGCTTGCGCCGAAGGCAAGTTGGTCAGCCTGGACGCCACCACCGGCGAAGTCGTCGAACAGTTCACGCTCCCGACCGACGTCCGCGACGTCGTGGCCGCCGACGGCAGGTTGTACGTGAGTCGCTTCCGCTCGGCAGAGGTGTTGTTCGTGGAGAACGGCGAGGTCACCAAGACAGTGACTCTGCCGACCGTGCGAACCAGCCAGTCTGCGGGTTCTGAAGTCACCCAGCGCATGCAACCCACCGTGGCGTGGCGCATGCAGCGCGCTCCGGGTGGTGGTGTGTTGGTCGTCCACCAGCGCGCGAGCCTGGATGAGGTCGCCGTCGATCCCCCCGAGGCGGATGACGAGAACGGCAACGAATCCGGAAGCCCGTACGGTGGCTCGGGAGGCAGCCTCGACTGCGCGGGCATCGTTCAGTCTGGCGTGACGATGGTCACCGCGGAGGGCGCTCGGCTGACCACCAACTCGCTCTCGGGAACCGTCCTTCCCGTCGACTTGGCGGTCTCCCCCAACGGTGCGCAATTCGCCGTGGCCAACGCAGGTCCAGCCGACAGAGAAGTGCCGCAGTCTACCGTCGCAACCATCTTCGGTAGCGAGGGTCCGGTGCCGCAGGGTACCCCCTCGCTGCTCTCGAATCCGAGCGTCTCGCTCTTCAGCATGAGCGCGTTCATGCCCGTGCCCGAGTCAGGCGAGCTGCTCGTCGGCTGTGAGGGCGGCGTCGCGCTGGATCAGGACCAGCCGGCGACCGCAGTCGCGTTCAGCGGCTCGGACGTCGTGGCTCAGCGGTTCGCTCAGGCCAAGCTCACCCACTTCCAACCCTCTGGCGTCGCGGAAACTCCGCTGTCCGACGTCGTCATCGACGATACGGGGCACGAGTTGTTCCATCGGGATACCGGCGGCGGTCTCGCCTGTGCGGCGTGCCACCCCGAGGGCACCGACGATGGCCACGTCTGGACCTTTACGGGTCTCGGTCCACGGCGAACGCAGAACCTGGCTGTGCCCCTCGCGGAAACCGCCCCGTTCCACTGGGACGGCGATCTGCCGAACGTTTCATCGCTGATGGACGAAGTATTCGTGGAGCGGATGGGCGGCGCGTTCCAGAGCCAGCCACGTCTAGACGTGTTGCAGCACTGGCTGTTCACCGCGCCAGAGACGCTCAAGGTGAGCGACCTCGACGCATCCGCTGAGCGCGGCAAAGAGTTGTTCGAGTCGGTCGAAGTGGGCTGCGCAAGTTGCCACACGGGCGGAGCCCTGACCGACAACGAGAGCTACGACGTCGGCACCGCCGCGGGCAAGCGCCTGCAAGTGCCGTCGCTAGTCGGCATCGGCGCGCACCCGCCATACATGCACGACGGTTGCGCCAAGACGCTCCGTGAACGCTTCGACGACGAAGCGTGCGGCGGCGGTGACGCGCACGGTCGTACGTCGCAGCTGGAGACTGGTCAGGTCGACGACCTGGTCGCGTACATGCGAACCCTGTAAATTCCGTATTGGGTGATCCGGATGACGTCGCTGCCGCTTCTGCGGTGGCGACGTTTTTCGTGCGGGACGCGAGAAGACCCTCGGCGTCCGCACTCGAAGTGACGTCGCCCGGCGAACGGTGAGGTCGCTCGTCAGTCCCCAATCCGACTGCCCAACCACACCTGCTCGACCATGTGGGTCGCGCCGCGTTGCGCAAAACGGGGCTCGTCGGCAAGGATGTCGCGCTCGTCGCGCAGGGTGAGCTCGAAGACGCCGTGGCAATGTTCTTCGAGTTCCGCGACCTCGATCGAGTGCGGAGGGCCACTGCCGATGTCGTGCACGAAGTTGACGAGCAACAGTCGCGCGCCGCGTCGGCTCAATGCGTGCAGTTGCTCGATGTATTGCCTGCGTCGTGACGGTTCAATCGCGACCAGTGCCGCGCGATCATAGATGAAGTCACTCGGGGTGACGCTCGCCGGCGTCAGCGCGAAGAAGTCGGCGACGTAAAACTCCAAGCGCGCCGCGTCGAAGCGCGAGACGTCACCCGCCGTCGTGATGTGGGGCTCGAGACCTCGTTCTTCGAAGTATTCTTCCGCCGCAGAGCGGACGAACTCGACGCCCCGCACGGTATGGCCACGTTCGGCAAGCCATTGGAGATCGTGACTCTTGCCGCACAATGGCACGAGGACCGAGCCTCCCGAGTCCGCGACGTCGGCCCAGTGAGCCAACAGGGCGGGGTTGGGACGGTCGAGGTGAAATCCGATTTGCCCCGAACTCCAGCGGGACTCCCAGAACGAGTACTGCACCGCACGCAGATAATGCAGGAACGGGCCGCTGTCCACCTGGACACTGAACATATAATCAGTCAGGGTTCGCCCATGCAGCTGCAACTCTTCTCCGCCGCCGCACCGTCCATCGACGACCGGTTTGCCAAGCTCGACCGGATTCAGCTCGACCCCCACAGCTGGATCGATTTCGCGCCGCGTTGGATGCAGCGGCACGACTTGGTCTACGAACAATTGAAGCAAGACATCGCCTGGCAGCAACAGCGAACGATGATGTACGAGCGCGAGGTGGACGTACCACGCCTGCTTGGCAAGCTCGACGACACCTTGCACCCGTTGATCAGCGCCGCTGCCAGAGCCCTATCGCTGAGGTATCGGCGCCACCTCGATGCCATCTCCCTCGCCTACTACCGAGATGGGCGAGACAGCGTGGCCATGCACGGCGACAAGCTCGAACGGCGCGACGACTCAATCGTCGCGGTGTTGTCCCTGGGCTGTGAACGCACGTTTCTCGTCAAACCGCGCGCCGGCGGTCCCTCGCAGCGGTTACGCCCCGGCGAAGGCGACTTGCTCGTCATGGGGGGCCGGTGCCAGCAAGATTGGCTGCACGGAGTACCCAAGGCCACGAACGTCGGCCCTCGGATCGCCGTGATGTTCCGCGAGACGTCAGGCCCACTCGCAACCGTTCGCCCGTCCGTTGGGCGAGTCCATGCACCCGGCCATGGTCCCGCGGCTCAGCGGAGCTTGGCGAGCTGATCAGGCCGTCACGGACGCCGGGGCGTCCAAAACGAGGGCTATCTACACAGAATTGGCCTGCGGCTTTCAATGGTGCGACGATGGCCCATCGTGAACCGTCGATCCTTGCTGGGTGCGGCCCAGGCCACGTGGTTGCTATGGCTTTGCAGTGGTTGCCAGGCCTCCGCTTCCGCTCAGGCGCGGGCGAGCTCCGACTCCAACGCGGAACTGCAGGCCCAGGGGTTCGCCGACTTCGACGAAGCCGCGATTGAAGACGAGGCCGGTAGCGTTGGGGAGTTCGCCGAGAACACGAACGCGCCGAGCGGCGGAGCGCTGCTCGGCGCTCGCCACGACGTCTTCGTGCGAGCTGAACCCGTGGAGAATTGCCGGTGCATTTCGGCCGTCGCGGGTCAACCGAACGATCCACGTCTCGGTTGGGAGTCACGGGTGCCACGCATCGACGAGAACAACCAGCTGGTGTTCGCCTTCCGAATGGCCAACTGCGGAGAGTCGAACGATGAGGGGTCGGGCGTTGCCTATCGAGGCTACCGCAAGGTCGAAGCGAACGTCGTCGTCATGGTCGAAGCGGCGGTTGCCGGTCGCCCGCAGATCCGCGGCGCGATCATCCCGCGGCCGCTGAGCGGCGGCCAACTACTCGTCGAGCCATTCCCCCAAAGCATGAGCCTGGGTCAGTCGCTCACCGGCGGCTCTTGCACCATCGAGTTCTGAATGGGCGAGCACGATTGTGGGGCAGTTTCTCGGGCCCCCGTTTGGTGAGGGCCCGAAGACCCGAATCCCACCGGTTCGGCTCCGAGCGCGACTCGCCGCAACCGCGTGAGGCGAACACCCCACGCGGTCAGGATCCGTTCAAAGACCGTTCAGTTCGGGGTACAAGAGGAAACTCTGCAGCAGAGCAGCGACGCGCGACCGAGCCTGCTCTGCGATGCCGTCGGGCAGCTCGTACTTCGCGGGTGACGGCGTACCCTTCGCGGTCGTGCCGGGCTTGGTATTGGAGAGCACCAGCTTGACCACTGCAGCGATCTCGCCCATTTCGCGCGGCCCCATGCCGAGGGTCGTCGTCGCCGGAGTGCCAAAGCGCAGACCGCTAGTGTACCAAGGGCCGTTCGGGTCTTGGGGCAGAGAGTTGCGATTGAGCGTCACGCCACACTCGCGCAATGCAGACTCCGCTTGACGCCCTGTCAGGCCGAAGCTCTTGCTGACGTCCACCAGCAACAGGTGATTGTCGGTTCCGCCCGTGAGCACCACCATACCTTGCTCGATACACGCCGCCGCCAACGCCTGGGAGTTGGTGACAATCCGCTGCGCATAGTCGGCAAAGTCGGGGGACAGCGCCTCTTTGAAGGCCACCGCCTTGGCACAGATCACATGCGGCAAGGGCCCACCGAGGACGGCGGGGCAGCCCTTGTCGACGTATTCGGCGAACTCCGACTGACACAACACGATGCCGCCGCGCGGTCCACGCAGCGTCTTGTGGGTCGTCGACGTCACGACGTGCGCGTGAGCCACGGGATCGAAATTGCCTGTGAACACCTTGCCGGCGACGAGTCCGGCAAAATGCGCCATGTCGACCATGAACGTGGCCCCCACGTCATCAGCCATCTGCCGCATCTTGGCAAAGTCGAGCTTGCGCGGGTACGCGCTGTAACCCGCCAGCAAGATGCGCGGTTTGAGCTCTTTGACCTGCTTGGCGAGGGCATCGAGATCGACGATACCCGTCGCGGGATCGACGCTGTAAGAGTGGGCATCGAACATCTGCCCGGAAACGTTGTACCGGTAACCGTGGGTGAGGTGCCCGCCGGAGTAGTAATCGAGACCCAACAGTTTCTGACCATGCAGTGCTTGACGCACCTGCGCCCATTGCTCGGCACTCAGCTTGGCGAGGTTCTGCTCGCCGAATTTGTCCAACAGCGGCTTTTGCACGGTGGCGGCGAGGATCGCCGAAAACGCGACCATGTTCGCGTCAGCGCCGGAGTGAGGCTGCACGTAGGCATGCTGAGCGCCGAACAGCTCGCACGCCAGCCGCCCGGCTTCCAGCTCGACTACGTCGACGTTGTCACAACCCGCGTAGAATCGATGACCGGCGTAACCCTCGGCGTACTTGTCCGTAAACCAGTTGCCCTGTGCAAGTTGGACGGAGAGTGAGCTGTAATTCTCACTGGCAATGAGCTTCAGACTGCGTCGCTGATCTCGCAACTCGCCGACGATGGCGTCAGCAACGAGAGGCGAGACGGATTCGACCTGATCGAGCGCGGCCAAGCAGGCGACAGCGGCGGGGTCTGGGGCTTTGCCCTCCAAACCTTGGAGGTAACCCATCAATCGAGATGCGCGTTCGGACATGGTACTCCTACTGAGGTTGATGCAGCTGGCGGGTGCGCCGTCGCTGCTGGGTCGAGAACGAATCAGCCCAGGCGCACGGCTTGTCAGCCCTCGAGCTCCACCGTGGTCGTCCACGCAAGTCGCCAGTCACTCGAGTTGCCGAGTAAATAGACCCAGCAGATGGACGGGTCAACGGTTGGCTGCCTTGACCCTTCGGCTCGGTTGGGCGAAACCTGCGCTTACGCCCTCGCAACACCTCCAGCCGGCCGCAAATGACCGAATCCAACCACACTTCCCGTCCTCCCGAGGCGCCCTGCCCCGGCGAACAGCTGTCTGTTTCGGAGCGCATCGCCGTCGGGCTTTTGAGCTCGGTGCAAGCGGCGTTGTTCGGTTGGGCCGCGTGGGCGCTACCGTGGCAAAGCTGGACGATTTTCTCACTGCTATCTGGGCTGCTGGCCGTCTTGCACGCCGCCACCGCCGGCGCCGCGTTGCTCCGGCTGACCGTTGACCAGACACTTTGGAAGAGCTCGAGCTTGACGGGGCTCGCATTGCTGGCAGTGGTGAGCTGGCAAGCCTTTACGGGTGGTGCCTACGTGGCATCGCTGTACGGCTCCTTGGGTGAGGGGCTGTTTGCAGCCATGCTGGCCATCTGGGGGTTGTTCGTTTTGGTCACTTTGCCGACTGCATGCTGGGCGTTGGTTCGAACCCGCCGTGCGGCGCCTCGTCTCGGGAAGCTTCCTTGGGTGGGCGGCGCATCGCTTTGTGCCGTGGTCGGCATCGGTAGCGGCGCACAGGTGCCTCTGGCCCGCGCCCGCGTAGTCGCCGTTCCGATGGATGCGGCGATGACGATCGCACAGCTCGACGTCGAGTTCGATTCTCTACCACAGAGCGGCAAAGCGACGGGCGCGACTGCTGCTCCCGTAACGCGCCGTGGTCCTGCAGTCTGCAAACGTCCCCCGAGCAGCGACGAACTGACCCTCGTTGCAACCTTCGAACGACGCGACAAGCCGGGGTTTCGCTCCGTCTGCCGCCAAGGCACCGAGTTGCCGCAACTCGTCACCGAAGTGGGCGACGAAATCGCTCAGCATGCGGCGAAGCATCCGGTGAAGCTCGACTTGATCAGAGCCGTGGCGCGTGCAGACCGCGGCCCCGCTTGGACGCATTCCTTCGACTTGCGTCCGGGCCTGGACGGCGTGTGCCTGGATCGACGTTGCTTCATGCCGTGGCAGTTGTTGGTTCGGGGTGCCTTTCTGGAGCACCGCCCCCTGGACTTCATCGGCGATCTGAAGTTCGGCACCTCCGCACGAGAGATGCGGCGTTTCTTGCTCCCACGAAACGAGAAGAACGAATCGAACGGAGAGTACGGCGACCTGTTGCGGATCGAAACGCACAGTTGGATCTGGTCTGACTCGGGGCTGATCGAACTGAATCGCCTGCGCCCCAAGGACGAGCCCGTCGACACCCAGTCCATCAGCGCCGGGGCAAGCGCCGCACAGAACCACATCGTACGCGCACAACTCAAGAGTGGGAAGTTCCGCTACCTCCTTCACCCCTTCAGCGGAAAGAAGCAAACCAAGTCTTTCAGCTTGGCCCGCCAAGCCGGCACACTGCTGGTCTTGTGTGAACTGGGCGAGCGCACTGACGCCGTCGAACGAACCATAGAACGCGGCCTGGCGCTCATGAAGGGACTGGAACGCCGGGGGAACGCCTTCTCTGGCCTGGCTCAGAACGCAAAGTCCGAGGAGGTAACGGCGGAGGATTCGGTGCTTCCCCTGGTCGCGTTCACCCAGTGCCGCAGCCGCGTCGGCAGCAGGTTCGATGCGACAATCGCCGGCTTGACCCGTTTCGTGCAGCGCAGTCAACGGAGCAACGGCAGCTTCGCGCCGGCGCTCACGCTGAAGGACGGCGCACCAGTCGCTGGCCCCGAACCGTTGTTTGCCCCAGGCCAAGCGATTCTCGCGCTCGCCCTGGTCGAAGCACTCCAACGCAGTGCGGAGCTGCCAGCCCTTCCAGACCCCGAATCGTTGGAAGAGATGCGCTTGCGCGCGATGCGTCACGTCGCTCGAGACCACTGGCCCGCAGGCGTATACCCCTACTTCTTCGTAGAAGAGAACTGGCACTGCCTGGCGGCACGCGCGTCGCTGGGCCTACGGCGGGACGAAGAGTACGAGCGATTCTGCACGGACTACGTCCAGTTCAAATCGCGGCTCATCCTGGACGAGGACAGCCGCGTCGACTCGGTGTTCGTCGGCGGCTATGGCTTCGGCAACGTCATCCCACCCCACAACACCGCGACGGCCGGATTCGGCGAAGCGCTATCGGCAGCGATGGCGGTCAAGCACGCCCGCGGCGAGGACATCGAAGCGGACAAACGACTACTGACCTCCGTTCTGCGATTCCTGCTGAGGCAGCAGTGGTCCCAAAGGAACTGCTTCGGCTGCGTGCCCGACGCCTTGGGTGCGGTCTCCGAACACACCCATTCACCCATAACACGCATCGACTTCGTCCAACATACCTGGGCGGCGTTGGGCCATGGTTCGGAAGCGCTCTCGTTGTGACCCAGCGGCTACGCAAACGCGATCGACTCGTGGGACTCGGCACCTGGGTCTCGGTGACCGCAGCCATGCTGTGGCCGACCTTGGGCCCGCTCAGCGACGACTCGTTCCCCTTGTCGACCTACCCCATGTTCGCCGCACACCGCGGTCAACCGATACTCCACAAGTTGGTTGGAATCGATCCGCGGGGCGAACGGCGATCAGTCCCCCCGCGGCTGTTGGGCACGAGCGAAGTCCTTCAAGCCAAAGCGTTGATCGACGCCGCAGCCCGCAACAAGCGCAAACGAATGCGTCTGTGCAAGAGCGTTGCTGAACGCGCGGCGCGCGACTCGGAATATTCGGATGTCACCGAGCTGCAACTGTTGCGATTGCGCTACGACCCCATCGAGTACTTCGTCCAGGGCCCTGAACCGATTGAGCGGCGCGTGCTCGCACGTTGCAACGTGCCCCACGAGGGGCGGGCGCAGCGATGAACGCCACCAGCATCGACGCCCAGGCCGGCTTCGGCCGCCGGTTGTTGGAACGAGCCTTGTTCCCCGAGGCTCCCGCGACGCGCCTGGCCGCGATGCGCATTCTCATCGGCACATTTGCGACCGTGTACTTGCTGGCTCGAGCCCCCCACCTGACGAGCTTCAGCCAGTTCACCCCCGCATCGTTTCACCCGCTGGGCCCGGTCTCCGTGCTCGACGGCCCACTGCCCCAGTTCGCCGTAATCGGCGCCTTCGGTGTCGCCCTGCTGAGCAGCATTTTCGCGACAGCGGGTTACCGCTACGCGGTGAGCGGCCCCCTCTTCGGCCTGTCCCTGCTGTGGGTTCTGACTTATCGCAACAGCTGGGGGATGATCTTTCACACGGAGAATCTGCTCGTGGTTCACGCGCTGGTCGTCGGCGCCGCTCCCGCCGCGGACGCGTGGAGCCTCGACCACCGTGCGGTGGTGACGAGCTCCCCGAGCAGGCGGTTCGGCTGGCCACTGCGCATCCTGGCATGGGTGGTAGTCCTGAGTTACGTCGTCGCGGGCGTCGCCAAGCTACGCGCCGCAGGTTGGGAATGGTCATCTGGTGACGAACTGCGCTCGCACATTGCGTTCGATGCCGTGCGCAAGCTCGAGTTGGGAAGCATTCACTCGAGCGTCGGTGCAGCGCTGGTTTCCCACGCCTGGGTCTTTCCGCCACTGGCGTGGCTCACCCTCGCTTTCGAACTCGGAGCGCCCCTGGCCATGCTCGGCGGACGCTGGGCGACCTTGTGGTGTCTGACTGCCTGGGGGTTTCACCTCGGGGTGCTAGTGCTGATGGCAATCTTCTTTCCATACCCGTTGCTCGGTCTGGCGTACGCTCCTTTCTTCGCAGTGGAGCGGGTTTTCGAGCGGTGGGTCTGGCCCAGCGTGCGACGGTTGACGAACTCGACACCGCCGGCGACGACTGATCGTACGTGACGCGGCACCTGCACTCATGACCGCCCTGCTCCACGCGCTGTTCAATCGCAGAATGTTGATCTGCGCGCTGCTCGGCTTTTCGTCAGGACTCCCCTTCTATCTGCTCATCTCGTTGTTGCCAGCTTGGTTTCGCACGCGGGGGATCAGCCTTGCCGAAATCGCGGCCTTCAGTTGGTTGCGCGTCCCGTACACGTGGAAATTCGTGTGGGCTCCGTTGCTCGACCGCTTTTCTCTGCCGTACCTGAGCCGCCGAAGGGACTGGGCTCTGACCATGCAGATCGGCCTGGCTGCAGCAATGCTCGGTCTCGCCTGGCTGGACCCTGCCGACTCGGTGTGGCACGTGGCGGCGCTGTGCCTGATCGTCGCGGGGTTTAGCGCAAGTCAGGACATCGCCATCGACGCCTACCGCCGAGAACTGCTCCCAGACGAAGAGCTCGGCTTCGGCAATTCGCTGTCCGTCAACGCGTATCGCATCGCGGGCTTCGTACCCGGTGGTCTCGCACTGTTCATCGCGGACCACGCCGACTGGTTCTGGGCTCACGTCAGCGTCGCTGCGTTCATGGGCGTGGGCGTGATCGCGACGTTGATGGCGCCCACCGTTTCGCCCAGCCAAGGCACCCCCCGCGACCTGTACGGGGCGGTGGTCGGCCCGTTCAAGGAGTTCTTCACACGCGGCGACTTGTCCCAAGCATTGCTGCTGTTGTCGTTCCTGTTCCTGTACAAGTTAGGGGACAATCTCGCCACGACACTGGCCACACCCTTCTACCTGGATTTGGGCTTCACGCTCACGGAGATCGCAACGCTGGTCAAGCTGGTAGCCGTGTGGTCGATGGTTGGCGGCTCCCTAACGGGAGGGGCGGTCATCGCGAAGATCGGAATCAACCGCGCGCTGTGGGTCTTCGGCGTCGTTCAAATGGTATCCATTTTGGGTTTCGCCGCGCTGGCCGTCGTGGGTCGTGATCTGTGGGCGCTCGGCGCAGTCGTCGGCTTCGAGTACGCGGGCGTCGGTCTGGGAACCGCAGCGTTCGTCGCGTTCATCGCGAGGGCCACGGACCGCCGTTTCTCGGCGACTCAGTTTGCGTTGTTCTCGAGCTTCATCGCCCTACCAGGGATCGCCGCCGGTTCGCTCGCTGGCATCATCATCGAGGCCCTGGGTTACCGGGACTTCTTTCTGCTGTGCACCGCCTTGGCCATCCCGGGAATGCTGTTGCTCCCCAAGGTCGCCCCATGGACGACGCCGCCTTCGAGTGCGACGTCGTCTGCACCCGCCGACAATCGCGCCGACGCGTGAAACACTGCGATCCGCTGTGGGTGTAGGCAGTCGAACACGACGAATTCGGCATCGTCGCGGCATCACGGGATTCTGCGTCTCATGAGTCTGTCGGTGTAAGGCAACATCTGACCCAAAGTGGCGCGGCGGCGCCCCGCGCCGCCAGCTGGGGTTGGCGCACCTTCGCCTCCGATCTAGAGTTTGCCCGGAGGCTGGATGTCTGGAAGGCGCTCTCAAACGGTTCGGTTTGCGATCGTGCTGGCGGCATTGTGCGGTACGCCGAGTGCGTTGGTCGAAGCGCAACCGAACTGCGCGACCTCCGGCACGACGACTCCGAACAGCAAGCAGCTTTTCGCCTTTCTGGAACCGCTCGCAGCGCTGCAAGCATTGGAGAAGGGGAGCGGCCGGGGAACCTACCAGGCACCACTGATGCTCGTGACAGGTATACAATCCCGATCGGCCCCCAAGAACCTGTGCCGAGTGCTCACGCCCCCGCCGCCGGGCCATTGCGCGTCCCCCGGCCCGGAGCCGCTACGTCCACCGGATGCCACCGGTGGTCCGCCGTGCGTGGTCTGCGAAGAAAATGCGAAAGACGCAGCATCCAAGGTCTACCTCCAACGACAGCTGAGCAAGGTCGCGTTGGAGCGTTTTTTCGAACTGTGCACGGCGCTCGGCTACTTCGGGCAGTGGGACGCGTTGGCGGTGATCCTCAAGAGCGGCCTCGACGATCTGATTCGGTCCGAAGACCCGAGCCATCAGGCGGTCGCTTCCACGCTCAAGAGCATCACGAACACGAGGGATCACGGCGCGGCACTGCGCAAGCTCCTCAGTTCGGCTCTGGGCGGCGCGGGATTGAGTCTGGACGCCGAAGATCTGACGACGGAAGGCGGGCTCAAGGCCTGCGTGAAACTCGCGGAAAGCTCGTTGAACGACGCACGCGTGGCCTGGCAAGGCGAGTTCGCCAAATGGGCCAAGTGCCGCAACGACGCCGTCGACGAGGGTGCCATCGCGGTCGCAACACCCGCTCAGGGCGGCGACTGCAACGCACGACGAGGCTCTACCACCGGACCGCAGACGCAATGGCGTCCGTGGCTCGACTGGCAGAAACGCAGCGACCGCTTTCGCATGTGCTTGGAGTCGAACCATCCACCCCATCCTGCCATCGCACGCTACCAAACCGACGCGTGTGCTCCGGGAACTGCGCTCGCAGAGAGCGACGTGAAGCAATGATGCTGCGCGACGTGCCCGAGTGACGCGCGACCACTCCAGCGCTCAATTGTCGCGAGCCCCTTCGTCGATCCACTGAGCAACGAGCTCGATTTGCTCGAGCTGCAACCCGTAGTCCGGCGGCATGGGATCGCCAAAGGTCTGAGTGCCGTAGAGCTTGTGGATCAGCGGGCTAGCTTCCGCCGAGCCCGCGACGATGACCGGTCCGTGTTCGCTCGTGCCAAGCAGCAGTTGTTCGTGACCGAAGACACTCAGACCACCGGAGTCACCGTGACACTGAGAACACTGCCCGAGCAGTAGCGGTTGAACGTCGCGAGAGAAGCGCACGCAATCGCTCTGAGGGGCATCCGGGTTCACGCATCGCCCACACTCGTCGATTCGAGCCAGTCCCCCGTGCACTCCCTCGCAGTCCGGGCGGCCCGCGGCCAGCAACGCACCGGACAATACCACCAAGTTGCCCACGTCGATCGCCTGCGTGGAGGATCCGTTGCCCCCCATCTCGTTGACGATCAAGTCTATCCAGCCATCCTCATCGACGTCGGCAACGTCGGCGCTGTACGCGAGCATGTCACCGACGTCACTCCCACTTCCGCCACGCACTCCCCACAGCTCCGTGAGCTGAATCAAGGACGAGTCAGGTAGGTTCGCAAGATCGACGAAGCGAGGCCAGCGGCGAGTATTGCCCCAGAGCACCTGCACGATGCCAGCCTGAACACGACCGTCGGGACTCGCGTTGGGAGAGGCCACGGCAAGATCCGCGATGCCATCACCGTCGAAGTCGCCGTGTCGAACCGTGTCCGTGGTGATCGCCCCCGCACTGACGCCGAGCAAACGCGTCACGGGAAAATCGCCCGGATCCATCAAGGTGAGCTCGGACACCGAGCGTAGGTCACGCGCACCCCAAACGACGAAGCCCAATCCGCCGTTGCCTCTGAGGACACCGGCCACTCCAGTCATGTCCCCGACGAACAAATCCGCGAGCCCGTCCCCGTCGTAGTCCTCGCCGCCAATCAATTCCTCACCGAGGTGACGATCCGCGACGTTCTCCTCGGTTCCGGCACGCAGCGTGGTAACGGCCCCGGGCGCTGCTGAGACGTCGAACGCGTAGGGCGCGCCCCAGCTCGCGTCGGGAAAGTTGTCGTCCCACAGGACGTAGACACGCCCTCCCGGTGCACCGCCTTGGGAAACGGCACTCCCCGGCGGGCTGTCCTCGGCCCGGTAACTCGCTCCCGAACGTACCAGGGCGGCCGCCACCAGTACCTCGCCGCGACCGTTGCCGTCCAAATCAGCCACGTTGACGGTCGCGCCAAAGTGATAGCCGTCCGATTCTCCTGCGGGAGGGGTGACCTTCGCAATGTTGCCGTCGATCGGCGTATCAGTTACCGCCAACAGGTCGACGGTCGCTGACTGGCTGAGGTGATCACCACCGCGGATGACGTAAACCGCACCCCGATGAGTCTCGTCGAGGAGGCTCTCCTGATCTGCGCCGACCACGAGATCGGCGATGCCATCGGCATTGATGTCACCCGAACGCACCCAAATCCCGAATCGCCCAAGTTCCAGCGCCCCGACGATCGAAAAGACGGGAGCATCCGCCGTGGGATTGGCGAGATCGATGGGTTGACCCGAAGCCACACGCTCCGTCAACCACGAACCACCGACGACGACGGACACAGCCCCAGCACCGATTCGATCGGGTGCCGATGCCCGATAGTTTTGACGCGCGATCAACAGATCGCCGACGCCGTCACCGGTCACGTCATCCATCCACAGTTCGCTGCCCGCTCCCTCGAACGGTCCGGCGCCGATGATTCGCAACACGTCGCGTGACGGTGCGGCCAGATCGAAGTCGGGTCCGACTCGACCATCACCGAGCCAGACGTAGACCTGGCCAGCGCCTTCCCTATCGAGCGCGGTTTGCTGAAACGACGCAAACGCGAAGTCGATGTGTCCGTCGCCGTTCAAGTCGCGGGACGCCGCGATCGGTACCCCCAACGATCCATCGCCACCAAGCGGACCGAACACGCGGGAAAAACCGGCTTCCCCCGGTAGGGGCTGAAGGTCGATCACGTGGGGGCCCAACTGACTCGGAGGCGAACTCCCCGCATCGTCTTCGAGTGGGGCAGCACCGGCATCACCGCCAGCATCCACAGCCAGATCGGGGCCCACGCTGGCCGCTGCATCGACGGCGTCGCTCGCTGCATCCGCAACGCTCGATCCCGGCGCGGCCTCGTCAGTGGTGATCAGCCCACCGTCGACGGTTGGCCGCTCGTCGTCCGTGGGTGTCGGTGCCACCGCGTCCACCTCCGAGGTCGGCGGCGCACCGCTTTCGCGCGGCACGGAAGCGCCACCGGAGTCGTCACCGCAAGCGGCAGCCAAAACCGAGCCCACCACGAGCAGCGATACCTTCCGTCTCTCGAATCGCATCATGTCTACCGTTCGAAGCAGGAGCGTACCTCAACCAGTGTCCAAGGCCACAGCCTCGGACCGGCATTCGCAGCGCCAAGCCGAGCGAAGGACGAAAAACGGACGAGACCGAGGCAGCTAGCCAGCTCGTCTGGTCCATCGGTTCGGTGACCGCGCGCACCGACTCCGTCAGCACGGCCTTTTTTCACGCCCGAGCTTCTTTTTCGACGCGCGTGGCACTCACTGAAGCACGAAACGCGCAACGCCCCAGAGCATCGCCGCGCCCCACAATCCCGCGACCGTGACAGGCCGCTTCGCGCCTGCGGCGATCTTGAGCCAGACTGCGGGACTAGTGCAGCCCAGCATCAGCGCGCTGGCAATCGCAATCGCCACGACGCCATTCACCCAACCCGCAGCACCAAACGCTGGCGTCGTACTCAGTGCGCAGCCCACGCCCCAACCGAACACCGACGCCGTGGCGGTGAGCGCCCCTCGAACGTTGGTCGCAGGCAAGAACCGGCGCACCGCCCACGGGCTCCCCACCACAACGCCCAGCCCGACCTCCACGACGGGTGACGCGAGTGAAGCTCCCATCGACGTCAGCACGCCCCAACCAGCGAGGGCCCCGAGTAGACACGCCAATTGTTCGCGACGAGCGTCAGCGGCGTTGGCTGCGCCGAGCAAGGTGATGAAGAGAAACGCCAAGTACTGGAACGAGGCGGTCATGCCACCGCCGCCCGGTGCCGCCGGCTGCGACGTCTGTGGGGTGTGAACGAACGACTTGGAAGCACTCTCGACAACTGCGGCGGTTGCCGCGCCCGTACCGACACCCTGCGGGCTGTCTGCGGGCGACGTTGCAGCCAATTCGACCCAAGGGGACTGTTCTCCAGCCGCAACCAGTCCGGCAAATCCACTCGCCCCCGAGAGCGTGCGGACCTCCAATGCCACATCTCCGGCCTCGCTCGCGACGTCTACTCGGGCGCGAACGGCACCTGGCGGCACGCTCCCGCGAATCGCGACGACGTCGACGGCATTGGGTCCCTCGCCCAAGGCCAATACCTTCACTCGTTGCTCAGCCGGCTGCGCGCCCGGCTCGAATCGTACACCCAACGCGCCCCGCACCTGGTCGACGAGCACACGGCGTCGTTGGTCGGCGGCAGCAACGGGCTCATCACTGGGGGCGTCGAGCACCCACTCGATCTGGTACTGCCCGTCCTCGAAGCGCAGCTCGGCGGTGGAGAATCCCAGAGCGTGGCCCAGCGCCGAACCGCACAACGAGCACAACGCCGCGATGACCAACGAAAAGGCAAACGCTCGCATCGCAAGGCCTCGGCGACACCCGCGGCGCCGTTCGATGGTGTGACCTGGCATCGATCGGCGTTCTCGCTCGCCGTACGCCCGCAGACAAGTCCCGTCGCAATACCGCACGCCCGACACGACACGATTTCGGGGAGCAGCGCGCGGTCCGGCGGACTATGCTCGCGGCATGCCGTTCCGCGTCGCAGTCATTGGTGCGGGCATCTCAGGACTGAGTGCCGCATTCGAGCTCACCCAGCGTCATCCCGACGCGGAGGTCGTCGTGCTCGAACGAGGCTCGCGACCCGGGGGTCTGATCAAGACCGATTGGATCGACGGATTCTTGGTGGAGCAGGGGCCGGATTCGATTCTCACCGAGAAACCTCAGGCACTGAACCTCGCGCATCGCCTCGAGCTCGACGGCGAGCTCCTGTCCACGAACAGCGTCGATCGTGGGGCCTACGTTTTGGCGAATGGTCGACTCCGGCGGATCCCGGAAGGGTTTTCGATGATGGCGCCGAGCCAGGCATTGCCCATCCTCGGCTCATCCATCCTCTCCTGGAAAGGCAAAATGCGAATGGCCGCAGAGCTGCTCCTGCCTCGCGGTCCGGTCGTCGACGACGAAAGTGTCGCAGATTTCGTCGGACGGCGCTTCGGACACGAGGTGCTCGAACGTCTGGCGCAACCGTTGATGAGCGGCATCTACGGAACGGACCCGCGCCAGTTGAGCCTGCGCAGCACCATGCCTCGCTTCATCGAAATGGAGAAGGACCACCGCAGCGTCACGCTCGGCATGTTGCACAAACGCAAGAACGCCGCGGGCAACGCCAAGGGGGTCCGCTATGGCCTGTTCGTTTCGTTCAAGCGCGGCAATCAGACGTTGATTGACGCCTTGAGCACGCGTCTCGGATCCAAGATTCAGCTCGGCGTCGAAGTCACGTCCATTCGTCGCGTCGAGCCGACGGGCTACCAGCTGGCTCTATCGGATCGGGAGCCGCTGAACGTCGACGGCGTCGTGCTCGCGATCCCGGCGCGAATCGCAGCGCCGATTGTCAGGCGGCTGGATGCGCCGCTGAGCGATGTCCTCGGCGAGATCCAATTCGGGTCGACGGCCACGGTGGCCTACGGCTTCAAACGAGAAGCCATCCGCCATCCGTTCGACGCGTTCGGTTTCGTCGTACCGACGACAGAGCAGCGTCAGATCCTCGCGTCGACTTGGGCCTCCAAGAAGTTCGCGGGTCGCGCACCGGAAGGGCACGCCTTGATCCGGACCTTCTTCGGTGGAGACCACGATCCACGAACGCTGACACTGAGCGACGACGATCTCGTCGAACTGGGCAAGAAGGAGCTCGACGCGTTGCTGGGGATCGACCAGGCGCCGTTGTTCGCCAGCGTGGGACGCCAACCCCACGCAATGCCCAAGTACACGGTGGGACACGCCAATCGCGTGGCGCGCTGCGAGGCGCGCCTATCGACGCTACCCGCCCTCGCGATTGCGGGCAACTCGCTGTACGGTGTTGGGATCCCCGACGCCATCGGTGCGGGTGAACGAGCGGCTGTGCGAGTGGCCGACACGCTCCTGGGGCGGGCCTGATCGCGCGCCACCTGCTTGTTCGAGGACGTCGGTCGCGACGAGCACGATACCTCACGACCGCCGGTACTTGACGTCCAACGCCTGCATGAGCTGCACACCAGCGCTCCCGTCAGCAGACGAGTATCGTTCAAACCAAGCAGATAGGATCTCTGTGGCCACGTCGTCCGAGAGCATTCGGTTGGACAGGCACAACACGTTGGCGTGATTCCACGTCCTGGCAGCCTTTGCCGTCGCGGCATCGAAGCACAAGGCGGCCCGAATCCCGGGCAGCTTGTTCGCGGCCATGCAGATACCGGTCCCCGACCAGCACGAAAACACCCCCTCCTCGCATTGGCCGTCGGCCACGGCCCGCCCCGCCCTTTCTGCCACCTCTACCCACGGGGCCTCTTTGCCGTCTGCAACAGCACCAAAAGGCACGACCTCGTGTCCGGCGGCGCGAAGCGCTGCCACGATCGTTTGTTGAACGGGGTACGGCTCGTCGGAGCAGACTGCGATGCGCATTTGCCAAGCATACCCTTCGCGGCGGCACCTTGGCCCCAAATCTTGGGCAAGGAAAGATGCCACACCCAACATGCTGGGATACCGCCCCAGACCACCCCAATGCCTGGTGGTCGGATCGATTGGTCCATGTCTTGCAAGCGCTGCAGCGTTGGCCAAGCGATCGATCGACGATGCGTATCGAGCGCCGAATGCATTCGACAAACCAATCCAACACCTCTAAACCGTATCGTCCTCGGCGATGCCCAGCGGCGGCTACCGGCGACACTTCATCTGCAACAGTCCATGAGCGCAGCACAGTACTCACAGGCAATCGACGCGCCGCGCTTCACCCCCGTCCTACGGCTCAAGACCGAGACGCTGCTGATGCCTGGAGCTGGCCTGTTGGGGTCAGACTACCACGAGCGAGAGCTGCCCGTATTGCAGCTGTTCTTCGACTACGACGGAGTCCGCATCGCAGCCGACGACGACGATACCGACGGCTTCTTCGTCGCCCGCGGCAACAGTGTCATCAAGGTGTTCCGAAACGAAGACCTCGAGAAGCAGGCTCAGTGTCTGCTCGAGGGGTTCGGGGCCGTCGAACTTCGTTGCCTGGGCGAGATGAGTGCCAACGATACCGAGGCGCAGTATCTGGTCAGCGTCAGCGACAACGTTCACGCGCTTTGCTCGTTCACGGCCTACGCCGTGCCGCAGCTCCGCTCACTGGGATGGCAGGTCGAGATCGACGACGAGTACCCATATCAGGTCGTCGATCCTCAGGCTCAATGGTACGCCAACGTGGAAGAGGATGGCGCCAGAGACGACTGGTTCAGCCTCGAACTCGGCGTCGAACTCGATGGCAACCGCATCAATCTGTTGCCGGGTCTGCTCGAACTCCTCAACGAGAGCAGTGGTCAGCAGAGCTTGTCGTCGCTGCTGCGTACCCCAGCGAAGTTCCGGGCTCTGCGCGTCGACGACAATCACTACGTGGTGATTCCTCCCCAACGGCTGAAGAAGCTGCTTTGGGTCCTGGAAGAACTCTACGAGCAAGGCAACGAGATCGGATTCAATCGCACCAGCGCGGCGTCGGTCAGCGCGCTCGACGAGGCGTTCGAAGACGACGGTCATCAGTGCCGCCTACAATGGCAGGGCAACAAGGAGATCGTCAGTCGTGGCCGCTCACTGCGCGCCGTCGCACCGACCCAAGGCCAGCCTGTCCCCGGTCTGCAAGCGACGCTACGCCCCTACCAACAGGAGGGTCTGGATTGGCTCCAGCGCCTGCGGGCCAACAGCGCTGGCGGCGTCCTCGCCGACGACATGGGTCTGGGGAAGACCCTGCAGACGATCTCGCACCTCGCCAAAGAGAAGGTCGAGGGGCGAATGGATCGTCCGTCGCTGGTGATCTTACCGACCAGCTTGGTAGGCAACTGGCAACGCGAGATCAAAAAATTCGCGCCATTCGTGAGAACCTGCGTGATCCACGGAGCGCGACGCGCAGAGAGTTACGGACAGATGCGCCGCTCTGATGTCGTGATCACCACGTACCCGATCCTGGTACGTGATATCGAACGGTTCCGCGAGTCGGAGTACCACTTCCTGATCCTCGACGAGGCGCAAGCGATAAAAAACGCCCGAAGCCTGGCCAAGAGTGCCGCGCTGTCGCTCGTTGCCCGCCACAAGTTGTGCCTGACGGGTACGCCAGTCGAGAACAACCTGGGAGAGTTGTGGTCGCTGTTCGACTTTCTGATGCCCGGTTTTCTGGGGGAGCCACAAGCCTTCCGCAATCGCTATCAGACGCCCATCGAGAAGGATGGCAACGAACGACGCCTGCAGCAGCTACGTAGCCGGGTTGCCCCGTTCATCCTGCGGCGCATGAAGACCACGGTCGCCAAAGACCTGCCGCCCAAGACGGAGCTGGTTCGCGCCATCGATCTGAGTGGCGACCAGCGTGACCTGTACGAGAGCATTCGTATCGCCGCCCATTCCGAAGTGCGGCAGGTGATCAAGAAAAAGGGCTTGGCAGCCTCGACCGTCGCAATCCTCGACGCCCTGATGAAGTTACGGCAAGTCTGCTGTGACCCGCGACTGATCTCCTCAGGCGTCGCATCGCACGTCAAGGCTTCAGCGAAGTACGACTTTCTGATGGACTTCCTGCTCCAGCAACTGGAGCAAGGGCACCGCATCCTGATCTTCTCGCAATTCACGCAAATGCTCGCGTTGATCGCGCAAGGCCTGACCAAAGCCGGACTGCCCCACACGGCGCTGACCGGAGCGACGGCGGATCGACAAGCCAAGTGTGACGAGTTCGAGCGTGGTGACACCGACGTGTTCCTGATCAGCCTCAAGGCTGGCGGCACGGGTCTCAATCTCACCAGCGCCGACACGGTGGTCCACTACGACCCCTGGTGGAACCCGGCGGCGCAAGCGCAGGCGACGGACCGCGCATACCGGATCGGGCAGACGCGCCCCGTGTTCGTCTACAACCTGATCGTGGCGAGCAGCGTCGAAGAGCGCATGCTGAAACTTCAGAAGCGCAAGCAACACCTGGCAGACACGATCCTCAGTGGACAGAGCAACCACAGCCTGACGGAAGACGACATCGACGACCTGTTTCGCCCACTCGATGCCGACGGCTGAGGGGAGCCGACGGGGTCCGCCCCAGCCACAGCCACACGCTACTCACTGACGGCACGGCTCGAGCTCAAGTCGCGGCGCGGCAACACGAGCGGGGAACAACACGCCCTCCCCCAAACGGGGGTCATCGTTCTCCCATCCGCTCGCCGGACGGCCGCTCGCCCCTCACGCAACGAGAAAGATCTCGTACAGCCGTGTCGAAACACCACCGTTCGCTTCGAGCTGCCAAGGAGCTCCGCGCGTGGCGACGTCATCGCGGTTGCGTCGCTTCGACCAGTTGACCAGGTGCGTGGCTCATACGAGTGCGCTCATATCACGAGCACACCGCTGCCAAAACACGCTCAGCTGTGAGCGACGGCTTCGATCTCGGTACGCTGCAGCGGACCAAAACGCACGACCAACTCCACACGCGAGCGCACGTCCAACTTGCGGTAGATGGCTTTGAGGTGGTTGCGCACCGTGTGGGGACTGATGAACAGCGACGTGCCGATTGCCGGGACGTCATCGCCCATCAGCACGCGGACCAGCACTTCGTACTCGCGGCGGGTCAAGCGCTGAACCTCGGGGTTACGCTCGAGCAGATCACCGACTTCGCCAACGTTGATAATGCCCGAACGCAACGAGTGACGTTCCGAGGCCGGGCCGTTGGCGCCGCGATTGGCGAGCGCGTTCTGCACCTCGGTGAGCAGCTCGTTGAAGCCGAAAGGTTTGACGAGATACGCGCTGATCTTCAATTTGATCGAGCTAATCGCTGTTTCCAGCGTCGGAAAGCCCGTCATCAGAATTACGGCTGGAGCCTCGTCGGATTCGCGAACCCGCTGCACCAGCTCCAAGTTGAAGTTGCCTGGCATGCGAATGTCCGCAACCAACACGTCGACCAGACCGCGATCGAGCTCTTCTTGGATCTGCCTGCTATCGGACAGGCAGTCACAATCGTAACCGGAATTACGAAGCAACTCGGCCATCTCCGCCAGGTAGACTGGCTGATCGTCGGCCAAAAGGACGCGGGGACGCGAATGAAACTGCGATGTGACGTCGGTCATGTTTCTCCGGCTGCTCTTCGAGGCGTAACCTGCCCACCAAAGGCACCACCTCCTTCGGGTCACTTGAGGAACCCCCAACCGACACCGAACCCCGCGACGGGGCCAAAGGCTGTGGTCGCCGAACATCCAGGAAGCCCAGTGCCGGCGCGGAGCAAGTTGCCAGATCCATCGATCGATAGCAATGCGCGGTAACGACCCATCGATATCGGATAATCAAAACGGAGCAACGGCGTTCACCTATGCGCGCACGGCGTTTCGTTGAGAAACCATTTTCCCCGGATCCGGTTTTCTCCTAAGTTCCGAGACATTGGAGCCCGACGCTCGAGACGGCCCGCGAAACCGCAACGACGCGCTGGCAACCCCGTGTCCGGCCCGGCAGCCTTCAGTCCCCGGCATTTCAGTTACGACTTCCAGCGCAAAGCCCTCCCGAACATGAACTTGGCCTGAGCTTTGCTCTGAACAAAAGCGCTGCGTGCACTCTCGAACTGCACGAGTCTCAGCCTGAACCGAGCTCTAACAACGGAGACCCCCATGAGCACCCCCAAGAAAATTCTCGTTCCTGTCGACTTCTCCGACTGCTCCGCCGCTGCACTCGCCCACGCTCGCGTGTTGGCGGAGAAACTCGGCGCCAAACTCGACGTGTTGCACGCCTACGACGTGCCTACGTTCGTACCGCCTCATGTGAGCGTGATGATGGGAGAAATCGATGCGCCGCTGTCGGAGCACGCGGAGCGCCACGCCAACGAACAACTCGCGATATTCCTCCAGGATCACGGAGTCACGGAAGGCGACGGGATCGGAAGTCGCACGCTCATGGGTCCTCCCGCACTCACCCTGCTCGAGGCTGCCGAACAGGGCAAGTACGACATGATCGTGATGGGCACGCACGGCAGGACGGGCCTTTCTCGACTCGTGATGGGGAGCACGGCGGAGAAGGTCGTGCGCGGGGCTCACTGTCCGGTGCTGACCGTTCACGCGTGAATCGCCGAAGTCGCCCCCCACGTCGTCACACGCCGGGCGGGTTGGCGCAGTCATGGCCGTTGGTTCACGGCGGGACTGCGCCACATTTTCGAGCCTCGGTGTGCGGTCGAGCTCAAACGTGGACCGGAACCGTCAGGACGGGACACGGCGCGCTCGCCGCAACCTTTTCGCAAACACTCCCCAAGAACCAGCGGCTCAGGCCATGCCTCTGGTGCGCCGTCATCACGATCCAACCCACTCCCTTTTCCGTTGCCACCTCTCGGATGACCTCGGACGGATATCCCGGAAGAACAATCCGCTCGACCACGTCCATACCCAACGCCTTCGCGCGTTCGGCGGCGGTCTGAAGCATCACTTGACCGCGCTCGGCGGCCGCGTCCTGATAGGTGGTCAGGTGCCCGCTCTCGTAGAACGACGCTTCCGGTGGCGTGAACGGCAGTGGCTCCCAAACGTTGAGCAACAGCAAGTTGGGACGCCAGTCGTCGATCAGGTCGGACAGAGCATCCAGACACGGTATGGCCAGGTCTTGGTGTTCGACGGGGACGAGAATTCGGTCGGGAAGTTGCGCTGGGCTGGACATGGTCATCTCCTGCTGTCGATGGTCGGATTGGGAATGGACTGGTGTTGACGGCGATCGTCTCGGGCCCGGTACAGTAGCGTACGAAGCGCCTGCGCGCGCCGTTGGATGTCGTGGGATACTGCAACGCGGAAGCGAAGTGGCGCCAGGCGCGCGAGGGCGTTGAGGTGTTGCGGCGCACGCGGATGGTCGATGAGCCGCATGAGCTGCGCCCGCAGGTCGTCGGCGGCTTGAACCCATATCACACGGTTCACTTCACCCGGTGGCCCATACCAAACACTGAGAATCCCCGGCGCTTCTGGTGCCTGCAGGATCCCCGAAGCGTCCAAGGGACACTCGTCGCTCCACACCATTCCGGTCACGGGGTCCAGATGAGAAAACGCTTGCGGGTGAACGACCGGCGCTCCGACTAACGCCCGCACGACGTCCTGGGTCGACACGATGCCCACCGGCCTGCCGTCGCTTTCGGCGACGACCAAGCGGTGATGCCCTTCGGCCGCCAACACGCGGGCAGCATCCTCGATGCTGGTCTGTGGCGACACGGTGCGTACCGGCTGGGACATCACCGTTCCAACTTCCGCGTCAGTCACGACGAGGTCCTTCCAAGACACGACGCCCACCACGACTCCGGAATCGTCGATCACGGGTGCGCCGGAAACGTCGAAGGCTGCCAGACGCGCCAAGACCTCCGTCGCCGACTCTCGTGTTCCGGCGAGCAGTAGTTCGGGGTTCATGATTTCTTCCACACGTTGCGCCATCGACGACTCCTCCCCCCGAAGCAAACGAACTGCAAGGCTCGTGCCCGGGTCCCTCCAACCATAGCTTGGGCTGACCCGCAACCATTGCGCAAGCCCGGACTCGAGCGGCAACGCTTGCGCCGTGGGTGGCCCACCACCCATCTTGCCGCTTGCCCCAATCCGGCGACCCAACCACACTGCACCGCGATGACCCAGCTGCCGACGAGAATCTTGGCCGCGATCGACTACGACGAGGCGAGCCGCCACGCTCTGCAAGCGAGTGCGGAGCTGGCCGATGCGCTCGGCGCAAGCCTCGACGTTCTCTACGTCTGGGCGGCCCCCTTCGCCACGTCCCCCATCACCGCCCCCGAAGCCACGCTCGGGCACAACCTCTTCGCGATGGTGAGGGAGCAATCGGCGGAGCAGATGCAACGCTTCATCGCGCCGATCACGGCCGCCTATGGCGAGCTGCCCGTCCAGTGGTTCATCGAGTCGGGGCAGCCCGTGCAGCGCATCGTCGAGCACGCAGAACAGCGCGGCTGCGACTGGATTGCATTGGGAACTCACGGACGAACCGGCCCGTCGCGATGGTTGCTGGGCAGCGTCGCGCAGCAAGTCCTGAGGCACGCCCCGTGCTCGGTGCTGATTGTCCCGCCGCCGACTGATGCTCACGCAGCTTCGACGGGCGCAGCATCCAGCAAGGCGTAGGATTCGCGCATCCGCGCGTCGTCACCGCACACCGCGAGACACTCGTTGATGAGCCTCATGACTCGCCCGCGGCTGAGCTTGACGCGCGTATCCTGCTGCAGCAAACGACCATCCACGCGACACAGTTCGAGCGTAGCAACGGCCATCCACAACGGAACGGCGCAAAACCGACGCACCGCCACGGCCGAAGCGGGAATGGCCAAGGTGTACGTCAATGCGGCGTCGAGGTGCTGGCGAGCTCGATCGAACAACCCCTCCAACAAGTCGCGAACCTGCCTCTCCTTTGCAGGATCGAAGAGGTCAGCGGCAGTCAACCCCGCGGCGTCTAGCAGCGTCCTCGGCACGAAACAGACACCTCGTTGCCAATCAGCACTCAGGTCTCGCAGTATGTTCACCATCTGCAGACCGGCGCCGAAGCGCTCTGCTTCGGCACGCATGACTTGGATTGACGTCGGGGACAGCTCCGGGAGTTCCGCGATGAACGCTTCAGTCAGCAACCCGCCGATCACCCCCGCCACGAAGTAGCAGTACCGCTCGAGATCTGCCTCCGAGGACAGACAACGGACCCCGTCCGGTGCCGGACGCCGACGTGAGTACACCATCATGCCTGCGATCAACTCCGACACCCCTTCGCGGCAGACTTCGCGCAGGGTCGCCGGCAGAGTCCCGAATACCGCCAGCACGCGCGCCAACCCGAGCAGCAACTCACGCTCCTCCGGGTCGCCACCGCTGAGTTGCGCCACGGCAACCGCGAAGCTCTGCGGTTCGGCGCGACCGTCGAGCACGTCCTGAAACACCCGGAACAACTGCGCTTTCTCAACAACCGACCAGTCCGCGGTGTCCTCCACGGTATCTGCGATCCGGCACAACAAGTAGGAACACGTGATCGCGCGCTCCAGCCGCGGCGGGAGCATGCCGATCGGAATCGCGAACGTGCGGGAGTGGCGTTGCAGCGACTCCTTACAGAAATCCCAGTCCCGCGATGACATCAGCGCGTTGGTAGCGAACCCTGGAACGAAACCGCAAGTGTCATGGCCACCAATGCCGCGGGAGCGTGGGCTCGGACCGCGGGGCCGCAACACGACGGCGAGTAGAACGAATGGATCGCGTTCTCCCCCAAGTGCACGCGCATCGATACAGTCGGCACGGATTCTTTGCCCGCGGGCATCGCACCGGCAAGGCGTGCCCGGCGCCACCGTCCCGGCTCGGTCGGGACGACCAGCGCCGCGCATTTGAACGTAGAGGGCCGCCCGCCCTGCGCAATACTCCCGCCCCAGCCCGTTTGGCCGCCTGCCCGCGATGCAGGTACCATCGCCAAGAGCGCGCAACATACCCGGACAATTCGTTTGCCCCCGCTAGGCCCCACACTCGGATTCCTCGTCGACACGCTGGCCGAAGACTACCAGCGCCGAATCTTCGCCGGCCTCAACGAAGAGGCGATGCGGCTCGACGTCAACGTTGCCTGCTACGTTGGCGGACCGATTTCGACGGTCGAACCGACCACGCATCAGAACCGCATCTACGATTGTGTTGGGGGGGAGCGCCTCCACGGACTGGTCGTGGCATCGGGCGCGATTGGCAACCAGATCAGCGAACACGCGCTGACGGAGTTCATCGAGGGTTTTGCGCCACTTCCCACCTGCGCGGTGGGCGTCCCCGTCCCGGGCTTTGCCAGCGTAACTGTTGATAATCAGTCTGGAATGCGGGAAGCGCTCGTGCATCTCATCAACGACGTCGGGCGAAAACGCGTCGCGTTCATTCGCGGCCCGACGGCAAACCGCGAAGCCGAAGAGCGCTTTCGGGTCTATCGCGATGTCATGACCGAATACCGCCTCTCGGTGGATCCGGACCTGATCATCACCGGCGACTTCGAAGCCGCTTCCGGCGCCGCGGCAATTCGCACGCTGATCGACGAGCGACGCATGGGCTTCGATGCCGTCGTCGCTGCGAGCGATCTGATGGCACTCGGTGCACTCAATGCGCTATCCGAGCGCGGTGTCCCCGTGCCCGAACGGGTGAGCGTCGTCGGCTTCGACGACATTGAAGCGGCTCGATTCGCGACGTCTCCTTTGACGACCGTTCGTCAACCGCTGATGGACCTGGGCAAGCACTCGTTGGAGATGGTCCTGGACCAAATCAACGGGACGCTCGGTACCAGCGAGGTCATTCTGCCGGCGCGCCTCATCAAACGGCAGTCGTCGATGATGGAGACGGAGCGCCACTCGCAGGTGGCGTCTCAACGCGACAGCGTCATCCCTGACAGTGCTAGCTTCGAGCAAGCCTACCGCAACATCCGCCCCGGCCTGTTTCTCGATCTCCGTCGAGAAGACTGGGATGAGATGCTCGGGCTGGATTGGCCGGAACAGCTGTGCAACGGCATGGTCTCCGAAGCGAGTGGACGGCGCACGGGGCTGCTCAAACGCTCGACTCTAGAGTACCTGGAGCTGTTGTTGCTTCGAATCGCCGAGGCCGACGGCGACGTCACCGAGTTTCAAACGGTGATCACCAAGATCAGAGAAACGCTGCGCCCCCTGACTGGCTACAACTCCACGATAGGACAGCGCGCGGAAGAGCTCTGGCACCGCTCACGAGTTCTGATCGGCGGCATGGCGGAGCGCTATCACGTTCAGCACCGACTGCAACTGAGGCATTGGCGGCGAGAACTCGCGCGAGTCGGTGCGGAGCTGTTGCGCGCCCCGACCCGGCAACGACTTGCGGAGCTGCTTGGAACCCACCTGGTGAACCTGGGTATTCCCGCTTGTGCAGTTTGCACCGTTAGCGGCGAAACGAGCACGATCCGCGCGGCGTTCGATGCCACGGCGCCGCTTGCCTCCGACATTCCACCCTTCCCGAAGCGACAGCTGCTGCCCTCTGGTGTCCTCGACGGCCCGCGTCGGCGCACGTTGATCGTCGAACCGCTGTTCTTGCAGGACCGCCCGTCCGGCTATGTCGTGTTCGAGATGGGGCCAACCGAATCGGAAGCATACGAAGTACTTCGCGACTACCTGACTGGCGCTCTGAGGGGCATCGGCCTGAGCGCCTGACCAAGGAGCCCGGTCGAAACACTCGGCATTCGGGTGCGGCTCGTCCCGACGCGTCTCAATCGCTTCGGTGAATCCACTTGGACAAGTCGAAGGCGTGTTGCAGGTCCTTGGCCAACCACCCTCCTTTCTGACGCGCCGTCAGGTCGCGCAGCGTCTCCACGGCTCGAGCTTGACTGATCTTTCCCGCCACCAGCTGCTTCATCGTGTGCACGGCGCGACGGTGCCGTCGCACGGCATCGAGGTGGTCGACGAACGGTTCGAACCAACCGCATACGGTCGTCAACAGTGACTGTCGCTGCGCTGTCCGAAGGCGGGCAGCCTTGTCGGTACGCAACGAGTCGAGTCGGTCCCGCAACGCCCGAAGCACCACTTGGTGCGGCTGCCACTCGTTGCTGTTTTCCTCGAGCACTCTGTGGACGTACGCATACGCCAACGTGGAATCGAACAGCCCGTAGTCGGCGTGCGCCAAGAGCAACGACAATGTCATCGTCCGCTCCTCCGGCTGTTCTTCCAACTTGCGCAGCCACCCGGTCACTCGTTCGTAGGAGGTGAAGCGATACACGAAGTCCAAACCGGTTCCCTTGATGTTTTGACATCCAAGCAAGTCCCATTCGAGACCGGGTGGCAAAGCATGGGCAACGAAGTCTATCACCTGATCTCCCGTACTCGAGCTGTCGGGCAACACGAACACCTTCGACAGAAAAGACGCCTCGAAAGCGCGACGGACCTTTTCCGCCGCGCTCGCCGCGCCGCCTTTCTTCAACTGCTCTTCATACCACCGGGTGAACACGACGCGTTCGGCGAAACCTCTGACGAGGCCACCGACGAGTGTGGCCAGCTCTTGCCTCCCTTCCCGCGCATCGCCGAAGCGCCAATCGGCTCCGTCGGCGTCCGCGAGCAGCTCGTCACACAGTTTCGAGATCGCGTCGCGCAGCGGAGCGTCCAATGCCGAGGGTTCGACCGGCGTCCCGTCTGCCCAACCATCGAGCAATTGCAGCAGCCTCGACGTCGCGATGATTGCGCTTGCTGACGACGAAACCGCGACACCAAACACTTCCAGTCGCCGTTTGACGGTTTCTAGTTCACGGGGTGCCCCGAGCCGATCCCAGCAGCGCTCGATGGCGCGCCGCGCCTCGCTTGGCCCATCGGGGAGGTTCAAGTCCGCCGCCTGCCGCGCAGCCTCCTCGGCGATGAAACTCCGCATGCCCCATTGGTTCGTTCCGATCACGATGATCGCGTCCAGCTTGACGTCGCGGACCAACAGTTCGGCAAAGACTCGAGAACGCGGAACGCGGTCCGCGCGATTGTTCACCACCGCAACGATGAGCCGCCCCGGCAGCGCGTCTGCGCTATGGGCTTCGAACCCCAAACGCCGCCAGTTGGACAGGAACCCAGCCCGCTCGTTGGCACTCATCCCATTGGAGAAACGCAACTTCCGGCACTTGTGGTGCACGATGGGAAAAGTCTTGAGTACCCCCAAATCTGGGAAGACGAAGTCGGCAAGGTCGAACAAGGCACGCTCTCGATCGACACCGAAGTGTTCAGCCAATCGCAGTACCAACGCGATGTTACGAGGGTGCTCGTCATAAGGGAAACGGCCGAGCAGATCCCGAGGCAACAAGTCCGCTTCGAGTCCCCCCACGTCAATCAGCCGGGATCGATTGCGCCGCGCCGACTGTCGCACGATGGGCAGCATCTGATCTTCGCTGCACAACACCGTGCCATCGCGGGGAACGAACTGCGCGATCGTCCGCGCCACGTCTTCACCAGAAGGGCCCATGACGTCTTCGTGATCGGGGTAGGCATTGGTCAAGGTCGTCACCGTGTCACGCATCCATTCCTTGTTGAGGATGTCGACGAACTCGGGCTGAAGCGCCATGCACTCCCACAGAAAGACCTGCGCGCCGAGAGCTTGCGCATACTCGACGACCTTGGCCTGCTCCCAAATGGTGGCCTTGTCGTACGGTCGATACAAAAATACTTCGCTCGCCGGCTGCCCACGCCGCGCAACGATGATCATGGCTTCGCACCCGGTCGTTTTGGAAACGACGTCGAAATGCAGAGAATGAAACAAGGCCGCCTTGAGTCGTTCGGTGCCGCTCTTGCCACGACTGCCCCACCCGCCGATGCTCAGCGGGATGTTCTTTCGTGCCTTCTCGAAGCGCGTCAGCACGTACGCCGCACGAGCGAGCATGAACGACAGCAGTACCCAAACGACAACCGCCAAGTGCCAAGCGGTATTGCCGCGGGGCATCAACACATACTGTATCGCATCTTCGATCCAGAGACTGAACGGCAGTCCCAACGAGAAGAACTCGAGTGTTAGTTGGGGTCGCGTGTGCAGGGAGGCATTGGGCAGCAGGACCTCGTCGCTTTCCCAGCGAAACTCGAAGCCGAGCTGCCGAAGCTCTCGAACGAACGCACCGCGCTCGGCAGGCGATTCGCCCAACAGGGCTCGTTCCCTTGCCTCTGCCAGTCGGACATAGGCACGATTGACGAACCAACGCGCACGCTGTCGCGCGAGCCAGCCCGGAGGAGGCATGACGGACAGCGTGCCGAGCACGCTCAGCAAACGACGCGACCTACCACGTTCGCAAACGAAGAGCAGGTCGTCGACGCGCGGCAGAAAACCACCCCAACACTGACCAATCACGACGTGCCGTTCGCCTGGAACACGTGTCGGGGTGACCTCCGCCAGGCGCAGCGGAACACTGACCGCGTCGCCGTCATCGGTCCGAGCCGTATCGTGCAAGTAGTTCTGACGTTTGTCGGGTGCGGGGTGAGCCAATTCGTACCCCAAACGCCACAGCCGAAAGCGGCGCCGCTCACCACGCGTCACCCTCAAACGGCGCTTGCGACCGTAGCGGATCGACACCGGAAAGTCGTCCGCGGACAGCACGCACACAACCATTTCCACCTGCTCGCGACGAACCGACTCGGGCAGCGTGAGCTGCGTCGACTGGCCTTCGACGAGGTTTTCGAGCTCGTGTTCGAAGAGCGATTTCACTCCGAGTAGCTGCTGATCGCTATCGACTTGCCAGCCCCTGACCATCATGGCGGCACTCTCGGCCAGCTCGAGCTCGCCACTTCGGATTAGGTTCTGCAGCGCATCGGCAAGTTCGCCGCTGATGGGTAGCTCACGATGCATGACCCCGACAGCATCGAGAACCGCCAAGGCGCAGCGCTGCAACAGCGCGCCAGCCCCCAGCCCCACAATCAGCGACGACTCGAGCGGCCCAGCAGCATCACGATCCGTGGACAATGCCTCACCGAGCTGCAACAACGCGACTCCAGCCACGCGCGGTGAGTTTTCGTCGCTGACGATGCTGGCAAGCGCAGCGTACGCGTCCGGCGTCGCGACAGCTCGCAACGCACGCGCGGCCTCCTGGCGGACGTGTTCGCTCGGGTCTGATGAGGCAAACTGCAGCAGCGAGAGCTTCTGCGCCTTCGCACAGGCCAAGCCCGGCACGCAACGAACTGCACGCGCGCGCACGACCATCGCATCCTTGGTCTCTCGGTCTTCGAGCACCGCTGTGACCAGCGCGACCATCTGCTCTTCCAACACTGCCGCCAGCAGAGAGACTGCCTCGGCTCGAACGAACCCGGTTGCACCGTCACCGTTCGCGAACCCGACGAGCGAGCGTAAGCGTTCCACCCCCACGGTGAACTGTCGCTCGTACGACGGCAGTACGTCGACCACGGCGCGAGCGAGTTCCAGCGCTCGCTCGCGGATCAGTCGAAACTGTCCCGGTCTCGCCAGCTCGAAGCAGACCTCCATCACCGTATCGCCGTCGACGGTGCGGGTCATCGGAGGCCGAGAGCGCAGCTTCTCTAGCATCCCCTTGGCTGCCGCCAGCGCGACCAGCACTCGATCCCGTCGCTCAGCACTGGTTCGCTGGTCGCGTTCTGCCGCGGCGGCCTCGCGATCAGGATCACCCTGCGCCGCTCCCTCGTCGTCAACGACCTCCACGCTGCGTCCGCCAGATTTGCCAACCGCAGCCTGGGCAACGCGACAGAGCGCCGCGACGAGGGATACGTCGTCGAGCGCCTCTTCGGCAGTGATCACGAAGGCCCGCTCAGCAACCCAAGAAACGGACGACGCGCGCAACGCGCGGTCCAGGGGCGGCAACACCTCAGCGATGAGCCGCTCGATGTTGGTCCGCGACGTCACCTCATTTCCCCTCACTCCACAATGGTTCGCTCCGAGGTGCCTCAGTCACGATGCGACGCGAGCCCTCCTCCAGGCGCTGCCGATGGGGACGCTCGGACAGAGAAAAGTCCTCGAGTCCGGCAGCGCCGAGAAAATCGTAACCGAGGCCGAGCATGCCGAACCACGACAACGCCGGATCTCGAACGGGAACATCGACGTGAGCACCGAGCTGCACGGTCCCGCGCAACCGATCGCCGGAGTCGAGCCACATCCACCAGGTCGCCTCAGGCGCCGTCCAACAGCGCAGGAACCAATCGGCTCGAAACGAATTGCTCGGTCGGTAACCCACGACGGTTCGCCACGACACCCACGGCACCAGCCCCTCACCGCCGAGCCAGTCGGTCGATGACGTCACCTCGATTCGGTCGATCTCAGTGAGCCCTGGGTTCAATCGCGCTGTCATTCCGTAGCGGCCCAGCGTATCGAAGTACGGTCGGTGAACGAGCGTCGCCTCGACGTCGACCGAATACGGATGCTCCTGTGCGTACCGTGAGTAGACGTCGTTGTCCGCGCCCGCGGTCCTCGCGAGGCGAGCATCGACGCCGCGGACGCTCAACACCGGCCCGTACAACACCGCGAGGCGTGGACTCCATTCGTAGCGCTCGTAGGCGCCCACCGCAGCGCGGTAGCCGAATCCCAAACCCCCATCCGCCGGTTGAAACATCACGCGTGCTCTTGCGAACGCCCCAGGGACGAGGCCCACCGCGCTCAACGACGCCGCCGCATCCACGCCGAAGCTCGACGGACCATCGCGCGTTCGCAAGAGTGCGCCGGCTCTCGACCACAAACGTCGTGAGACGATCGCCTTGCGTAGGTACACACCGAGCTGCGCGTGACGGTCTTGGGCATCGTCGTCCGACTCTTGGAGATCTCGGTCGACGAGAGCAAGCTCCGCGCTGAGGGTCACCGGAGCAGGCGACATCGGTTCATGTGGCCGAGAGAATCGATAGCCATTCCACGGCGAGACGCGAACCTTCACCAGCGGAGGTTGCTCCGGTGCCTGTTCCTCGTCGAAGTGAGGTGGGGTGACGACAGTCGCCAGTGCCGGTCGAATCAGTGCGTCGCCACCAGCTACGGAGAACGTGACCACCTGAACCCCAGGGCGCTCGATGGGGACGATCTGCTCCACTTCCAGGCGCGGCTCGCCGAGAGTCCGCAAGTGCCGCGCCTGGAGGTCCCGCTGTTGGGGTAATGCACGTCGCGAGATCACGCTCTGCCTCGGCTCGTCTCCGATGCTGATGATCAAGGTGCTCCTCGCCTCTCCGGCGGCACGAGCACGCACGCGCAATAGCGTAGGTCCCCTCACCGTCAGCGATGCCGACGCGTCCATCGCCACCCGACCATAACGCACGCGAGCCGGAACTGCCTGCCAACCGCTATCGGTCAGCTCACTGACGGCCAACCAGCCCAGGTGATCTTGCTCACCCGAAGCAGCAACGGTCAGCCGCCGCGCACCATCCGGCACGGTCAACTCGCAAATTCGGGTCAGTGCCGGGCCCAGCGCGGAAGGCAACGCCGCTCGCTCGCCGCGATCCTCACCCTCTTTCGCGTGAGGATCGCGCGAAGCCAAACTCGAACACAGCACGTCGGCACCGTCGATGGCGACGGAAACCGCACATTCTTCATCGCCCTCGACCTTCGATAGACACACGTAGCTCAGGGCTAGACGCTTGCCGACGAGATTGCGCAACGACACGCGAGCCGGCCTCGAGAACAATCGAGCACGGTCGGGCATGTCGGTGAGGGCGGCAGCAACAGCATCGTTGTCCGACAACGATTCGAGGGGCGTCCCGAGCACGTCGACGACGGCAACCCCCTTGCCCAGCGTCGATGGTGACGGCGAGGTCCAATCGACGGTGCCCCAGAGGGGCGCCAGCAACGGAGCGGCGCGAGCCCCCCCATCAACCGCGCGCCGCGCGAGTAAATGAGCTTGCAGCGTGACTCGCAGGTTCGATTCATCGGCGGCCTGCCGAGTTCGACACTCCACCGCCGCCGTGAGCGCTTCGAGATCGTGAGTCTGGGCGGCGATTTCCTCGTAGATCGCCGCTGCCTCGGCATTCCTCCCTGCACGTTCCAACAATAGTGCCGATAGCGCACTCGTTCGCCCCGGTACCCCGACGCGCGTCTGCCCCTGCAAGGTTGTCAGCGCCACGTCTGGCCGCTGCAAGTCCATTTGCTCGGCGACGTGCCTGATCACTCCTGGCGACGCGTCGTCGCGAAGTGGTGGTAGGCGAGACGCTCTTCCCACCGCCAGGGCGCGTTCGCTCCGATGCGGCCACCAACGTTCGCCGACGGGAAGGAGCCGTGGCTCGACGGGGGATGCCTCCGGGGAACGTCGTGCGACGTCGAGTCGGGCCAGCGTCGGCTGACCCATCGCAAACAGCAACCTTGCACGTTCACTACGCACACGGTCGACGTCGGCAGTCGTTCCCGCGACGCGCAGCCGACGTGTCAGCTCGCGAAGTCGAGCAAGACGCGTCGACGGATCGTCGTCGACATCGTCGACCGCCGAGGCAGGCCTGGGCGGTTGCTCGACGACCCCGGTCGCCTCGCCAGTGGGACTGCGATGACGTCGAATTCGCAATCGCACGAGCAACGGTTGTTCGCTCGACACGATGAGTTCCGCCGTATCCGGCCCCACGGGGATCTCGAGTGCGCCGGTCGCAGGCGGCGCGACCCAAGCCGACCGCCGGTCGGCGCCAGCCGCAAGTCGCACGGTGGCCCCCACTCGGGGCACGGAATCGGGACGCACGACGAGACTCGCAACGGTGGGCCACGGCCCCACGGGCAACTGGAAGCGCACGGCGCCGCTGATCTGGTACCAGCGACGTGCCTCGCGCAGCTCCCCACACGGGGACCGTCCGTCAGCCGGGATGCGCGCCAGGACGTGCTGATCTCCCTTCACCGCAAATTCGTGAGTACCGCGCCGCAACGCCACGTGCGATGGTTCACCCGTCAGAGGTAGGATCGAAACACGTTCCCCGGAAACGTCGACGGCAACATCCGGAGCAACGTTCTGGTCTGGACTCGCGCCGTTGAGCAGCGGCACCACGACGTGTGTCCCAACCTGCGGCGATACAGCGAAGCGACGCGGCGTCCCAGTCAGGACCGACCAACGCAATCCGGTTGCGCCGACGAATTCACACTCGTGATCGTTCGGTTCGTCCGGCAACGGCGTTTTCCATTGGAGCGCCCCCGGAGTCTCAGCATCGGCTTCCAGTGTCGTCCAAGGCGTGACACGACGCCAAGACGCTCGCGCCAAGCGCCGCCAATCGTCGCGTTCGGGGGCGGCGGCCGCGCGCATTTCCAGTTCGTGCGTGGTCTTGGAACGGCCCTCGTCACCGGGTGGAAACAGCGCCTCCACCAAAGCCCGATAGGTCAGTCGCTGGTTCGGTGTCATCAACGGTGCGTCGACCAGCCACGCAGTGCGCAGTTCATCGCGACGCGCAGTCGTCAACGCGGGCTTCGAACGCAATCGACGAAGCTCCTCCAAGACCCAAGTCCGCAGCGCGCGCCGCGGCTGAAATGCCAAGCGGCCGCTGGACACGCGAAACACTTCGAGCGCCTCGTCGAGTGGTATCCCCTCAGCGCCCCGGGGCAACAGCACGCTGGAAACCACTGCGTGCAGCGCAGGGCGCGCCTCGCTCCGCCAATGCTCCACCAATTTCGAAAGCGTCGCAACGTCGGCCTGGACGTCACTACGCATCATCGCCCGTAACAAGTCGCCATCCGCGCCAAGTGACAGCTCGCCCACACCGCGCAGCGCGCTCGCCAGCAACCCCGATACCGAACGCTGAGATGCGGAGTCGAACAGCGCTGCCTGCGCCTGATAGGCACGAACGTCGACACGGATCCTGCCGCGGGTGACGTCAATTTGAAGTTTGGCCTCACTCGTCAGTACGACACGGGTCAACTTCGGCGCGCTCCAACGGTCCCGGGCCTGGGCGCGCTCCGGCACGGTACGCGTCACTTCCCCGAGAACTTGCGCTCCTCGCGTCAGCCGATACTGCGCGTTCTGCCCGCCCCAAACCTTGATGGAGGTACTGACGACGTCCGCGCCTGGCGCTGAGAGTTCGAGCGCTCCGCCTGCCGGAACCTCCCACCAGCCTGCGTCGGCGCCCTCACTCAAACGCTGAGCAGCGCCGCCCACGCTGACGCCCTGCGGCAAGAAATACGGCCGCGCCAACGCTCGGCGCTCATATGAACCTATCAGCCAACGTGCCGTCAGCCAGCGTGCCAACGAACCCCGGAGTTGCGCACGAGCAGTGGGGGATTCCGCGATGCCGTCGAGCAGCACGTCACCCTGCACGCGCAGCGCTTCGACCTGGTCGCGATCGACGCCGGGCAGGAGTGCGGGCATCGGGCCCGAGTCCAGCAGGTAGTCCAACACGGCTGCGTCCACGCGTTGAAAGGCGAGGAAATCGGAGGAATGGACACCGACGCGAACGGAAACCTTCTGCACTTGCGCGCCGTCGATCGCCACGAACCTGGCGTAGCCCCAAGTCGGAACCCTCAGCTGTGCGCGCTCGTCGTAGGTTCCTTCCCAGACAATCGCGTCGGGGAGTTCGGTAGCACCAAACCCGTACCCCACCCGGAAGCGGGCACCCCGGATCTCCAAGACGTCTCCCGAACGCACGGGCACGAGCAACAGTTGCTTTGGGTGCAGCTCGACGGGCTCGCTCGAGGAACGAAACGTCGCCGACAGATCGCTTCGGGATCCCACAGGCCACGGAACCACGCGCAACTGAGAGGGGGGTGCCCACTGCACCGTCGGGACAGCTCCCGCTGAAGCGACGACAGGCCCAGCGAACCAACAGCAAACTACAGTGCCGAGAAGTACCAGCCAACGACTGGCAAGCTGCGTCGGCGTGCGGATCATCGAAGCAGCAGCGCCTTGCTCAACGCCAAAGCAAACTCGCGCCGCAGCGAAGGCTGACGTTCGAGACGCTTTCTCAGAGACGTCGATATCTCGAGATGCAGGAACTCGCGTCCGACTCGTACATCGGAGCGCGCCTGTACGTTGGTAGTCCCCCCAAGCTTCTTCACCTCTTGCGGGTAGGTGCGCGCGCTGCCAGCACCAAATACGTCCGACAACGCACGCGCCACCGGCGCGGGATCCCATTGGGTCCTCGAAGCGCTGACGATGATGGACACGCCCGGTACTTGCTCGTCCCGAAATCCGTGGAGCTGGATTACCTTGGCGTCTTTCCAGCGTTGCGTGAGCGTCAAGTGCGCACGCTGGTACAGGCTGTCCGCGAGGTGGGCAAGATCCGCAGGTGCATCACCGGCACGAACGCGCGCCAAACGTGCCCCTTTGTCGCCCGCGCTACCCGCGCGGTGAACGGTGTTGATCATCAGCGCACGGGCACCGAGTTCATCGAACACGGTCACGGCGAGCGGAAGCGTTCCTTCGTCGAAGAACGTGTGTGGCGCTTGGACGATGACTTCGTTGCGGGCGGCGACGCGCAACGCGACTGCTCCAGCCCCGGTGTTGGTTCCCCGAACCTCGCCCAACAGCCAGACCTGCCCAGCCTCAGTGAGTTCTCCCGCGAAGCCGTTGGGCGGAGCGAGCTGAGGCAGTTGCCTGTCAGCGACGCTCAATGCCAAATGGTCGAGCCACCGCTCGAAGGCCGTCGCCCGTTCGCCACTCGCCGGAGCGTAATCGCCCTTCGTCTTGCGCATTGCCCGCAGACGTTTCTCGAGGTCACTGCGGCCCGTCCCAGGACCTGGAACCAGCACCGGCGCGCTCGACTCCACCGGCGCCGGGGAGGGAGGCGCAGGCTTTTCATCACGGCAGCCGAACAGCAGCATCCCGGAGACTACGACCATCACTCGCGTCACATGCATGACTTCACCCAAAACACCCTTCGTCGGTTTCATTTTTCCTCATCCCGGCGCCCCACCAATACGGCCCGAACCCAAACTCGGTCACCGCCACACCCGCCACCGGTCAATTCCAGGTCCAATCGGTGCTCCCCCGGGACCAGGTCGTCACCGAACGGAAGGATTGCCCGCCCCACCGCGTCGGCGGTCGCGGAGAGTCGCCGACGGCCGGGCTCCCAGATCACGCCGCGTCCGTAGTCGCCGGTTCGCAACCCGACGACCCCTTCGGGGTCACTGGAGCGTCGAAAGAACTGCCGATGCGTCTTCGGCGCACCGCCGTCGAGGCGAAAACGAAACTCCAATTCCGTCTCGTCCGCACACACGGCAAACAGCACGACACTCAGCCGCTCACCCGCATTGCGAACGAAAGGAATGTTGATCGTGCGATTGCGGCGCAAGCCATACACCCGTTGGCGCTTGGCGAGTGTGGCCGTTTGCATCGGTTGCGCCTCGAGAGCCAGGAGCGACCCCTTCGGAAGTCCGTCGAAACCCAAGGAGTGAGGACCGGGTGCGAGCTGGAGCGAGCCCGACCCCGACGTGACGGCGACCATTTCCCCTCGTGTGGGTGTACCATCGACAACGAGTCGAAAGCGCTCTCCCAACGCTTCACTGGTCGTCAGATACATCCACCTCAGCTCGCCGGACGAATCGACGAGGAACTTCGGCGAGGTCCTCCCCGTTTCGACCAGCAACCACCCGTCGTCGGGCGCCTTCTCCGTCACCCGATACTGAAACGCAGACATCAGGTAGCGGTGCGAAGGCGTTCCGGCGGGTCGTAGGACGCGAGGCACGATCGGCTCCCCACGCCCCTCGATGGGTTCGAGATGCACTTGCACGATCACTGCAACACTGCGTCCGTCGAACTCCAGCTGCTTTCGATTGTCGGGATGGATTGACGCACGGGCAGAGACGTCCCAGGGCGCGTTTCTCCAGGCCAGTCCCTCGGGGGGCTGTCGGTCGTAGGGCGACAGGTGAACCGGTGCGATCACTCCCGGTTCGGGGACGAAGGCCTCGACCAACGTCTGGGGCGTGCCAAACAGACGAACTCGAACGGCTCCGTGCGGCGGGTGAAGCAGGACCGTCTCGCTCTCACTGACGTCCGCTATCGTCGCGTCACCACGAAGCCACTCCAGTATCGATGGCTCACGGTCCACAGCGAGTCGAGCCTTGGAGATCGTGCCGCCCTCCATATCTTCGAACACCGCATCGACTCGAGCTGCCCGGCCATCGCCGCCGTCGAGCGCGACCCTCACGCGAAGCCCCAGCACCCCCTGGTCGCCAACCAGTCCGACATCGACGGGGCGCTGTTGATCGAGGCGGTAGTACGTCTGTCGGCGAGTGTCTGGTCTCAGTTCGAAGCGGCCGGCTCGCTCGCTGGGCTCGAGCGAAGTGACCCAAGGCTCCAGCGAGTCAGTACTCAGTGCGATCGCCGCGTCGCGGATCGGGTGCAGTTCGATGCCGCGAAGGCCGTGGTCGGCGAACTCCAAGTCGATGAACCCCTCCTGACCGACGGCGTGCCGGCTTCCTCGCCTGTCACTCCCATCGACCACCAACAGCTCGGTCATTGGCTCAGCGTGCACCCGCAGCGAACCCGGACCGTCGACGGTCAGAGCCAAGCGTCGCCCGGGCCCGAACGGCTCGGCAACCTCCGTCCAGGGTTCGCGTTGAAATCGAGGCAGGGCGTCCCCGAGCAGGAGCCGGCGCGTCGTGTAGTCCCGCCCCTCCTGTCCGAGCGCCGTCAAGCGGCGTTCCCAATACATCAACGCATCCGCACGCCGCTCCTCGGGGATGTCGAAGAAGCCGAGACTGGAACGGCGCGCCATGATGTGTTGCATCTGCTGGGGACTCAGCGTGCGCTCCAGCACCTTGCGCTCCAGCTCGCCGCGCTCCACCTGGTAAGTCAACCGCAGCAGCACGGTCGGGGATGCTGGCCCGTTCGGGAACGTCCCAATCGTCAGCTGACCCGCGCCGCCCCGCAGCTCGTCGAGAGACAATTCGAACGTACGGGGCTCACAAACCCACGCCGCTGCATCGGCGAGGCGCGCAGCAGGAACGTCCGTGTCAGCCATGACATCACTCAAACGCGAACGGGTTTCGAACGTCCGCGAGAGGACGGATGCCCCGCCGAAGTCGACGACGTCCAATTGAACGCCATAGGGAAACAGTTCGTCCGCGGATCCGAGGCCCACCAACAACCACGTACTGACGATGACCCGGTTCACTCCTCCGGGAACGCTGACCGTGACGGTCCGCCCCGCCCCAACCTCGTAGGCTAGGATTTCATCGCTCGGCTGAGCCGATGCGTCGAACCCGCGCACGGGCCACAACACCGCGAGCATGAACAAGCACACCGCCGCCACCCACGTCGCGCGCTTCATTCGTCCCTCACGATCAAGGGTTTCAGCGGTAGCCACTGGACGTCCATCAGATCATCAGCGCTGACCGCGACCGGTGAATCGTCCGACAAGGCACGGGTCAACGGGAACCAGTACTGATTCTGACGGCCCGAGATCGCCAAGCTCGCAAACGAAAACCACACGGATGCGTCAGGTGCGCTCACGGCGACCAGTCCGCAAAGCTCCCCGCGTTGCTTCAGCTCGCCAAGCAACAGTGGGTTGCGGGTGGTCTGATAGTGCTGGACGTCTCGCAGAACCTGGTCCGCGTCGCAGTCCGATTGGACCCACCAAGTCTCGCAACTCCTCGTAGGTGCCGCCGAACGCGTACATTCGCGGCGCACGGCGCTTGCTCGTGCGACGGTCATCGTTGCCCCGCGCAGCCTCACGCGTCCAAGACGCGCCGACAGTGACTTGGGTGACCGAGCATCACCAAACGCGTCTCGAATGTCGGAGCGAATCCACAACACCATGCTGCTCGCTGGCGAGAACCGCCGCGCGTATGCCACGGCGGGATCGTTGGACGCCGAGAACGCGGCGCGCTCTGAACTGCCGTCGAAGGGCGCGGCTTCGAAGCCCAAGGCCGCGAACGGTCCAAGCACGGCGTGGGTCCAATCCGGTCCCTCGTCAGTGGCGAGGACTTCCGCGTCGAAGCTCACGACCAGGGGAGTCGCTGAGGCCTGCGCACCCTCGATGCCGCGAATCGCGACGAGGTTGCCGTCGGCGTTGAGCCACGTCTCCAAGGCACGCTGATAGAAGGAGCGCCGCCCCTCGACTCGGCGCGAATCCGAGGAACCATCGTCCGTCGCGTTTGGCACCGCCCCGGAGAGAAGCACGCCTGGCGCAGCCGAAGCCCGCGCGACGGCAAGGGCCGCTGCGAGGACACCGCGTTCCCAGCGCGGCGCAGGCACGACGATCCATGGCGAGCTTTCATCGCTCGCGGCGTTGTTCAACTGCAACCACGTCGCCGAACCTCGCCTGCCAGCCCCCGCCGGTTCGTGCAGCGCCCAACCCGACATCCCCGCAACATCGAATGCGGCGAAGCGCAACCCCAAAACCCCAGCGAGAGCACGTTGCCAGTCGTCGGGGTCCGAATGCGACGTACGCAAGCGCTGCCCGACGAGCGCTCCGTACAGGCGAATCTCTTCGGGATCAGGAAGCGAAAATTCACCCGGCGCAGTGCCGACGAGCGAACGCAGGCGCGCCTCGAACTCCGAACGGTCGGCATCCGCCCAAAGGGACAGCTCTGGCGAGCCGAGTTCCGCCGCGGCCGCACGGCGCGCCACATTCGCTGACAGCGACAAGCGCGGAACGTTGTCCAGCGGCGACGATTGTTCGACAGCTTCGCGAAACGCCACGCGCACCGACACGCCGAGTTCGGTTTCGATGGCCGTGTGATTCAAGACGCGCGGAACCGCACCAACGACGCTCAACCTGCCGGTGTCGTGCTGCACCCGGTCATTGCTCGAGACGACCAACCAAGTCTTCATGCCTCGCAATTCGGCAAGCTTGGAGATGAACTGATCATCACTGGGAGCTATCTCGGGCAGGCGCGAACGCAGAACCACGACTCCCGCGCCAAGCCGAAGAGCAAGCCTTTGCGCCACAGCAATCGCCGGAGACGCCAGCGCCGGCCCATCGACGATGATCCCCCAGTCGTCGCCGTACGACCGTTGCACCCGAATCGCAACGCGAGGGCCGAAAGAGTCGCGATTGGGGTCGTCGACGGCAGGCGCAACGACAACCCAATCACGAGCCTTCGAGCGTGACACCGTGAGCGCCACCGATGCGGCCAGCGACGATGCAAGGTCGTGATCGCCTTGAGCCGTCGCGCCGATCACGTCGAGCGCGCTATCGTAAACTTCGTTGTGACGCGTCGACGCCCCGGAACGATGGGGAGCTGGTGCACTATCACCGCGCAGCAGCGCCTCTGCAATCGAGGAGACACGAACCACCGCTGTTCGAGGGTCGACGACCGACGCTGGCGCCGGACTGAGCAAGCGCAGCACGTAACCCAGCGCGATCCCCAGGGGGAAAGCGACCATACTGACCTGCAACGTCGGCATCAAGACTCGCAGCACCTTCTGCTTGTCCCAGAACTTGACTGCCATCAGGCTCGGCAACAGGTAGCCAAAGCCGAAGGTATCGATCATCTGGACCTGCGGCGCGTAGCGCATCAACACGAACCCGCTGACGTACTTCACCGCGAACCCAACGCTGAAGGTGACCAACAGACGTCGCGAACCGACCAACAAGAGCCTGGACAGCGGCGGTACCTTGATGAGCAGCGCACTGAGGTAGAACACAACCAGCGCTTCGACCACCGTCGCCAGCACCTTGGTCGGCTGGTACCAAGCCACAGCCAGCAGCGCGGGCACCAAGATGCCGTTGTAGTCCCAGCCGTAGCGGACGTTGTTGCGCGCGCCCAGCACCGCGCCCATCAGCAGGATGATGTGTGCATGAGGCGACTCCAAGAAGGCCAGCGAGACGGACTCGTTCGCAACTTGAAAACGTGAGACGGTGAAGTTCGTGTAGCGAAGCAGCACCTGCGTGACGAGAAGGTACGTCAACGTCGTAACGACACTCACACGCGGCAATGCCCGAATCAACCCAGCATTCCAGTAGCTGTTCGCCAGCAACGGCACCAACACGAGGCCCAAGCTGTACAACTCGCGGGAATGCGTGAGCCCCAACTCGGAAACGACACGCGGTACGACCGCCCCTTCGACGAACAACCGCACGAACGATCCGACCGCGATGATCAACAGGAAGCGCTCGCGGCCGAAGAAGGTAAACCAGGCACCGGTACGCGGCAGCCAACGCCCGAGCGCCACGGACGCGACATACGTAAGCACTGACTCCAACACGACGAGAACGCCGGTTACCGGCGCCGCCACGAAAACTGTGGCAAGGTAGCCGGGGACGACGAGGCCGGCATAGGTCCATCCCAAGGTCTCTTTGAAGAAACTCAGTAGAATCAACCCGATGAAGACGGGCGCATGCAAGCTTCGATCGAGACCGTTGCTTGGAAGCAGCTGATGTAGCCCCCAGTCCTCCGGCATCGCTGGGAACATAGGCGAATTCTCGTGCTTAGCAAACGACCCAAGCGGAAGGTGCCGAAGGAATTCCTTCAGCCGCGACCCATGTCTGGTCCGGCGCCGCGGCGAGCCGACGTTTGGAGGTACCTGCCGCTGCCGCTGCTGGCTGCGCTCGTCGGAGTCTTGACCGCAGCGGCCTGTGCCCAGCCGGTGTTCATCGATCGTTGGTACTCGGGGTTGCTACGGCTGTCCGAGACCCAGGCGAATGCCACTCGCGTCGTGTTGCTGACCGTTTCGTCGCGCAGCATCAAGGACGGCCAGTGTGGTGAAATGGTCACCCGAGCTCTCACCAACGCTGGCGCACAGGCTGGGTTGATGAGCGGCGTCGTCGGGCCGCTCTGCCCTCCCGAAACCAACCTGCCTGGAATCGACCCGGAAGTCATCCCGCCGATCGAAGCGCTTCCGCCGACGCTCGTCGACGACGCGTCTTCACTGCCGACCGGCTTTGACGTCGATGCATTTACGCCCTTGCTCGAAGCATTGGGCATGGCCAAGTCACGTTGGTTGCGCGTTTATTCGTTAGACGCCGTGCCGGTCGTTTCCATCGAATCGCTGTATTCGAAACAAGTGGATCCAAGCGCACTCGCCGGCAAAGTCGTGGCGATTGCGCTGGCCGACGACGAGCCGGAACGACGGGATCGACGCCTGGCGTCACGCCTCGCCGCAGGCCTGCAAAGCCCACCGTTGACCCCACCCAAGCACTGGCTGCTCATCGCCATCGCTGCGCTGGCATCCGCACTGACTGCCCTCGCCACTTCACGGTGGCGGGCGAACCAACGCTGGAGAATGGGGACCTACTTCGGCCTTGGGCTGTCGCTGACGCTCCTGACACCAGCATGCCTCGCGTGGAACGTATTGCCCCCCACGCCTGCCGTGGTGCTGGCCAGCGTCGCCTGTTGGGGATGCCTCGAGCTGCCGCGGCGAATCGTCGCGATGAAAGCGGATCGCAGTGTGGAACGATTGCTCCAAAAGGCGAGTCGCTTGCTGCAAGTCCGAGCGCCTGCTTACGTAGACGAAGCGGCATTCTGGCAGAGCCTCGCGCGCAGAGCAGCCCAGGCCCATCCCGCCGATGACGTCTTGGTCGCCGAGTTGCCGCCGTTTAGCTGGCGCCTCAAGGTGTGGCCAAACGGTGAACTGGACGAGTCGGTCATTCGCGAACGCCGTCGCGACATTCGACGCACGCCCTATGCCAACCAACAAGGCGTGCCCGTCTCCAGCGTGGTCGACGACTACCTGGTCATGAACGGAGTACCGACGGTGATGGTGCCCGTCGCGTATCGCGGCGAGATCGAGGGTTACCTGTTGCTCATCGGTCAGAGCGCCGCAGACTACTTCGCGGACAATCCCCTGGTCGCTCGAGCGCTCGCAGACGACCTGGCCGCGTTGATCCGCAACCGGCGAATCGTGCTGCAGCAAGAGCAAGCTCAACTTCGCCCCGGCGGGTTGTCGACGACATCGATGGGCAGCGGTTCGGAACTCATGCTCAGTGGCGCCCGGACGGCTTTGGCCGAACTGCGACTGATGAACCGACTGGTCCAGTACGCGCCCGTTGGGTTGTGCTACGCGGATCCTTTCGGCGACGTTCGCATCTTGGGCAAGGCCTGGCTGCGCTGGATACCGCAGTTGAGCATCGATTCGCCGACGACCGCGGCTGGCGGGACACTTGCTCAGGGGCAACTCGCCCTGCGCGAGTTGTTGGAAACACTCACCCAGCAAGTGGGGCAACAAGCTCCGCTGCTCAGCAACATCGGCGAGGACGGGTTTTCGCTCGACATCCCCGTTCGCCGCAACGACGCACCAGACGTCAAAGCGCTCAAGCTTCAAGTGTTCGCGCTACCAAAGACCGACGACGAAGACGTCGGCGGATTCATGGCGTCGTTGACGGAACTGTCGAGCGCCAGCGACAGCATCGCCCCTCGGGCCAGCATTGCCCCGCAGCAAGGCGATCCTTTGGTGGTGTTCTCTCTCGCGCGCTTGATGCAACGGCTACTCAGTACCATCCCCGGTGAGGCACGCTCCAAACTGCGCTTGCAAACCCCGAGGGACACGGCACACGTCGTCGCCCACCGTGGCGAGCTCCGCGACGCGATGCAGAGCTTCTTGGTCAGCGCCGCCAAGCAGGCCTCGAAAGGCAGCGGGCCACTGGTGGCGCTGAAAGAACTGGATCGGACCGTCGAAGTCCGCATCATGGATCTGAAGCTCGGGGCCCCACTGGCTGCGCTCGAACGCGTGATCTTGGCGCCCAGCGCCCCACCGGCAGGTCTCGGCCCGCTGGGCGTGTTGGTCAGGGCTGTCGAGAACAGTCACGGCTACGTCGAACTGGTTACCGAGAACAGTTGGGGACTGGAACTCAAGCTCTTCTTCGTCCGCGCCCGCCCGCGCATCGAGAACCCCGAAGCGGTGCTCGAGGGGCTCAGAAGGCAGAACAGGCCCCTACGACTCTAAAGGGGCAAGCACGGCGAGCACGATTGTCGGGCGTTTCTTCGACTCCATTCTCTGTTGCATCGAATGAGAGTCCGCGAATCGCGAACTCTCATTCAGTTCACTTTGGCGGCCGCTCGAAGACGTTCAAGACGTGACCGCGAAGTTGGTCGCACAACGGGTCGTCGCTCTGTTGCTCTTCCGATGGATCGAGCCGCGTGTTGAAGCACTGCCAACCGCGGTCATAGGGAGTTCGAGCAAATAACTTGATCTCGCCGCGCATGACGCCCCAGTTCTCGAAGGCACAACTCCACACAGCGGCGCAATTGGTCATCGGCAGTGTGCGAGCTGGTGCGGGGCGTCTCAGGAGGCTGGCGCCCAACAACTTGCCGCGGAACGGATCGAGTTGCGGCGCGTCCCAAACGCCCATCAGGTCCAGTGCCGTGACCATCATGTCAGGGTGAAAGGTGAAGTGATCGCGATGAGCGATCAACGCGGTGCGCTCCTCCTGGGTGAGCGAACCTGCTGGCGCATCGACGAAGGCTGGGACCTTCACTTCTTCATCGAACAAAGTGAACGTATGGCCCATTTGCCCATGTTCGCGAAACGCTTCGCCGTGGTCACTCGTGTACATCACCACGGTACGGGGCCCGAATGACGCATCGCGAATCGCCCGGATCATTCTCCCCAGATGGGTGTCCTGTTGCACGACCGCATTTTGATAGTAATTGCGCAACTTGGTGGTCGAATCCGGGCCCTTCTCGAACGCTGCGGGTTGATGCGGTTGTTCTCGGTGCTCGTCGACGAAGTACGGATAGTGAACGTTGGCGAGATGCAGAACGACGAAGAACGGCTCGCGCAGATTGGCGACGTTGCTCTGCACGTAGTCGGCAAGGCGCGCTTCGTCCGCCCCCATGTCCAAATCGGCATCCCCCTGCAGCTGGGTCGCGCTCACGAAGCTGTCTACGCCGAGATTCTGAACGAATAGCCTCGAATTGGCGAAGAACAGGTTCTGCGCCGTCCAGTAGGCAGTCTGCCAACCGGCGGCTTTGGCGTAGTCGAACAACAAGGGCCAGGTATGCAGCACTTCGTGAGTATCCGAAGGAGCAACCCCCGCCCACAGCACGGGCAATGAGATCGCCGTAGTCGAATCGAGGGCGCGCATCTGGCGCAGCCCGTGACGCCCCGGCAGCAGCTCGTTCGTCGTCGGACTCTGCCTGCATCCGGGCTCGAACTCGGAACAAAAGGCATCGGCACGAACACTCTCACTGACGACGAACACCACGTTGCGAGGAACGGCGGGACGCGCGTCGATCGGAGCGACGTGCGTTGAATGCCTCAACGAAGGACGGGTGCGTTGGTCGTCTTCGAGCCCGCCCAATTGCCCCCAGACGTAAGCGCCAATCGCGTTGAGGTACAGCGTGTCGGGTGTCGATGCCTGGGCTGCCCGATGTTGCGTCGGAATGAACCAGCTCCCCACGAACAGCAGCGGAGCCAACCAGGCAAGCCGCGGCCGCGCGACGGGCATCGTTTTGCAGCGCAACACCACCAAGCCCAGCGCAAGCACGAAGAACGGCAACTTGGAAGTCGCGTAACTCGTTGCGTCCGCGCGAAGCTGACTGAACACGCTATCGGTCAAGTCCGCAGCAAAGAGCGTCAAGTCCTTGTTGAGGTACGCGTGGTACTGCTCGAAGAAGTACGCTTGCCCGCCGAGGGAGAACGTCATGCCCAAGACGAAAACCCCCCCCGCAAACCAGCCGCTGACGGCACGCTGAGATACCGCCCACAACAGCAGCGCCCAAACGCAGCAACTCTGCGAACAAGCCGCGACGTAGGTCAGCTTCTGCCACGTCGAGAAGTCGGCGATGTCGCCGCCGCGCAAGGCGACATCCAGACAGATCGAGGCGAGTGCGGGCGCCAGTAAAACGACCAGCGCCACGCGGCTGGCGCCCGGTCCTGTCAAGCGGCTTCGAACGAATGCAACCAGTGCAAATCTCTCCATCGTCAATCACACGCCCCGCGAAACCGCGCGTGCGCAGCGCTTCACTCGAGACAGTTGCTACATTTGGGTAACACAACCTTCGCGGCCATGTGACGTCGTTACCCGTCTGACCGCCTCGGGCCGACGCCAAACGAACACCCAGCAACGTGGAAATCCGCATGGGTTCCCCATCCGACCGAACGCTCGGCTCATGGCTGTCCCCACCCTGGGTTACGCCGGGGGAGCCGAGCCGCTCACGTGTTGTAGAGCATCCAGTAGACCACCACGCCGCTCACCGACACGTACAACCACAGCGGGAGTGTCCAGCGTGCGACTTTGCGATGCCCACCGATTCGACCGGTCCAGCCTCGGTAGATGGTGAACAAGGCGAGCGGGATGATGACGGCCGCCAAGAGAATGTGCGGGATCAAGAAACCGAAATACACGAACCGCAACCAGCCTTCGCCTTGGAAGGGAACCGAACCGACGCGGGCGTGGTGCAGGAGATAGAAAACCAAGAACAGCGACGAAAGCGCGAAGGCGGTCAGCATGCACGCGCGATGAAGGCGCAGAGCGCCACGGCGTACGGCGACGTAGCCGACGACCAGCGCGCAAGCGGCCGTCGCGTTCAGGCAGGCATTGAAAGTGGCAAGTGGCGCTGGCCCCACTCCCGCAGTCGTTTTCGGAAGCAGTCCGATGACGACTGCAACCGCCACACAAACGAAGACGGACAACCCGACGATCACGCGTCGGGCGAACTGAGTGTCGGTGGCTTCCGTGTTCATGGCGACGATTCCTGACTGCGACCCGGGGAACTGGGGACCGGCTGGCAACCGCTGGGGAGCGAGCTGCGACGACTGGAGGGGCTTGTGGTCAATGGCTGTGGTGTACGCAATGGGATGCGATGTCGCACCTGAGATAGCTCGACCAGCCGCACGGTTTCGTGTGCGGCGTCCAGAGGACGGACCGATGACACCTGGCGGTGTCCCACACTCTACGAGAAAAAACGGGCTTTTATGGCCCCAAACGGGGCTGACGCCCAGGGGCCGTGATATGGTCTGCGCGTGAGTCGGAGGCAGTTGCTGGTACTTGGAAACCTCAAGGGTGCCGCGATGGCAGCACTCGAGACGGCCTGCCGAGATCTGAACTTCGAAAGCCTGCTGCAACAAAAGGCCGACGACGCGATCAGCCAGCTCGACTCGGGAACCTACCGCGCGCTTTTGGTCGATCTCACCACGCCGGGCGCGGCGCGATTTTGCCACGAAGCACGGGCGCGTCGGGCATTGTTCAACGTTCCGCTGATCGCCCTTTCGCCGAAGTTGACCGATCTCGCCTTTTCAAACGCGTTGCGCTGGGGAGCGGACGATGTCGTGATGTTGGGTGCCGCGGAGCCGCTCGCCGCACGGCTGCAGTCGATTCCGGAAAAGGTCGCACCCATCACCGCGGCCACACGTGGTGAAGCAGTCATCGCCGATCCCGAACGGAGTCGCTGCGACGTGTTGGGGCGAGTGCTCGCCAATGCAGGCTTCAACGTGAAGTACGCAACCGACACCGTTGCGACACGCTTCTATCTCACGAAAGACAGCGTCCGCCTGTTCGTCCTCAACACCGAGCTGGGAGATCCGGGCGAGCTCATCCGCGACGCGCGCGCTGGCGGCAACTCGGCCGACTGGGTCGTCACGACCAAGACCCTGGATGTGGACGGCATCCGCTCGAAATTGAAGGGGACACCCAACGTCGTGGTGATGTCCTCCCACGGCCCACCTGAGAACGTACTGTTTGCGCTCAACTTGCTGCGTCCCACGGCCGAAGCCCAGAAGCGGGCGGAAGTCCGAGCGTTGTACGGTGCGATCGTGCTGTTTCGCCCAGTCGGATTGGACCGCGACGAGTTTGGGTTCACGTACAGCGTGAGCTCGCGCGGCCTGTACCTGCGCACGTTGCTCGAACCGACGAGCGAGCGGCTGTGGGTGGAGATGACGCCACCGAACGTTCCGCGACGCGTGAAGCTCCTGGCAGAGGTCGCCTGGTCGCGCACGTTCGGGCAAGCGGGCGCGGAAACCGCGCCGCCGGGCTTCGGCGTGCGGATCTTGGACGGCCTCGGCGACGACCTCGAGCTGTGGCGCATGGGGTTCGAATCCTTGGAGGTGGCGACCCCGGGAGGAGGGGTGCACGAAGTCTCGACGTCTGCGTCGAGCGCGTTCCGAGTGCCGCTGCCGTCGAATCGCCCGCCAAAGCAGCCTGGTCGTCCGTCGATGGCTTCGATTCAAGTTCCGCGGCTATCACAAACGCCGAAGCCGGCAACCACGGCAAAGTCCGGCAAGCAGCGCTCAGTTCTTCCACCCAGCCAGATCTCGATGCTGCCAGGGGCCGCCGGAGCAACGCTATCCCAGAAGTCCGAAGCCCCGATCCCCCAACGTGTCGACACGTCACGACAGAGTCGAGTCCCGGAGAGACCCATCGTCGCGCACCGCTCCGTACGCCCAAAGCCGACCCCGTCACGGCTGCCAGGCGAAGCGGTGGTGACCCCGCTGGCCGTCAGGGCTGTCGACGTTCCGAGCAGCACGTGGGCGTCCGAATCCGAAAGTCAACGTCAGCCCGCCCCTCGCCCCCCATCCGTCAGCTCACAGGATGCGGTCTTGAACGCCATCCGCGCATCCCTTCCTCCAGAAGGGATCGCGGCCGTGGACCAACAAAGGGCCCGCTCACTCGCTGCCCGCCCCCCTGTCGCGACACCGACATCCAAGGACGCGTCGACGTCAGGAGAGAACACCATCGTCGAGCTCCCTGTCCCGCCGAGCGTGACGGAGGCGAGAGCGCAGCCCCCCACCGACGAAGCGGAACCCGTGCCGCGCCTGTCGCAAACGGCGATCACTGAGCCGATCGATCCGAGGATCGACTTCGACGACGACCCGCCACCGCGGGGCGAGCCCCCTGTCGGCCCCAAGCACGTCCGCACGGTGATCGGCATCGGTAACCCGGACATGCCATTGCCCGTGGACTGGGCAACTGGCCACGCACCCGCACCGCAAGCGCCGCCAATGACCCTGGCGGACTTGGAGCCAGACGATGTTCCGCAGGACGCGACGTCCACCGACGACGAGCAACCACTGCAGGAACCGGAACCCGCGCCCGCGCCCCCCCCTGTCGAACCGGTATCCGTGAGTCCAAGCGAAGGGCACACCTCACTGCTGCGCGATGATGATGTCGAATCGCTACCGCCACAACCGGCTGAGCCCCCCGCGCTAGCAGAGGCCATTCCCGACACACCGCCGGCACAACCCGTCGAGACCCGTCCACGCACTGCGCCGCCACCTCGCCGGCGTCGGGCAACCAACCCGGAGATGGCCACCAGTACCGAAACTCGCGAGGAGGATCCGACGACTTCACCGAGTCACCGCAGACGACGACGTGGCAACTCGGTTCGAACCGCTTTGGTTGCCGCGGCCGTCACACTCGGTGCTCTATTGCTGGGCCCCCGCGTCTACGAACGGCTTCGTGCCGGTGCTGCGTCTTCCTCGGGGCGAGAAGACACCCACCAACCCCCGTCGCAGATCAGCGCAACGCGTCAAGGCGAACCCGTCGCGACCAGAGGTTTGAGTCCGATGCAAACCGGGCAGACGACGCTTCCCGCTGCGACTCTCACGCCCCCTGAGCGCGTCGCGAACGACGCTCCCACAGCGTCGACAGCTTCCCCCGAGGAATTGCCCACCTCGACGATGCGCGGGGACGAGGTCGTGCCCGGGGCGGAAGTGGCGACCACTTCGCCCACCGAAGACGAAGCAGTTCCGACCCCGCCACCGCGGGACGAGCCAGGGCCGGCAAACGACGTTCCTGATCTGGAAGAACTGGGAGAGGACCAGGCCTATCTGTTCGTTCACTCGACAGTGAACGCAAATGTTTACGTGCACGGCGTTGAAGTGGGCAAAACGAACACCTGGCTCACCAGCCGCTGCGGCTTCCGCTTCATTCGGCTGGGCTCGGCGCCTGGCAAGTGGCTTTCGAAGGGCGAACCCGCAAAGTTGAACTGCAGGCAGCCAAACGAGCTGACCTTGGGATCGACTGAGTAGTGAGTGACGCTCGTCCCGCTCCGTCGAGCTCGGTCGCCTCGCTGAACGGTGGGCTCGACTGGTCCCGGTGTGCTCGGCGCTGTCCCAGGGCAGTCCCGCAACGCTGGGTCGCGCGCAAGATTCGCGTCGGCACGTACGGCGACTCCGAGATTCTCGCCTGCTTCCACGCCACCATCTGAAACAAGCATTCCCCGCTGCCGCGTTTGATATATGCTCGACACATGGGAGAAGCGCTGCGCCAACGCTACATCGCCATCATCGGAGCAGGGCCCGCTGGATTCTTCGCAGCTGAAGCGCTCCTGAAGCAACCAGACATTCGCGTCGATCTCTTCGAGCGCCTCGCCGCGCCGTACGGCCTGGTGCGGTACGGCGTTGCGCCTGACCACCAGAAGATCAAGTCCGTAGAAAGTGGCTTCGCGCGTACCGGACAGCATGAGCGACTGCGCTACTTTGGCAACGTCACCGTAGGCCGAGACATCACCACGGCGGAGCTACTCGGCCTCTACGAACAGGTCGTCTTTGCCACCGGATGTGAACAGGCGAAAGAACTGGGTGTAGCAGGAGAAGATCTCACAGGTGTACACTCGGCACTGGAAGTCGTGTCGTGGTACAACGGTCACCCCGACTACACGAAGCGCGATATCGATCTCGGAGTCACTAGGGTGGCGGTCGTCGGTGCCGGTGACGTATCGATGGACCTCGGCAGATTGCTGACCAGTGGTCAGGCTGAACTGGCCAAGACTGACATGCCTGAGTATGCACTGGCGCGGTTCGCCAAACGCGAAGTTCGTCACGTACACTTTCTGGTGCGCCGCGGCCCGCAACACGCGAGCTTTGCCTTGAAGGAGCTCCGCGGCCTGCTGGACCGACCGGGGATCGGCGTGTCCTGCGACCTGCAGTTGCTCGAACGAGCAATGTCCGATGCAGAACTCCCCAAAGCGCAGCTCGCGAAGCTCGAGTATTTGGCCGCACGATGCAAGGAGTCCCCAACGGGCGATGCGACGCTCCACTTCGACTTCTTGCGTTCACCCAAGACATTTATCGGCGAGCGAGGGCGTTTGACCTCAATCGAGCTCGCCATCAACGCCCTGCAATCGCGCCCCGACGGGTCGGCCAGAGCCGTCGACTCCGGACGGACCGAGGTGCTCGACGCGGGGTTGGCAATTCTAGCGGTAGGATATCGGAGCCACTCCATCCCCGGGTTGCCGATAGCACCCGACAGCGGGATCGCGGCGAATACCGACGGCCAACTGCTGCGTGACGACGGCACACTGGATCCGCAGACGTACGCCGTGGGATGGCTCAAGCGCGGTCCCCAAGGTGTCATCGGCACGAACAAGGGCGACGCCAAAGCAACGGTCGACCGAATGCTGCAAAACCTCGGCGATCCGACCAAGCCGCCACCGGCGATCGAACAACTCCTCGACGCTCGGGGGGTCCGGCACCTATCATTCAAGCAATGGCTCCAACTCGACGAGCTGGAACGCGCGCGGGGTGCCGAAGTGGGCAAACCCAGAGAGAAGCTGATCGACATCGATCAAGCGCTCGCCGCGCTCGGAGCATCGTGATCGGGGCACGCTGGCAGCACACGTTCGCGCTTGGAGCAGGATTGGCGCTGACCGGGTGTGGCGGCTCGAGCCCCGAAGCCAACTCCGCGGCACAGGCCGCGGCCGTAAGTCAGAGCAGCGGCTGCGCCAATCAAGCCGCCTGCCAGAGCCAGTGCGGCTCCGGTGATGCGGCGGCCTGTGGAAAGCTCGGGCGCATGTTCGAGACCGGCGACGGCGCTCCTCAAGACTACGACCAGGCCGCCGCAAACTACGAAAAGGCATGCGACGGCGGGCAGCACGAGTCGTGCGCGCACCTGGCGATGATGTACGACATCGGCCTCGCCGTCGAAGAGGACCCTCAGAAGGCGGCGGAGCTCTACGCCAGAGCGTGCGATAGTGGCAACCGCTGGGCGTGCAAACGCAGCGAGCAACTCAAACGGTAGTCTCTCCCTGGCGAGGGTGCAGGAAACTTCCAGACGTCCAAACGACTCGGCTCACCGAGCTGATCCCAGTGAGCCGAATCCTCTAGTCCTCTCGATTCGGACGCCCGATGACCCGAGAGCGGTACGTCCCGATCAGGCAACTTCGCGCCGAGCCGTCGACAGTTCCCCGTCGTCGTCGTCGGCTTCGGACTCGTCGTCATTGACGTCACCGTTGCCGGCCCCGGCGCGCTCTCGTTTGTGGTCCTGATCTTCGAGGAACTCGATCATCTGTCCGCGCAGTGCGTAGTACTCGGGATGCTCCAAGACTACCGTGCGAACGCGCGGGCGCTCGAAAGGCACGTCGATGATCTGGCCGACCCGCGCGGCTGGACCATTGGTCATCATCACGATTCGATCCGCAACGTACAGTGCCTCGTCGACGTCGTGGGTCACCATCAGCGCCGTCTTCCCATCGGACTGAAGCATGTCGAGCAGCACCTCCTGCAGCTCCATGCGCGTCAGAGAATCCAGCATGCCGAAGGGTTCGTCCAACAACAGCATCTTGGGAGAGATGGCAAAGGCTCGCGCGATGCCCACGCGCTGCTGCATGCCGGTGGACAACTCCTTCGGTGTCTTCTGCATCGCGTCCGCAAGGCCGACAAGCTGCAAGTAGTAACCGGCGATATCCTGCCGTTCTCGACGGCTGACGTGCGGGTACACTCTGTCGACGCCCAACAGCACGTTCTCGAGCGCAGTCAACCACGGCATCAGACATGGCGCCTGAAAGACGACGCCTCGATCCGGCCCGGGCCCATGGATCTCGCGATTGTCGACCAACACACCACCCTGGGTGATGTCGTTCAGGCCGGCAACCATGCTCAGTACTGTCGACTTGCCGCAGCCGGAATGACCGAGCAGCGCGACGATCTCTCCCTTCTGCAACCGAAGGTTGAAATCCTCGACGATGACCGCTGGACCCTTAGGGGTCTCGTAGGTCTTGCCCAGGTTCGATAGTTCTACGAATGCGGCCATGTCAGATTGCTCCGTTCGGGTTCATCAGGCAGATGGGGCTCATCACGCTGCGGTCAAGTCTATGGGTTGGGCGGAAGGAGGCTTGATGCGGATGACGCCGCTTGGATCCTTCGCCTCGTACTCGCGATTGCGACGACGACATTCAATCAAGTACTCAGTCAGCTCGTTCCGAATTCGTTTGAAGTCCGGATCCGAGTTGAGCTCCGTGGGATCGCGCGGCTTGGCCAGATGTACGTCGAAACACGGGCCGAGCGTCGCATTCGGGCCCGGGCGAAGGGGGATGATTCGGTCTGCCAAGAGGATTGCCTCGTCGACGTCGTTGGTAATCAACAATGCCGTGCGCTCTCCTTGCGTGATGATCTTGCCAATCTCCTTTTGCAGAGTTCCGCGGGTGAGGGCGTCCAACGCGCCGAGGGGCTCGTCCAACAGCAACATCCGTGGCTCCATCGCCAAAGCGCGTGCGACGGAAACGCGCTGGCGCATACCACCGGACAACTCGTGGGGCTTCTTTCCGATTGCCGGCGTCAGATTGACCATCTCGACGTACTTCAGCGCGTGGGCACGGCGCTTGGCCTTACCCCAATCGGGATACACCGTGTCCACCGCCAACATGACGTTCTCGAGTACGGTGAGCCAGGGCAGCAACGAGTAGTTCTGAAAAATCACGCCGCGGTCGGGGCCCGCACCCTTGATGGCCTTACCATCGAAGGTCAGCGATCCGTTGCTCGCTTCGACCAAGCCAGCCATCAAGGATACCAACGTGGTCTTTCCGCTTCCGGAGAAGCCGACGATCGCGACGAACTCTCCTTCTTCGATTTCCAGGTTGATGTCCTCGAGCACGTCCGTCCGGTTGACCCCCTCGCCGTAGGACTTGCTCACGCTCTTCAGTTCCAACAGTGCCATGACAATCTCCTCAGACTCTCTACGACGACGCCCTTCGAATCAGGCACTGACCGCCGAATCGTAACTGACTGAACGCTGCAGAATGATCATGACGCGGTCGAGCAGGAACCCGATGAAACCAATCGTGAACACGGCAACGATGATCTGCGCCAGGGTTTGGCTGCTGCCATTCTGGAACATATCCCAAACGAACTTCCCGAGGCCGGGGTTCTGAGCCAGCATTTCCGCGGCGATGAGCACCATCCAACCCACGCCCAGCGAGATGCGCAGTCCAGCGAAGATGAGCGGCAGCGCGGAGGGCACGACGATCTTCCGGATCCGCGTCCAAAAGCCGAGGTTGAGCACCTTCGCGACGTTGACGTGGTCCTTCTCGATGGAGGCCACCCCGAGCCCCGTGTTCACCAACGTGGGCCAAAGGGAGCAAAGGGAAACAGTCAGCGCCGAACTGATGAACGACTTTTCGAACCACGCGCTTCGTGGGTCAGTCGTGTACAACGCTCCCACCACGATCATCACGATTGGGAGCCAGGCAAGTGGGGATACGGGCTTGAAGATTTGGATCAGCGGATTGACCGCAGCAAGAAAGAGCGGGCTCAGGCCACACAGAATGCCGATGGGGATGGCGACGAGCGACGCAACGACGAACCCCGCGAAAACGGTCCTCAGGCTGGTGAGGATCTGGTCGACATACGTCGGACTCGCCGAGTACCTCTTGCTCCGAGCACGCTCCGCACGGTTTTGCAGTTTCGCTATCTGTTTTTCGAGCGTCGCCTTTTGTTCTGGACTCGCGGAGGCCAACGCAGCCGTCAACTCCGCTGCCTTAGCCTCGATGACCTGCGCATTGCCTTGCTGTTCCGCGTAGAACTCCTGCTCCGCCCTGCGCTGCTCGAAGTGGGCATCGATCAGGTTGCTCGCCTCGTCCCATACCTGAACCGGAGTGGGAAGCGTTCCGAACTTGGTTTCGACCGTCTTGGCGGCACCGGTCCATACCAACAGGAACATCATGAACGCGAAGATCGGCACGCCGATGAAAGCGACGATCTTGCGCAGTTGCTCCTTTGGATCGTCGCCATATGCGAGCCGCAAAATAGGCTCGAATACTTTCAAGCCCGCGATGTCCAAAGTCTTCAACAACCGTTCTTTCATCAACATCTTCGCATCCCTTTCGAACGACCTGTGGCTTCCTGCTCGCATTGCAACAGCGCGGGTGCCGCCGTCAGGTCTTCAATCTCACTACTGTCACAAAACGCGCTCTTCTGTCTTTCCAACGCCATGCCAGCGACTCTGAACGCCACTGGCATGGCCTGCATTTCCGCCTGCTAGCACTTCACCCTACAGGATCTTTGTTTCCAATCTTGTGCTTGTTGAGGTACTCGATCGGCTTGCGTCCGTCGTACTCGACTCCATCGATGAAATCGCCGGTGGCTGCCTTGTAGCCGTCGGTATCCCAAGGGACCTCGTCCTTCTTGATCTTGCCTTCGTCCAGGAGCGCCTTGGCGGCTTCCTTGTAGATGTCGGGCTTGTAAACTTGCTTTGCTACGTCGTGGTACCACGCGTCAGGTTTCGCCTCTGTGATCTGCCCCCAACGACGCATCTGGGTGAGGAACCAAATTGCGTCAGAGTAGAACGGGTAGGTCGCGTGGTACCGGTAGAACACGTTGAAGTCGGGCATGTCCCGTTTGTCGGTTTTTTGAAACAAGAACGTGCCGGTCATGCTGTTGGCGATGATCTCGTAGTCGGCACCGACGTAGGTCGGCTTGGCGAGGATCTCGCAGGCCTTCTTCCGGTTCTCGATGCTCTCGTCGAGCCATCGCCCAGCCCGAATCAATGCCTTGACCAAAGCAACGTGGGTCTTGGGGTTCTTCTGGGCCCAGTCGTTGGACACACCGAACACCTTCTCGGGGTTGTTCTTCCAAATGTCGTAGTTGGTCGTGACCGGAACGCCGATTCCACGCATGACCGCCTGCTGGTTCCAAGGCTCCCCGACACAGTAGCCGTTGATGGTACCCGCCTCGAGTGTCGCAGGCATCTGGGGAGGAGGTGTGACGCTGAGCAATACGTCCGCGTCAATCACCCCCTGAGTGTTGTCCTTGGTGTACATGCCCGGGTGGATTCCCGCCGCGGCCAACCAGTATCGCAGTTCGTAGTTGTGTGTCGAAACCGGGAACACCATTCCCATCTTCAGGGGCGTGCCCTCAGCGCTGAACTTCTTGACGATCGGAACCAACGAGGCGGCGCTGATGGGGTGCTTGGGCTGCGGCTTGTTGAGCTCCGGGTCGTTCTGCTGCATCATCTTCCAAATCGCGTTGGAGACGGTGATGCCATTCCCATTCAGGTCCATGCTGAATGCCGTGATGACGTGTGCCTTGGTTCCAAACCCGATCGTTGCGCCGATGGGCTGACCCGACAGCATGTGCGCCCCGTCGAGCTCTCCGCTGATGACTCGATCCAGCAGTACCTTCCAGTTTGCCTGAGCCTCGAGCTCGACGCTCAAGCCTTCGTCTTCGAAGTAGCCGAGCTCCTTCGCGATCACGAGTGCAGCACAGTCGGTCAGCTTGATGAAGCCCAACTTGAGCTCATCCTTCTCCAGGTCGAGGCCGGCGATTGCAGCGGCCGTCTTGGTCTCGCCCCCCGCGCTCGGCGCGGCGGCAGCGGGTGCTGCCGGCTTGGCAGGCTCGTCCTTACTACAACCTGCCACCCACGCGGAGGCACCAGCGAGGCCCACCAACGTTTGCCGACGGCTGATTGACTGGGACAGTAACGGCTTGATTTCCTTCTTCTTCATGCGAGTACCTTCGGGTCAGGGCAACGGTTGCTGCCTACAGTGATCAAATGGTCGCTTTCGGGAGCAACGTGTCCCCAGGGTACGAACACAGCCCACCAGGTCAAGCAGGGCAACCGTTAATCCACTGGAAACACTGCGAGCACTGTCATGCAATGTATTGACTCAGAAACATTGCCCGAAGGTTCGAGTAGTGAACGTGCCGCGGAGAAACGCATTTGTAACTCGACGCGAGGCGGTTTACCGGCGCGACCTGGTCGCGCCACCTACCGGCAACAATTCGTCGACTGGAGCCCTGCCTGTGTTTCCAAGTGGTGATCTGGATGGCAGTCCGGAATGTTCGACCCGCGGGACGACGAAACACCTAGGAAAGGCTGGTTTCCCCGATGTTGCTCGCCATCGCCCAGCCTGTGTTCCTGCGCTGAGCGGGGCCGGGACGCCAGCACTGCACACCTCGTATCGCATCCGGTGGCCTCAGCCCCTGCCGTGTTCCGGGTGACACGCGTGACCCACACTCAGCAACGTCGGCGGCGAGCCCCCCGACGATCTGTAGCGCGACGAGGCGAGCAGCGAGCGGGCGCCTGCCGGGACGATGATTCGTGGGCCTCCACCCATGTCGCTCCAAGTGAAGGAACTGCCGACGTCGACGCAGGCAAAACCCCGACGACACACTTGGACTCGATGCGTTCGCTCCGATGCTGGGAAGAAACGATGCCGACAACGTCACCAATGACCACGCACGCTTCGCGAAACACGCCATCGAATCCCGGTACGAACATTTTCTTCAACAGGAAACATGCCCACCGTCCGGCACTTCCGCCTCGTGACAACGACGTGAGTGTTTCCCTCAACACACGAGGAAGTAACGACGTGCACCAATCGGGGACGCGCGTTTCCGACAGATGTTCACCCGATACACGTCGGAGTTTCGAAACCCAACCCTAACCAAGTTTCCGCAATGCTCCCGACTCACGGCAACCGATTTCTGATTGATCGACCTCGCGGCAGTAGTTAACTGGGCAACACCCGCACCACCGAAGCCCAGGCCTGTGTTCACCACCACACATCAACACCCGGGACGCAACAATCCGGAAGCAGAACGCGCATCGTCGCCAGTCAACGATGCCGTCAGTCCCGTGCCTACCGACGTTGCAACCCAGGCAGAGGAGTCCAAGCCCCAGCTAGTGGTGGTGGGCAACGGGATGGTCAGTGCTCACCTGTGCAAGCAGCTCGTCCAGCGCAGCCTGCACCGGCACTACGAGATCACGGTGATCGGCGAAGAGCCGGTTCCAGCGTACGACCGCGTCCACCTCTCTGACGTGTTGCGCGGCAAGGCCATCGACAACCTGACCTTGGTGCCCCCTGCCTGGTATGCGGAGCATGGGATCACACTCATCCTCGGGAGCGCCGTCCGCAGCTGTGACATCGAAAGAAAGCGCGTCGAAACGGCGGGAGGTTCGTACCGCTTCGACAAGTTGGTCTTCGCGACGGGGTCCTCCCCGATCATCCCCAAGCTTCCCGGGGTCGATTGCCCCGGCGTCGCCGTTTATAGGACTGCAAAGGACGCCGAAGGCCTGCGCGCGCTCGCCATCGACTGCCAATTCTCCCAGCGCCCGGCGGTGGTCGTGGGCGCGGGATTACTCGGTCTCGAAGCTGCGGCTGAGCTCGAGTCGTTGGGGTTGTCTATTGAGTTGATCGAAAGCGGTTCCCATCTCATGCCGCGCCAACTGGATGCGGAAACCTCCAAGCACCTCGAGTCGGCGCTCGCTCGAGCCGGCTATCAGATCCACAAAGGCGTTCGCCTTTCTGGGATTTCTGGAGCCGCGCCCGAGCTGACGCTGCAACTGGGCGACGAGCAAACCATCGAAGCGTGCCTCGTGGTCATCGCGGCTGGAGTCCGCGCCCGCGACGACGTTGCCCGCGCAGCGGGGATCAACTGCGACTTGTTCGGAGGCATTCTCGTCGACGATGAGCTGTGCACGTCCCAACCGGACGTCTATGCCGTCGGCGAGTGTGCCCGACACCGGGGTTTGAGCTTCGGACTCGTCGCACCGGGCCGACTGATGGCAGACGTACTGGTCCGACGTCTTGCGGGGGAGAGCGCCAACTTCGAGGGGACGATCACTAGTACACGGCTGAAGATCCCCCACCTCGAGCTGAATGTCGTCGGCGAAAGCAACGTTACCGATCTTGGCACGGAGCACCACGCGTGCACCGACGAAACCAGCTTTCGTAAACTGCTAGTCCGACGGGGCACAGTGGTGGGCGCCGCAGCGATCGGACCTTGGCAGGAACTTCACCTCGCCCAGCAGGCGGTGGCTTCGAACAAGCGGATATCCAATCGGCAGCTGACGCGATTCACTCGGGGCGAACTCGTTTGGGACGGCTCAATCGTCAATCTCGCCACCTGGCCGGCGAACGCCGCGGTGTGCGCATGTACCGGAGTCACGTGTGGGTCACTTCGCGACGCCCGCGCTCGCGGCGCTACCAGTGCTGACGCGCTCGCCAAGGAGACAGGCGCGAGTACGGTGTGTGGCACCTGCCGGCCGCTGCTCGAGTCACTTTGCAGTGGCAAGGAGGTCGAAGCGACACGACCGCCACGCCATTTGACGATTGCCGGCGCGCTGGCGCTGCTGCTGACCGCTGGCGCCGTCATGTTACCTGCGGTTCCCCTTTCTCCGACAGTCCAGTCCTTTCCTTGGGATGCGCTGTGGCGAGAAGAGTGGCTCAAGCAGACGACCGGGTTCGCTTTGGTGGGAGTGACGCTAGTTGGCCTCGCGGTCTCGCTGCGCAAGCGTGTTCCGCGACTTGCTCCGCTGCAGAAACTGTCGCACTCCGCTCTGCGCTTCGTCCACGTAGCAACCGGAGTGTTGGTGCTGTTGTTGCTGCTGGCCCACACGGGCTTTCGCAGCGGAGCGAATCTCGACGCTTGGCTCAATGCCGTCTTCTTGCTGGCGACGTTCGGCGGCGCGGCGGCCGCGCTCGCGGCAGGGCTCGAACGTTTGTTCATCGGAAGCTCCGGCGCCCGAGCGCGCAAGCTCACCACGCGCTGGCACATCTGGGCGACCTGGCCGCTACCGGCCCTGGTGCTGGCCCACGTCGTGAAGGTCTACTTCTTCTGATTGCTCCGAGGCGATTGATCGACTGATGCAGCTCCTCGCCCCAACTCCCCTGTGGATCGCCTTGACGATCGGCATGCTCACCGCGGCCGGCGTTGGCATGTTCAGCGAGGGCGCGAGCCGTCGTGCCTTCCTCCCGGGAAAGACCAGCGCAGGACACTACCAAATCGAGCTGGCGTGCGGCGAATGCCACACCGATTCGTTTACCAACTCCGACCAAATCCAAAGCGCTTGCCAGCGCTGCCACGGTGGCGAGCTCTCCGAAGCAGAGGATTCCCACCCTCGCACGAAGTTCACGGATCCACGCAATGCCGCGCGGGTAGAAGTGTTGGATGCGCGCTACTGCGTGACTTGCCACGTGGAGCACAAGGAAGAGCAGACCCGTGAGATGGGGGTCACCGTTCCTGAAGACTACTGTTTTCACTGTCACCAGGACATCGCAACGGAGCGGCCGAGCCATGAGGGAATGGCGTTCGACTCCTGCGACGACGTGGGGTGCCACAACTTCCACGACAACCGGGCGCTGTACGAAGACTACCTCATCAAGCACCTCGACGAACCGGCCCAACTCGGCCACCAACGATTCGGAAGTCTATCGAAAACCGAAACGACGACGCTCGAACGGGAAGCCCAAACGGCGGCAGCGTTGTCCGGCGAGGAGGGCCGAGCGTACGAATCCAGCGCCCACGGTCGAGCGGGGACGACCTGCAACGACTGCCACGCCGACGCCGAGAGCCAGGCTTGGCTCGCCAAGCCGAATCAGGACTCGTGCCGCGAATGCCATCGCCGAGAAGTCGACGGTTGGGAGCGGGGACGCCACGGAATGCGCGTTGCCGCAGGGCTGCCGCCAATGCGCGTCGGAGACGGGCGTGTCGAGCTCGCCTCCGAGCGCGCCCACGAATCGCTCGGATGTAACTCGTGCCACTCGGCACACGCCATGGATACGCGCAATGCAGCCGCGGAAGCCTGCCAGAGCTGTCACGTCGACGACCACACGAAAGCCTACGCCGACTCCAAACACGCCGCGCTTTGGAAGAAAGAACTCGAAGGAGTTGGCGCCCCAGGTACTGGGGTCAGTTGCGCGTCGTGCCACATGCCCCGGGTGGGCAGCGGGAACGACGGAGGGGTTTATGTTCAACACAACCAGAACGACAACTTGCGACCTCGCGAGAAGATGATCCGCGGCGTGTGCTCACAATGCCACGGCGTCGAGTTCTCGCTCGCAGCACTATCGAACGACGACCTGGTGAAGAGCAACTTCGCCAGTGCACCTGCAACGCAGCACCAATCGATGACGCTCGTTCGGGCCAGACCCAGAGACGAGCAGTGAACCCCAACAACAAGAAGGATACCCAATGAACCCAATCTCATTCGTCCGCCGCACGGCACTGAGCTTGATCCGCACAGACGTTCGACGCTCCGCCCTGTTGGCTTCCGTAGTGGTCGGCGCCGCTGCCAGCTCAGCATCCTGCTCGAAGGGTGGTTCGGCTGCAGGTATCTCGCCGCAGTCAATGGCAGACGCTTTGCACGCTGTGATGGAGTCGGATCGAACCGTTTACACGAAGAACGTCGTCAACAGACTGCAGAACGTGGAGAACGTAATCAAGGCGAGTGAACACTGGCAAGACGACAAGGCACTCCCGCTACCGGCACAGATGTTCCGCATGGGGGCAGAGATGGTCAGTAAGAAGGACGCAGGGTTCACCTATGCCCTGCTCTCCGAGTGGCCCGTCAACAAGCAAAACGCCCCCAAGACGGACATCGAAAAACAGGGGTTGAAGTTCATCGTCGAAAACCCGGGAAAGAACTTCTACGGGGAGGAGGAGCTTGGCGGCCAAAAATACTTCACCGCCGTCTACGCAGACAAGGGCGTCGCTGAAGCGTGCATCAAGTGCCACAACGGCCACAAGGACTCACCGCGCAAGGACTTCAAGATGGGAGACGTCATGGGTGGCGTCGTCATCCGCATTCCCATCTCCAGCTGAAAACCGCCACAAACCTCAACCCTCATCCCCGCCAACCAGCCCACAACAAGAGGTCATCATGCTCACAGAACAACAAAAGTCCCTGGTCCAGTCGAGCTGGGCAAAAGTCGCCCCGATTTCCGAGACCGCTGCTCAACTATTCTATTCGAAGCTCTTCGAGCTCGATCCTGCCGTCAAGCCACTGTTCAAGTCCACCGACCTGAAGGAACAAGGCGAGAAGCTCATGAAGACGCTAACGCTCGCAGTGAACAGCTTGAACAATCTCGAGACACTCGTTCCGATCGTTCAACAGCTCGGGAAACGACACAAAGAGTACGGCGTTACCCCATCACACTACGACACGGTCGCCGCCGCCCTACTCGACACGCTCTCCAAGGGCCTGGGTGATGACTTCACCCCCGACACGAAGGCCGCCTGGGTCGAGACGTACACTGTGCTGAGCAAGACCATGATCGACGCGGCCGAGTACTGACACGCCAACTCGATGGGGATACCGCCGAACCGTCTATCGCTTCGGCGGCGCTCCCAGGGGCATGAACGCGCCAATGCCCCTGGGCGCTTACCTGAGCTCCCGAAGCGAGCGTCGGCTGCTCGAACCGACGGAAAACGCTGTGATCGCAGTGTTTCGAACTGGTAATGCATTGGACCACCCAGCCGAACCATGGTTTCCGGTTGGTTTCCCAAAGTATCGCCAATGTTTTGGCAGTGCGTCTCGAGTGACACGAAACACTTCAACGCGGTCAGTTCATTTCGGGAACTGATCTTGGTGGTTGCCCAAACAGAACATTTCCCGCTCGTTTCATTTCGTCGGGTCATTAGTCGTTGCTGAAGGGGTGAGTTTGTTTCAGAAGGAGGACCGAAGTCTGGAACTCCCCATGAGCAATCGAATCAATCTTCTGGCACTGCGCGACCCCAAGGTGTTCACCTTACACCTGTCATGGATCGCGTTCTTTCTGACCTTCGTCATCTGGTTCAACCACGCACCGCTGCTTGCGTCGATACAGAGCTCGCTGGGCCTGAGCGACGCTCAGGTCAAGGCGCTGATGGTGCTCAACGTTGCATTGACGATCCCGTCTCGCATCGTCATCGGGATGCTCGTCGATCGCTTCGGGCCCCGACGCACCTTCAGTAGCCTGCTGATCGCCGCCGGTGCAATGTGCCTGTTCATGGCCACAGCCGACAGTTTCGCCCGCCTTGCGCTCAGCCGCTTCTTGCTCGGCTTCGTCGGAGCGGGGTTCGTGATCGGGATCCGCCTGGTCGGCGAATGGTTCCCAGCCAAGCAAGTGGGTATCGCCGAGGGTGTCTACGGCGGGTGGGGGAACTTCGGTTCCGCCGCCGCAGCGATGACGCTGCCTACGCTGGCATTGGTCTTCGGGGGCGAGGACGGATGGCGATACGCGATGGGCACGACCGGTGTGATTGGCATGCTGTACGCACTGCTGTTCTTCTGGAAGGCACGGGACACCCCCAAAGGCTCGACCTACTTCAAGCCGAAGCGTAACGGTGGGTTGGAAGTCACTTCGAAGCGCGACTTCTACTTTCTCATCGCGATGAACGTGCCCATGTACGGCGCGCTCGGGCTGCTGACTTGGAAGCTCGGACCAAGCAACCTCCGCTTGCTCGGCGAATCGTTGATGGCCCCGGTATTCGTCAGCCTCGCGGCACTCTTCGCCTTCCAAACCTGGCAGTTGTTCCGCGTCAACCGCCACGTGTTCGAGACTGAAGTTCCCGCGCTGCACCGCTACTCCTTCAAGCAAGTTGCGATCCTCGACATCGCTTACCTGGTGAGCTTCGGCTCCGAGTTGGCCGTGGTGTCGATGCTGCCGCTGTTCTTCCTGCAGACCTTCACTGGCCTCGACCAGGTCCAAGCAGCACTCTTGGCGTCGGGCTTCGCATTCATGAACCTCGCTGCGCGCCCGGGCGGCGGCTGGCTCTCGGACAAGTTCGGTCGCCGCAAGACGCTGATGATTCTGATCACCGGGTTGATGTTCGGGTATTTCCTCTTGAGCCGCGTGAACGGCGGGTGGCCAGTCGCGCTGGCGGTAGTTGCGACCATGTGCTGCTCGTTCTTCGTCCAGGCGGCAGAGGGCGCCGTCTTCGCCATGGTTCCGCTGGTGCAGCGCCGCATGACTGGTCAGATCGCCGGCATGGTTGGCGCATTCGGCAACGTGGGCGGTGTGCTCTTCCTCACGGCCCTGTCGATGGTCAGCTACTCGGCATTCTTCTTGGTCATTGGCTCCGCTGCGGCAATCGCCTTGGTGTGCGCCTACTTCCTGGATGAGCCCCAGGGGCACATGGCAGAGGTTCGGGAGGACGGCACGGTCGAACTGCTCGAGGTCGCCTAGCCGTCACCACCCGGGCGCAGCACACAAGGCGACCTGCGCCCGGTTCGCGAGGCGCGGACTGCTCAGTCGTCCGTCCGCGAAGAGAAGAAGCAGCGTCTGGCGAGTACCTCAAGCAGGTCCACCAGATGCTGCTTTGCCTTTTCCGTCGAACGCAACTGCAGACCTACAGAGACGAACACCACAGCCTTCCATGCGCAAGACTCCACCCCGCGGGGAGAATATGAACCCCGAGCGACCACGCCGGACCGGAGAGTTTGTCCTCACGCGGACGGCGATTCGGCCCCCACCCCTTCTTTCGGGTGATCCGTGGTAGGGTCCGGCGCGATGTTCCAGACGGAGCCACTGGCGGTCACGTTCGCGCAGCAATCGCAAGCGGGTCGCAAAGAAACGAACGAGGACAGCATGGGCGCTCTGTGCCCGGCCGACAGCAGCCTGTTGACCCACAAAGGCTGCGTGGTAGCAATCGCAGACGGCGTGAGCACCGCAGACGCGGGGCGTGAAGCTGCGGAGCTGTGCATCAAGAGCTTCCTCGACGACTACTACAGCACCCCCGAAACCTGGACGGTCGAAACGTCGTGTCGCAAGGTGCTCGGGACCATCAATCAGTGGCTGTACGAGAAAGGGCAGCACTTCCGCGAAGCGCATCGGGGCTACGTCAGCACGTTCAGCGCGCTCGTGCTGAAGTCGCGCAGTGCGTACGTGTTGCACGTCGGAGACACGCGCGTGCACCTGTGGCGCAGTGGGCGCCTCACCCAGCTCACCCGCGACCACGCGGTTCACGTCAGCGGTTCGGAGAAGTACCTCGCCCGAGCCATGGGCTTCGACGTGAAGGTGGAAGTCGATCTTCATCGCACCCCCATCGAGAAGGGCGACGTTTTTCTGTTGACCTCCGACGGCGTTCACGACTTCGTCGGCGTCGACGACCTTGGCGAACTGCTCGCGGGGGTGCCCGGTCTGGATGGGGAACAACTGGATCGGCACTGCCAACGGTTGCTCGAACTGGCGCTCGAGCGCGGCAGCAACGACAACATCACATGCCAGATCGTCCGTGTCGACCGACTCCCCGATGCCAGCGCAGACGAATACCTCGCACGGCTGGCATCACTCCCCTTCCCCCCCGAATTGTCGAAAGGCTCGGAGCTGGACGGTTACGTCGTCGTCGCGGAGCTGCACTCGAGTCGGCGGAGCCAGCTCTACGTCGTCGAGCCGGTCGGCGGTGGTCAGCGCCTCGTGATGAAGACGCCGAGCGTGAACTACGAAGACGATCCGGCGTACATCGAACGTTTCCTGTTGGAGCATTGGGTCGGCACCCGCGTGAAGAGTCGACACCTACTGCGAAGTGTGGATCCGCCGCCAGACAGGACCTGCCTGTACAGCTTGCGAGAGTTTGTGGAGGGCGACACCCTCAGTGACTGGATTCGGCGCCGTCACCACCGACGTGGCCCACTTCGGGAGACTCAAGTGGTCGTCGACATCGTCGGTCAGTGCGTCCGAGGTTTGATCGCGCTGCATCGCAAGGAAGTCCTCCATCAAGACCTCAAGCCCGGCAACATCGTCATCGACAAGGACGGCAAGGTGACGATCATCGACTTCGGCAGTTGCTTCGTCGCTGGCATCGAAGAAATCACGGCGCCAATCGTGCGCGACAAGATCCTCGGCACTGCAAGCTACAGTGCTCCAGAGTACATCCTCGGGGTGAAGCCGAGTGCCAAGTCAGACCTCTACTCACTCGGCTGCATCACCTACGAGCTGCTCACAGGGCAACTTCCGTACGGAGAGGCCGTCGAACAGGCTCGTTCACTGTCGGATTTTCAGAAGCTGAGCTATCGGCCAGCGCGTGATTCGAACCCGCACGTACCGATCTGGATGGACCGCGCCATCGAGCGGGCGGTTCGTTTCGACCCACACCAACGCTACGACGAACTCACCGAGTTCATCTACGACCTGGAAAATCCGAATCCCGAGTACCTCGCGCCCAGCAGCACGCCAGTGCTGGGCCCAACGAAGGGCAACGGCTGGAAAACGCTTGCCATCCTCCTGGCGCTCACCCAAGCGGTCACGCTGTATTTCTTGCTTCACGCGCTGGGTTGATGAGCGACCCAGCTCGACGAGGACAACGCGGGTTGGCGAGGGCAACGAAATGGACCCAGCGCGGGAGTGAACGCCGGCGCGAATGAGTGCCAGGGACGGCAATCAGGTTGATTGCCGCGACAATCAACCACCTGGGCCCGTCACGACGGCAGCGCTGGGCAAGCGACGTGGGCGTGGATTGGTGGCGTCAAACGCGCATTCGGACGAATGCCACCCGCAGATCGAGCGGCCGGACATCGGACGGATGACAGCCGGTTGGGAGTCCGCGCTCGTGCCACGCCGGTGATTCAGGAAAAATCCAGTGTTCGTGGGGCGTGATTTTCGGAGCGAGGCCGCCTCGATGCCACCCCGAACCAACCACCCGATCGTAAGTTCTTCGGTTCCCCCGGGAACGGATCATCCCTAGGATCCGTTCAAACGGGGTGGTTCAGTCGCTACCAGCTTCGCCACCCGTTCATCCCTACCTCCGCAAGAATTCATGACTTATCCCACCGGTGAAACGATCGCGGATCGATACGTCCTGCAAGACGTCATTGGCGAAGGCGGACAGGCCATCGTCTGCCGAGCGCTCGACACTCACAGTGGGCAGCACGTCGCGGTGAAGATCCTCAACGACCGGGCGTCGCGTTCGGCCGAAGTCCTCGAGCGGGTCCGAAGAGAACAGCAAGCGATGGTAGCGCTGGCGGGGACACACGCGGTCGGGTTTCAGGATCTGTGTCGGGCACCGAGTGGTGCATTGTGCCTGGTCATGGAGCTGCTCAGTGGTCGGGATCTGGAGCACCGACTGCACGAGCTGGAGAGCAGCGGCGCGTTCATGTCAATCGACGAGCTGGTGAGAGTGATGACACCAATCGTCGATACACTGGACAAAGCGCATGCGGTAGGGATCGTTCACCGCGATCTCAAACCGGGAAACATGTTCCTGGTCGACGCCGCGACCGGCGGAGCAACTCGACTGCTCGATTTCGGGTTCGCGCGTCTCGCGGGCGGCAGTCACGTCACCCAAGCAGGGATGGTCATGGGCTCTCCCAGCTACATCGCTCCCGAAATGTGGCTCGGACGCAGCGGCGAAGTCAGCGCACGCAGCGACGTCTACTCACTTTCCGTCGTGCTGTATCGAATGGTCGGAGGACGTCTGCCCTTCGAAGGAGAAACGCTCCAAGAGAAGTTCATCCTGGCCACTACCGCCGAGCGACCGAGCTTGCACGCGTTGCGCCCCGACCTGCCAGACAAGATCGACCTGTGGGCAGAGCGCGCGTTGGCGATCGATCCCACCGAGCGCTTTCCAACGGTCCGCTCGAGCTGGAACGAACTGCTCTGGGCCCTCGAGCGCGCGCCCCGACCCAAACATCGAACCATCGAAGAGCCGCGAGAACCGAGTCGCGACGTGGCAACGGTGCGCGAGTGGCTGGACGCTCCCAGCAACACGCTGCCCGAACGTCTGAATTCGGCGTGGCGCAAGGCGGTTGGGGCATTGCGACGCCTGCGCGAGGCCGTAGCCAACGCCACGCTGGATTCCAAACCTCCGGCGCGCCCGAGCGGGGAACCCCCGCCGTTGCCAGGTGAACGCCAGAGTGCACGACTGAAGAGCGACGCCCCAGCACGTGAAGCGCGCAAGACCATTCGCGGACCCTTGCCTCTGCCCAAACTTCCTCCGGTCGGCGCTGCCCCGGCGGAGGGCCTGGGTTCACCTGGCACAGCTGGTCCTCTCCCTCCACGACCAGCTCCCCCACCGGGTCCTGGCCCTGACGAAGCGTCCGGCGGCGCCAGTGAGGGGCTGTTCGCGGTCGTTCCTCCGCCCTTGCCGGCCGAGCGCGCCGAGCCCGGTAGACAGGCATCGCTCGAGCCCCCCGAAGCAGAAACGTTGCTACGAGTCCCAACCCAACCAGCCCCGGTGGCGTCGTCTCCGGCCAGCAATGCCGAAACCGCGCAGGACCCACAGACGCTGCTACGCGTTGATGCCGCACAGCCACCGAGGTCCGGCGCGGCGCCGAACGACGCCAACCCCGAGCCTCGAACGCTCCTGCGAATGCCGTCCGATCCCAGCGCCGACAGAAAGTTGCTCGAAGTCAGCGCCGTCGAACCCCAAACGCTCCTGCACATCCCGCGCGCACAGTCGTCTTCAACGGCGGCTCCAACACCGCCACAGCCCGCACGCCCCACACCGCACGCCCCCACTCCGCCGACGTCAAAGTCGATGGAAAAGCCCACGATTGCGGCAACTCCGCTCTCGAAGGGCCCATTCCACGGGTCGAGAGTGCTGGTGCAAGGACCGGAATCCGGAGTGAGCGCAACGGGTGAAACCATGCCACTCGATGACTTTCTCGGCCCTGAGCCGTCCGGGGCGTCACCAACGAGCGAAGCCGAACCTACCGCCCCTGCACGCCGCGCGTCCGTGGCGTCTGACGCCCCGGCGCGGAAAACGGATCGTCCATCCGCAGACGACGACACGCTGGTCGCATTTGATGAACCGTTGCCCGTGCGCCGCAAGACGACACCACTTCCCCCATCGCTTCCGAGAAACAGCGAAGCGCCCCAAATGGGCCCCGGTCAGGGCGCGTCGGTGTCTACCGAGACCCGCGAGCAGTCGAGCGCTGCCAAGGCGGAGGTCACCCCGTCAGGGGAACCGGAACGCCCCATTCAGCGCCAGGAAGAGGCGGATTCAACCGACACGGACCGATCAAACGCCGAACCGAAACCGCGCCATCGCAAGGCGGCGAAGGTGACCGGCAAAGCGGCCAAGGCGACCAGCAAGAAAGGCTCGGCGCAACCAGCGAATCAGACGGAAGAACCGAAACGCGGAACCAAAGCCACCAAGAAGAAGCGCGCGACGACGTCTCGCACGTCGAAGACCGAGGAGACCCCGACAACCCGCTCGGCGAAGACCGGTAAAAAAGCCACACGCAAGGGCAAAGCCACGACTAGTCGTGCGAAGTCGTCACGGTCGAAATCGAGCTGACGCGCCCCCAGAAACCGCCCTCATTTCAAGACGGGAGGCGCGCGTAGCTCGGCGCGCCTCCCAACCAGTCACTTCCACTTGCCGGTTTCGACCAGCTCGTACCCCTTCGACGCTTTGCCGTCACCATCGTACTTGGCCAGCACGACAACCATCGAACCGGGCTTGAACTTGTCCTGCTCATAGCCTTCGACGTCGCTGAGATTCACCATGAAGAACTGGCGGCTCATGCCCATCGGGTCGTTCTCCGCGCGCGGCGTGTAGGTGACCGCCAGCTCGAAGGATGAGTCACTGAGGTTCACCATCGGGCCTGACAACAGAATCCACTTGCCTTTGGCGCTCTTGTCGAAGGCTTTGATCGCGGCCTCCTTAGCCTTGATACCTTTGTTTTTCTTGAGTGATTCCTCGATGTCTGTCGCTAGGATGAACCCCTTCGCGTCCGCGTAGGCACCCTCGATTGCGCTGCGCCGCTCATCGGTCAGCTTGGTATCGATGGTCTCGGGTCTGACCGCTTTTTCTTCGACGGCAGGCTTGGCCTGATCGACCGTCGCAGCAGCAAGCTTGTTCGCTTGCTCCGCTGCACTGGCCACCTCCTTCGGTGCCTCGGCAGTCTCCTTCTGCGCTGCAGGCTTCTCTTCTTCACATCCGGCGAACACGCCCAGCAGACCAAACAGGACGGCCGTTGACGAGACACCACGCACAGCATTGTTCCAACGATTCATGACAAACCTCCGTAGGCACGCCGCATACCCCATTCATTTGCGGCACAGCCCACGGGATAACAGTCCAAGACTGATCTGGAAACCCAATGGGCACCCGGGCGATGACGCTTTGGTGGGGTGAGGTAGGCACACGATGAGGCACGCTTGGAAAAATCCGCCAAGCGTCATTGGTCCGTTCGTGCTCGGGCTGTCCTCGACGTGCGCCTCAGGTGCCGTCCTCGTGCCGCAGCAACGTCGGACGCTGATCGGGCCTGCCTTCCCAAGTCTCGCCGTTGCGACTGTCGACGTGCGGGCCGTCATGACCAGCCGGTTTGTCGCATATCAGCTCAGTGCGAGACCTCGCGATACTCGTCGCGGTCCCCTCGACTTCTCTAGTGATGACGAGCACCGCTTTATGCCCACAAGACGGCATGGTACCGGTGCAGTAGTGCAGGTCTGGCAAGCTCGTCAACCTGACCCACCGTCACCGCCGCACTGTGCCGGGCGCCCAGCAAGTTACGACGGGGGAGCAATCGGCCGCGCGGCGGATCTTCTTGCTGTGGTGATGAGGATTCCTCTCTGTGGAAGGCGTGGGGATGGGTTGGGGATGGCGTGGGGACGACGCCTACAGTGGTCGAAAGCTCGATTCGTTGGCCCAACTGCGGCCTGACAAATCGCGGCGCGCGGGTGTATCACGCCAGATTGCGATGCCCCCCGCCCTCCCCCAAAGCACCGGGACCGACCACCTCGCGCAACTGCTGCGTCGCGTTTTTCGGCACGACTCGTTTCGGCCCCACCAGGAGGCGGTATGCCGTGCGATTGCATGCGGGCGTGACGCGCTGGTCGTCATGCCGACAGGCGCGGGCAAGTCCCTGTGTTATCAGCTGCCCGGCCTCGCGCGCGGAGGGCTAACGCTCGTCGTCTCGCCCCTCATTGCGTTGATGGACGACCAGGTTTCAAGGCTCCAAGCTCTTGGCTTGCGGGCGGCAGCCGTGCACTCTGGATGTTCTGCGCAAGAGCTGCGGGTCGTCTCCGATCAGTTTCTACGAGGTCGCCTCGATTTCCTGTTCGTTGCCCCGGAGCGGCTGAAAGCGCGAAGCTTCCTCGAGTTCTTGCAGCGGAACAAGCCGACCCTCATCGCCATCGACGAAGCACACTGCATTTCCCAGTGGGGGCACGACTTCCGTCCTGACTACCGACATCTGCGTCGGCTCCTGAAACGTTTGATGCCCGCACCAGTCGTGGCAGTGACGGCGACTGCCACCGGTCGGGTGCAGCGAGACATCGAGGATCAACTGGGATTGAATGACCCCGTTCGGTTCAGCTGTGGGTTTCGGCGAGAGGCCCTCGCACTGGAAGCGGTGAATGCTCCGCGCTCGAAACGCCGTCAACTCGTCGCGGACCTGCTCGCGTCCCCCGAGCGACTCCCCGCCATCGTTTACGCGCCGACCCGCATCGAAGTGGAAGAGTTGGCCATGGAATTGCGGTCCCTCGGCGGCGCCGCGTATCACGCTGGCCTGCCCCTGGAAGAGCGTCAACGGCTTGCCACGAGGTTCCTTGCAGGCGAACTGCGTCTCCTCGTCGCGACGATGGCGTTTGGCATGGGCATCGACAAGCCCGACATCCGCACCGTCGTTCACACCGCTCTGCCTTCGTCCTTGGAGGCCTACTATCAAGAGATTGGTCGCGCCGGTCGTGACGGGAAGCCGGCACGCGCGATCCTGTTGCATTCGAAGGATGACGAAAACACGCTGCGCTGGTTGCTGGAGCGCGATCACCCTCCGGCGCCAACGGTCGCCAAGGTGTTTGGGTTGCTGCGCGCCGGAGACGGCACGCGCCAACAATTGATTGAGCGAAGCCAGCTCGAGCCAGAACTATTCGATACTTGCCTGCAAAAGGTGCTCGCCCACGCCGACCCTCGGGATCGGGGCACAGCTCCCCGATGGCTCGAGCGCTATCACGACTTGCGTACCGCTCACTTCGAACAACTTGCGAGCGCGAGTGAATACGCCAGAACGCGAGGCTGCCGCATGGTGGAGCTGACTCGGCACTTCGGCTCCGAAGCTGATTCGCAAGTCGAGTGCGGGCATTGTGATCGATGCCAGCCAACCCGTGCCCTCGTCCAATCGGCGGCGCTCGTCCAAAACGCGCGCCAGCGCGACGTCGTGTTGAAGGCGCTCATCGGCAACGACGGCCAACCCCTGGGGAAGCTGTACAGAGCTACGTTGGCAGAGCAACTGACACGCCGACAGTTCGACAAGCTGCTCCAGGGTATGCTCGACGAGCGCCTGGTCCGGTTCAGTGACGATCAATTCGACAAAGCCGGGGAAACCATTCACTTCACGCGCGCCCACGTCGAGATCGCCGGGCGTCAGCTGGTCAGCAAGTGTGAACACCACGGTTCCACCCATCAACCACCCCGCTACTCCTCCTTCGACCAGGTGGGTCGCCGGCCCAAACGGCTTTCACTACGCGAGTGTAAAGCTGCGCTGCCCAATCCGCCAGCGAGCCTTCGGACGACCCTCGAGCGCTGGCGTCGCGAGGTCGCCAGGAGCGATCAACCAACCCGGGTGATGAGCGACGACGTTCTTGCAGGCATTGCCGAACTCGCGCCGAAAAGCGAGGCCGAACTGCTGCTGGTGCGCGGCATCTCGAAGGCATTCGTGACTCGATACGGGCGCCAACTGCTGCGTCGCATCAGCGCACTCGCCCCCCCGACCCGCAATGATGCGTGAAGCACATCTGGCGGAGTTGCTCGACTCCTACGCCCCCCACACCGACGACGAACGACGCGCAATCGCTCGCATGCAACGGCTGCTCGAAACCGGCGCGGCCGCGTTCGACCGCCACAGCTACGTGCCCGGACATTTCACGGCGAGCGCTTTGGTGCGAAGCCCACGAGGTGATGAGGTGCTGCTCATCCATCATTCGAAGCTGGGCCTCTGGTTACAACCCGGTGGGCACATCGAGGAGTCCGACGGGAACGTCCTGGCCGCGGCCCGGCGTGAGCTCATCGAAGAAAGTGGAGTGGTCGAGCCCCGGCCGTTGCAATCGGGACTGCTCGACATCGACATACATCACATCCCCGAATCGAAGCGAGGCCCGACCCATGAGCACTTCGACCTGCGATTCGCCTTCGAAGTACCTGAACGCGAACTTCGCGCGGGTAGCGACGCGACGGCCGCTCGCTGGAGTCGATTCGAGGACGTCACTCCACTCGACTCGGACCTGTCCGTGCTGCGCGCTGTCGCCAAATTGGCGCGCCTGAGTCGTTGATCCGAGACCACGCTCAGCCTCTCTCGAACGGACCCAGCGCGCATTCGAGGCCCTCCCGACGGCGCTCTGCACCCGTCACCGGCGGCGGAGTTCCGTGCCCACGTCAGG
>QJWJ01000396.1 GCA_003235365.1 Deltaproteobacteria bacterium
ACGCCAACGCTTTGCCAAGACGGTCAGAATACGGGCCTGCCCAACAAGGGTTTGAACCCGGCGGGGCTAGCAGCGCCTCGCCTTGCTGACCCCTCCCCTGCAAGTGGCGGCTGATCGCCGCCCGTTTTCATTTCGGTGCCTGGCATCCGGATAGCTTGTTCCGTAAAGCCCCGCGGGTTAAACCCAGGGTCGTTAGCCACACGCCTGCCATACTTCGCTTCAGCGCATTTGCCGATGCGCAAAAAGGACGTGAAGGTGACCCTCATCATCCGTTTCCCGAACGGTACCAATCGTTCCTCAGTCCCAAACCTGACGATCCCAATCGCCGCTCGGACGTCGCCTGAATCAGCGACGCGACTCAACCCTCCTTGACGGGTGCACGGATCGCACCTGCTCCGCTGCTCGCTCTAATACGCCCGCGCGCGGGTTCGGACAACCCCAGCGCTGCCCCCAGAACACGAGGCCAGCGCCGTCTCCCCCGAACAAGATTCCACCAAGGCTCACCAACCCCAACTGGTTGCAAGCATTCGTGCTTTTCGCCACGCGAATCGTCAGGACGTCGAGAATTCACGGGGACGCAACCGACGCGTCCTCGGACGCCGCTGCAGCTGTACCGTTGACCCTACCGCCTCGCCGTATTACGGTTTCGAGGTCGGCGTATTACCATGACCAAACCCATGCGCACCGTTTCCTTCAAGCTCCCCGCACAGCTTGACGACACGCTCAGTTCTCTCGCTCGTGAGCGCAATGCTTCTCGCTCCGCTCTCGTTCGCGAAGCCCTTGAAGCCCTGGCAAAGGGCAAACGGCGTTCCGTTACCGCCGTCGTCGACGAACTACTCGATGGCGTCGACGGCCCTGCCGATCTCTCCTCCAATCCCAAGCACATGGCCGGCTACGGCGAGTGAACCGCTACATCATCGATACCGGTCCCATCGTTGCACTGCTCAACCGTAGGGACCGGCACAACGCTTGGATCCGCAAAATCCTCAATTCCATCGAGCCGCCCCTCGTCACGTCCGAGTCCGTCATCTCGGAAGCCGCCTTCCTTCTCAGCCGCGTCCCAGGCGGGGCCGACGCCCTACTGACGCTGCTCTGCCAAGAGGTCCTACGCATCGATTTCAACGCAGGCGACGAAGCCCCGGCGTTGCAGGCGCTCATGCGCAAGTACGACTCTGTACCGATGTCGTTCGCTGACGCGTGCCTTGTGCGCATGTCGGAGCTCGACGCCGATTCCATCGTCATCACCATCGATAGCGACTTCAAAGTCTACAGGCGCAATCGTCGTCGTGCCATCGCGACCATCATGCCCAATTAGCGGGCGGTGGCTAACAAGGGTTTGAACCCGACGGGGCTGGCAGCGCCTCGTCTTGCCGAAGCGTACCCTGCAAGTGGCGGCTGATCGCCGCCCGTTTTCGCTCAGTGGATCGCATCCAGCAGCCTTGTCGCGTAAAGCCCCGCGGGTTAAACCCAGGGTCGTTGGGCAGAGCCGCTCTTGGCATCACAGCTCGCACCGATTGACGTCAGGCCGCCCCTTCACTTGCCGATCATCGCGCTGACGGAAGCCCATCGCCGGTGCCGTGCTGGGTTCCACTCTCACCCGCCATCCTCCGCGCAGTCGCGAACTCCTTCCGGCAAATCTCGAACCTCAGCCGGGCAGGTCTTCCACCCCGAGACATTACATACGGGATCCTTCCCACTCACATCGAATCCACTGATGTCGTGACGCACGCCGCCATCCGTCGGATCGTAGGCGCATCCAACAAGGTCGTCGGCACGACAGTCCTTCGGAAAGCACACTCGCGCGCCTGGCCGAACCCAGCACTTTCTCCGCGCGTCATACGATTGGATCACATCAACAAGCCGGCATGGACCAGGAGCGTCGTATCGGCCGCACTCACCCGCGGAAAGCCGCCAACAGTCCTCCCTTGCGATTGGCGAGTCTTTCGACGGCCCCAGCGTTTCGCAGGAGCTCAACAAGCTCATGGCGGCGATGCAGACGACGGTGAGCCCCACGCGGGAGAGGCGCAAGCCCAGCCACCGCCAACAACTCGAGCACCACGCTCCGCGCCCACCGCCCATTCGCGTGACTCCACAGCTCAACGCCATCCTTGTGCGAGTATGCAAGCCATCGCTCCCAAGATCAATCGCCAGGCGTCACTCGAACTCCTCCAATAGCTGGACACGGTGGCCACCGCCGCCAGGTTCCCTTCTGCAATCGCGCTACCCGTCGTCCACGACCAACCGACAGCGCCCCTGGTGGCATTCGGGTTTCTCGGGAGCGCTCAGCCAGTGGCACTCCACCCCAGACGCGACAAACGCTTCGTTCAGGCGCTTCGCCGCTGTCTCCACTTCTGCTGCGTTTTGTTTGTGCACAGCCACAGACAGCACACACCCCACTGTTTCGATCACCACGCAGTCGCTGTTCACTTCACATTCCAGGCGGGCCGCCACAAGCTCGAAGTATTCCCCCCTATCAGGCCGACTCGTGGATTCCTCGCCATCCGCCGAGCCTGCGCACCCAGTGGCAATGACCACCCACAGCGCCTTGATTGCCCTGTCCCGCGCTCTCATTTTCCTATCCTGACACCATCAGCTCCTCTCACCCAGTGCTGGAATCCGCACGACTTGACGTTGTACAGACCCTCCTGTCGCTCTCGGGAGCGTGCTCTCTGCCCGCCCAGATCGAGCCCCGCCCGCTGTGACCGCGGCCCGCCATCACGTTTCGCCTTGCCTCAGCTCCGTCGATTGCGGCGGCTACGCCGCCACTGTTTCTTCTCGCATCCCGGAACGATGGCTCAATGGGCCGTTCCGAATCTGAAACCACCTCGACGGCTGCGACGTTGGTACCAAACGCCGACGCTCTACCAAGACGGTCA
>QJWJ01000070.1 GCA_003235365.1 Deltaproteobacteria bacterium
AATTCGTTCAGCAGGCTCTCGATGTCGGAGGCCCGGGTCGCATCGTAGTAGATGGCCTTCGTATCTACCGTCAGGGACATGGGCATGTTGATGCGACCCATGGCGTCCCGATCGGCGGATACGCCCACGCCGCGGATGGGGCCGTCTTCGAGCCGATGGACGGGCATTCCCAGACGTCGCGCGAGGCGCTCCGTTCCCTTTGGTTCGAGGTGTCCCCAGATTAACACCGTGGTCGTCGGTGACTCCAGTCGCATTCGGCGCATTTGTCCCGCGACATCGCTGCGCAGCTCCTCCTCGGTGTCTTGGCGGGTGGCGTAGGTCATCGCGTACTGGGGGAGCATCGTCGAAAGAGCGTCGCGCCAGGGAGGACCAACTCGAAACACCAGCGCGGGGCTCCGCGTGCCGCGTCGGATTACGGCGTCGCTGCCGACGCGAAACCTATCCCGTTCCGCCATCAACTCGTTGACGGTGGTGCTTAGGTCGAGGGGTGTGCCTGTGGATGGGTCGAAGTAACGCGGGTACAGCAGGTAAGCCGCGGCGAACAGTTGCTCGATCGTCAGGGTACGTCCGCGGCGTGGCAGTTGCACCCTGTCGTCAGTCAATCCCCAGCCAGCATAGAACGGCGCGCCGAGGCATGTGACGCTCCGCCCTCGGAGTAGGGCTTCGAATCCCGCCAGCGACGTGATCGTAACGACGTGGTCGACGTGATCGAGGCATTCATGTAGCGCCGCCGCCTCTTTCGGGACCAGGGCTAGTTCCCTGATGAGCGCAAGGTCTCGGCCCACGTCTCTCTTGCGAGTGTGACCTGCCAAGTAGTCAGGGTGCGGTCGGAAAATGACGTCGGCGTTGGGGTGTTCTTTGCGTGCGAGTTGAACTGCTGCGAGGTTGGTTCGGACGCTTGTCCGACCCAGTCGGATGGACGCGTCGTCTTCGACCTGTCCAACCACCAGGACTCGTTTGCGCCCGGGTTCACGTGGAAGTTGTGTCGCGAACGGATCGGGGGCATCGTCGTTCAGGACGGCGTTGTTGTACTTGCTGACGCGAGAAGCCTTGATCAGTGCAATCCCCTCGCGAGCGCGCGCGATGAGAGACGGATCGGAGTCGAAGTCATACTCGTTGCAGTAGCGTTCGAGGTCGGAGGGGCCGCTTGCGTCGAAGTACAAATACCCCGAGCGATCCAGCACCAACGAGCGAGGAGGGGTGCCCGATGCACCCAAGCCCACCGAGCGGATGAAGCCGTCCTCCATGCGGTACAACTCGACGCGTCTTGCTTTGGCCAGCTTCAGTACCGCCTGTGGAGCTGAGTAGCCCCACACGATCAGCACCTCGCCAGCCGAGAGCACCTGTAGCGTGTTGAGCAACGTGTGGTCCGCGTGGAGAAACCGGAACTCGTACTCTGGAAAGGCACGGGCAACGACCTCTCGCTTCCACTCGGAAAAGCCCCACGCGTAAACGACCTGCCTGTCTTGACGGCCAACGAGCGACTCCCCCCGAGCACGCAGCCAAGCGTCACCGAGGTAGGCATGTTGGCTGTCGAGTAGGAAGCCCTTGGGATCCCTCAACAGTTTCTTCAGTTTGCGGAAACTACGCGATTGCCTGGCCATCGTTGCTCACCGTTCGGCTCTGGCCAATAGCACGTGAAACGCCCGCATAGCACCCCACACGTGGGCGCTACGCAGCGTCACGCCTGACGGTCCTTGGCGATGAGCCGAATGACAACGCGTGGCACCCGATCAGGGGGTCAGCCTGGCCGATTCCGCCAAGACGATTCAGGTGTAGGTCCTCGGGCCGCGTGCCCCCATCAGGGCTTCGCGTCTCTAGCAGCCGTGGCCAAAACTTCCGCGCCTGCCTTCCACCAGCTCGCTGCAATCGCTTTGAGCCGTTCGGCTTCTTTCTGCTTCTTCAGACAATCGGGGTGAACCAACCTGCGCTGGGCGTGCCCACCGAACAGGTCGACGAAGAATACGTCTTGTAGCAGCGCGGCGTCGGCGGGCGTCGGGTTCTGTACGAACCGGGTGAAGGTCCGCGCTGCAGCGGCGCTGCTCAGCGTGAATGCACGCCACTGAGTGCCGACCACCTGTAGGAAATCGCGCGCGTACTGGAGGATGCCTGCCCGCACTTGCTCGGCAATATCGATGCGCGGGTATTCGTCGTGGTCGATGAACACGGGGGCGACTGTGCCGTTCGTTTGCGGGCAGAATCTCTTCAGCGACTGGGTGGGGGCCAAGAAGAGGAATTCGAACATGCCGATGTTGGAGCAATACGGGTGGTCGCTGAGCGCCGACTCCTCGAAATTGAGCAGGTGTGCTCGCAGCTGAAGGCCCTTTTCGACAGCCTGGGTCGCTCCGGTGAAGGTTGCGTAGTAGTAGCCTCGTAGCTTTGTTGAACGGAGCAACTTGCAGAGGTACTGCTGCAGCGACGCCTCGTGTCCGATGTCGATCATGGCTGGTTGCCGGTGATCGGTGATCTGAGCCACCTTCAAGTAGGTCAAGTAGGCTTCGCGCTCTGCCACAGCATTTTCCAGAATCGGTCGTTCGAGCAACTCGAGCAGCTTGCAGAGCTTGATGCGGTCTTCGATGGAGGACAGCCCCGACATGTCGTCGGGTCCCGAGTACCCAGCGCGGGTGAGTAGCTCGGCGGACACGTTCTCGAGCCCGAATCGCGATTCGAGAACCAGCTCGATGGGTCGGGGTACCCATGCCCCGGTCAACGATTCGAAGACATCTTGGCGAGTTTCGAAACTGGCGACGCTCAGTGCCCGTCTCGAAGCCAGGAGATACGAACCGGGGATCGCATCCGAGGACACCTCACACAGTAGGTCGTTTACCTGCTGTAGGATGAGGCCGTCCCGTGCCAAGAAATACAAGTGATCCACCCCGTCTCGGAGCGCCTGTTGTTGGACCCAAGCGACGAACCCCGTGACAAGGGGGCCACCGGCGACGTACCCCAAACGATAGGCTGAGTCGTCGAACCAACTGGTTTCGGCGCTAGCTTCGTCGAAGTATGTTCGAGAGATCACTCCGTGCATCACGTTGACGGCAGCGGTCGTCTGCTTCTTCGCCTCGGGCCACGCACTAGCCGCGAAGTCGGACGACAAATAGCGATCCGTCGGGCTGGGAAGGTACAATGCGCCCAGTCCACACTGCGATGCGGCAATCACATCGCCTTGAAAGTCGTCGCCGACGTGCACGATGCGGGAAGGGTGCACGCCGCAGTCGCGCACGACGAGTTTGAACATGTTCCCAGTGCGCTTCAGGCACCCGGTCTGCGACGAGAGGTAGAGCCGTTCGTATTTGTCCTGCGAAACGCCGACGCCGGACAGGAGCCCCTCGATGGTCTCTTGGTCGAGGTACATGTCCGACGTAAGAACGATCCTCTTCCCCAGTTTCTGCGCGCGGTCCAGGAGCTTCAAGCCGAGCTGCCTCGGCTGGCTCGCGCGTTGCTCCCACTTGCGTTCCAACGCTGCCAAGGCCGCCCCCACGCTTGGATCGACCCCGAGCAGTTCCACCGCGACGTCGTATATTTCGTCGAGCGTGACGTCTTCTCGGTCCGCGGTCGACCGCGCTGTCTGCTTTGCACGTGCTTTGGCCGCCTCCCGAAGCCGGGCGTAGCCGCCGAAGCGCGCCAAGGACACGCCGTACTCTGCGAGCAGCGTTCTTGCTTCGGGCTCGCAGAGTTCCAAAACCGCTGACGGACTGAGCACGCGTCGCGTTAGCAACGTATCGAAGACGTCGAGGGAAATCACGTCGAAGTCGCCGATGCGGCGCTCCATACGTGTCAGTTGAGGCAACGCCTTTTTCAGTAGACGCGGCGAACTCTTCCAGAGCTCGCTGGCCATCGTCGCAGTGTTGAGCTGTTCCCTGCACTGACGTAGTATCTCGACCGGATCCCCGATGGGTTCGAAGAAGTCCGTCTGTGCAGCTTTTTCCCGTCGATTCAGACATCGACGAAGGAAGTCGAGGTGCCACTGCGGGTTGTGGTGGTAGCTTCGCGTGAGCGGGTAGTAGTGGGTCAACAGCCACGCGAGCGCATTGGGTGTTCCTGGACGCGGGCCACGATCGATGACGTCCGACAGCTGATCCAGTCGACGCGTGGTAGCCAGGCTGCTCAGATGGGAGGCCCCAAGGGCTACGACCGGCTTGTCCCATAGCATCGCTTGGAGTCCGAGCGACGAGGACACCGTGACGACGGCGTCGACGTGAGGTAGTACGTGTTGTGAGCACCACCTGACGTTCTGAATCGAACGGTCGAAGAGCAAGTTGGGATACCGCTTCTGGAGTTCCCTGAATGTTCGAGTTGGAATCATCCCCTTGGGGGAGTGATGATGCGTGACGAACACCCCCACGCTTGGCGGGGTTTTCTTGAGTACTTCTTGTAGGAACTCGACTTGGGATGCCCATCTCGCCTCGGGACGAGCACCGTCGAAGAGGAAGTACTCGGAGACTTGAAGCGGTACGAGTATGACACGGTTGAACGACCCTCGAACTGCCTCGCGTCGGACCGGCGATAGGTCGAGGATTGCGTTGCGAAACGCTGTCGTCAGCCTGTCCAGTTCTGCGCGTACCGGATGCGCCAGGGGAGCCATGAACGTGTTCTGGCCGTGGCGAGCCAACCAAGAGTGCTTGCCCACACCGAGGGGGTCCAGGGCGGACGTTTCGGGAAACGGCGCTCGGGAGAACATTCCCAACGTGTTGCTGAGCACCACGGCTTTCGGGAATAGGTCTGCAAGCAGGCGGTGGGAAGCGCTTTCGTAGACGTTGATCACGTCCGGGGAGAAGTCACCGATGTGCTCGGTCAGTACATCACCGAGGCGGCTGGCAGCTTCACTAGGATCGTTTTCGTAAAGGTCTAGAGACGCCTCGAGGTATCCGGGGTAGGCAGTATGCAGGGCACCAGTTGGAATGGCCACGACACGGTAATTCCGAGGAGATCCTTCTGCGGCAATCCGCTCTGCGATGGCTTCCGAACAGACCAGTAGAACCTCTGTTTCGCCATCGATACTCGCCAGAGCATCCATCTCTGGGTGGAGGTGGTTGCGATAGGTGCTCCACCGGAACATCGGGTTGCCAAGTTCGATGAAGGGCTCGAGATAGTAGAGAATGCGCATTGGCGGATTTGGGGCGTTGTCGCAGCGTCTCTACTGAAGCACGCCTCCCTGGCACTCATAGCTGGAAACGCCGCGCCGCTCCACGGGGGCAGTTTGGGGAAACAGCCGGGAGTCGTGGTTTTGGTGGTAACGCATGCAGTACGCGGCGTGCCGCGTCGGCTTGGTAGCCGGTAGACGAACCCACCAACTGGCTGCCGCCCTCATCTCCCGCTGGCAGGGAAGGTCTCGACGTAGTCCATCAGCCACGTCGTCCCTGGCTGCCCCCAAGCTATCTGATTAGGTCGAGCTCGCGCGGCGCATGCGCACGGCGCGGAACTGCAGCCCGAGGCGGAGCCTACGACGATGTGTAACCGCCCAACTTCCGTCTCTGGCGTGACAGCACGGCGCGTCGTTCTCCGATCGCGACGACCTTGGTCCGAATTGGGTCGCCACGTCACTGTCGGCGCGTGCCTCCCAATCGTGGGATACGGCCACTGCTAAGCTGGATTCGATCGCTCGTAGCGGCGCACCGTGAGCGTTCGCCTACTTCACACGATGTTCTCCACCACTTCACGTCCTCGGGGGCGCCTGCGTTGCGAGCGAGTTCAAGACGACGTCAAGCGCTTCCGTCAGCGATCCGCGCTGTCGATTTCGATGCTCGCTGCCGTTGGGTTTAGCTCGTGCGGACGTCTCGGCTTCGAAGAGCTCGGAATGCAATCAGTAACGGCGCTTGGCGGCGTGGATGTGGACGCCGGTGTTTCGGCGCCGACGTTGAGCACGTTTCCGAGTCCTCCAGCATCGCCAGCGGGAGTCGTGACGATCATTGCGCCGGGCAGCGCCGACGCCGCCGCGGCTCCAGCTGGTCCGCAGCCGTCGTCGAGCGACCTGGGGCCCGTTGGCGACGCGCCGCCGGCTCCTTTTCGAGACGACGCCGGGGCTGACTTCGTCGATGACGCTGGTTTCCCCGCCGACACGACGCCTGACCCGTCAGAGCCAGACGATGCCGGTCCATCCCCGATCGATGCCGGGCCGACCGCTAACTGCAATGATGGCCTGCTCAATCAAGACGAGATTGGTGTCGACTGCGGGGGGAGTCAGTGTGCGCCTTGCGCCTGCAGTTACTCGGCGCCGGTGGTGCTGGGAAATCCGAACTACCCCGGCAACCAGCTCTGGGGGCCATCGCTGACGGCGGACGGCTTGTCGCTCTACTTTGCTGTCACAGTGCCTGGCGTTAGTGAACAGGTAGCGTACTCGGTTCGGCCAGATCCCGATTCCCCTTACGGTTACGGAATTGCGTTGCCCCCCGCAGTCAACGCCTCGACGGAAGGGACGCCGTTCATCACGCCCGACGGGTTGTCGCTGTACTTCTTCTCTCTACGTGGCGGAGGGCTCGGAGAACGCGATCTGTACGTCGCGACACGCGCGAACACCGCCGACGAGTTCCTCAGTGTCACAGCGCTCACTGAACTGAACTCTGCTCAGACCGACCACCTGCCGTGGGTGAGCGCGGACAACCTCACCATGTACTTCGTTTCCTACCGTTCTGGGGTGGCAGACGTCTATCGTGCGGTCCGAACCGCAGTCGGTCACGCGTTTGGCGCGCCCACGGCCGTAACGGAACTCAACTCGGCGAGCGACGACGTGGGCATCACGTTGACCCACGATGGGCGCGTGGCGCTGATTGCTTCTCGACGTCCCGGAGGACTGGGTGGTGCAGACTTCTACGTCGCGCGACGGGTGTCCACGACGGACGCGTTCACCTCACCGGAGCCCATCAGAGAGTTGAACACCGATGCTGCGGAAATGGATCCGCGCTTCAGTCCGGATGGTACGGAGCTCTACTTCACGTCGACCCGCAACGGCGGGGCGGTGGAAATCTGGCGATCGCAGCGCAACTGCCCATAGCGCAGAACAGCGGCGCTTCGGGCTTCCTCGGCGGACGCCGTCAGTGTGGATCGACGGGACGGGCCGCGGGCAATTGCGACTCGATCGCAAGGGCGGCTTCTAGGCAGAGATCCTCCCGCCACAGATCCGCGTGAATGAGCACGCTCGTCGGCAGGCCGTCGACCACCCCCATGGGCATCGCGAGTGAAGGAATGCCGAGCACGTTCGCAGCGACGATGAAATGCGTCGCGTTGCCGATGAACGCGATACCGGTGGTCGGGTGCAAGTCGCGATCGATTGGCCAAATCGGACTGCAGAGGTTCGGTCCGAGCAGGAGCGGGTAGGCATTGAAGAACTGAGACCATTCACGAGCAAGCCGCGCGCGTTCGGTGTGTATGGTGAACGGAGAAAGCTGCTGCTGTGCGTTTGAACGGGCCAGGCGAGCCAGGTGCTGCGACAGGCCGTCCGACACGAACGGTGCGAGTTGACCGGCAACGACGTCGAGTTCGCTGGCGAGCAGGTTGGTGAACAGGTCGCTCAACACGGGCAGATCGGGTGGCGACGCTTCCTCGACCGTCCAGCCCGCGTTTCGCAGCAAATGCGCGGCCTGATCCACCGCGTCGACGGCAGAACGTGGCAAGTCGACTCCGGGAAAGGAGCTGACGACGGCGACGGAGCGTTCTACGATCGGACCCCCCAGCGGAGCTGCGACGGAAAGCGGGTCGCGGATGTCTCTGCCGGCAATGATCGGCAGCAGGAGCTGCAGGTCGGCGACGCTGCGAGTGATTGGACCGACGCTCAGCAGCAGGTTCGTTGCCGGTCCATAGTCTCTCGGTGGAAGCGACGAGGCGTGGGGAACACGACCGCGTGTGGCCTTGAGCGTGACACAGCCCGTGCAGGCTGCAGGTACACGTAACGAGCCCCCCAGATCGCCTCCGATGCCAAGTGGGGTCATACCAGTGGCGACAGCTGCCGCATCGCCGCCACTGGAGCCACCGACGGTCAGCGAGCGATCGAAAGGGTTGAGCGTTCTGCCGTGAAGCGGGTTGTCCGTGCACAAACGCATGCCCATTTCAGACAGATTGGTCCGAGCAATGGGGATGGCGCCTGCTGCTTTGAGGCGAGCGACCACTGGGGCGTCGGCGTACGGCAGCGCGTTGCTCAGCGCGGGAACGCCGCGAGACGTTGGGGAGCCGAAGCAGTCGATGTCACCTTTGACCGCGAAGGGAAGGCCACGTAGCCGTCCGCGCGCACCGGACTCGTCGGCCTGTTTCGCCGCGGCGCGAGCGGAACCGCGCAATGTCTCGGTGACGGCGTTGACCGCGGGGTTGACCCGATCGATGCGTGCCAGGTGCGCATCAATCAACTCGAGGCACGACAACTCGCCTGCATCGATCAGTTGAAGCTGCCGCGTCCCGTCCAGTTGCCAAATCTCGGTCACGATGTCTTCCAGGATTGCGCTTCTCGTCAGACGGGAGCCGGCTGGCTTCGTCCATTCGCCAATAGTCCGCGAAGGCGGCGACGACAACCGATAGCGGCCACGACAACCGATACACACGTGACTAGCGAAGCCCTATTCGTATCGGATCAAGAAGGCTTGGCTGTCCCGGACGTCGGCCGGGGCCAGTTCGTCGGAAGCCCAACCGCCGACGAATACGTGCCCCCAGCTGTCGGCGCCTAGGCCGTTGCTGTAAGTCTGCTCGTCCTCGTCGATGATCACTTCCCACTGCTGTTCGCCATCTGGAGAGTACTTGGCCAGCAACCCGTTGAGATCGAGCGTTGCGCCGGTGGCGTCGGTTATGAGCAGGAGGCCGGAGACGAACAGGTTTCCGTTGGCGTCCATTTCGAGGTCCGTGAAGGAATCCTCCGAGTCGCCGATGCGGTACGTGAGCCAGAGCATCTCCCCTTCTTGCGACAGTTTGGCGACGAAGGGGCCGGTTTCGTCGGGTGGGGCCAGATCGGTGTACGTGCCACCCGCGATGTAGAAGTCACCTGCCGCATCCATCACGATGTGCTCGGCGCCCAACCCGTTGGGCCCGAACTGTTTCTTCCACGACAACGTGCCGTCGCTCGCCCATTGGGCGATATAAGAATCCGTCGGACCAGGTCCGTCTGGGTTGGGGGCATTACCGACCACCGTGACGTTGCCGTCGGCGTCGGATACCACGCCTTGCGCTGACGCGAATCCGCCGAACTCGAGATACTCGGTCCACAGCTCGTCCCCGTCGTTCGAGTACTTGGTCACGAACCAATCCGGGCTTGCGGTGAGCACCGGGCGGGAACTGCCGACGACGATGACGTTTGCTTCGTCGTCCACGGTTGCTCCCACGGCCACGTCCATGCCACCGCGGGCACTCGCCAGCTGTACCCACGCCAGTTCACCGCTCGGTGTGTACTTCGCCAAGAAAGCGTCACCGCCACCTCCCGCGGTGAGGCCGTTCAGCGAGCCCTCCGTGAAGCCCACAGCAAATGCGCTGCCTGTGGCATCCACCACGACGTCTTGTGCTCGTGCCGTTCCTTCGGTGCGCAGGCTCTGAGTCCAAGACAGACTGCCGTTTTCTCCCGACAGCTTGGCCACCATCAGCCCTGGGTCGTCGGTTCGTGTGTCCCTGGTCCAACCTGCGACGAGGACGTCACCATAGAGGTCGGTCGCGACGCCGTTGATCAGGCTTCCTCCAGTGCTCGTGCGGTACTTCCAATCTGCAACCCCTGTCGCGCACGTCGTGGTGGCCGGCGGTGGCGGCGGCGTGCTTGGTACCGACGTGTCGTCTGGTTGTGCGGGTAATTGGGGGGTGGCCGCGGTCGGCGGCGCCGGGACCCCGGCGTCGGTGAGCTGCCCAATTTGCTCGACGAGATCCGTAGTGGACTGGTCGGGTATCCGTTGTTCCGTTGCCTGACCCGTGTTGCCTTCCGAGCGTGGCGCACCGGCGTCGAGCAGCAAGTCTGGCGACGTCGGTCCCGCCGTTTCCTGGGCGTCCGTTCCCGTCGCCGAGGGAGCGTCGCCGTCCTCGGGGAGTTGGCAGGTTTGCGTGCTGACCGTGCAGGCGTTTCCTTCGGTGCGGCACACCGCGGTGTCTTGCATCAAGCACTCATCGTCTCGTTGGCAAGGCATCGTGCAGTGTCCGCACATGCACGCGTAGTCGTTCTCGCAGTCAGTGTCGGCTTTACACTGCGTCAACCAACTGCTGCTCGCCCCGATCCCGCGCGCGACGCTGGGTTCACTGCTCGACTTGCCGCAGGCAGTTAGGAGGAGGGCACCGATGAGCAACACGCGCGTAGAACGGGCGAACATGGGTATTGTCTAGCCAATCGGTTCGTGACGCGCGGATGAAAATGTTTTCGCCCGCCAATCCCGGGGACCAACGTCAGACGTGGCGCCGCTCTTCCGCCGTCTCCGGCGAAGCAGTTGCTTGGGCTCCGCTTGGGTGGGGCACGTTTGGCAGGCGCGCGGGCTCGTCACCGTGCGTCCCCGGTCGCCGGAATCGAGTCGGTGAGACGAGGTCTTCGCGCGCGGCCGTGCGCGACGTGATTGGGCGGATGGAGCAAACGCCGTCATTCCGTTGATCCAGGTGCGAACTCCCTGTTCCGTCGTGATCTTTTCACGATGTTCGGCTCAGGAACCTGAGCCGCTCGTTCGGTCATGTGGATCTCGACAGCGACGGCAAGCACGAGTGACGGCGCGGGGCAGGCGCTCGTCCCGCGGGGCGACGCGTCGCGTGATGGTCCCACACGCTGTGGTGCGCCGCGCGGCGTGGGACAGGGGACTGCGGGGTAGGTTCAGCGTGGACTCCGACGCACTCGCGAAAACGAAAACACCAGCGATCAGCGCACGTCGCGTTCATTCACGGCGAGCACTCGAGTCTGCCTGGGATGACTCTATGCGTCGGGAATCGTGGTTGGCGACCGACATCCACTCCGTCGCGAACTGTGCTTGGACAGCGTTGCGCGGGCGCGTACAACCAAGAAACACCGCGGAGTCGTCGCGTGAATTTTCACGTTGGGCGATATGTTCCACCACTTTTCCGTGTTCCGCTTGATCCAGGAGGTTCACTAACGGACCTGAGGCCAAACCTCGGACGCTGAAACTTTGCGTACCGTTGAAAGAGTCGCAGGATCTCCCTGCGATTCCTGCTGGAGGCGCTAAGTTCTCATTTCGCGACTACCGCGCGAAGCAGCGTAGACATGACACGAGCCATCGTTCTTCTCAGTGCCGCCGCTGTTGTCGCGGCTTGCAACAACCAGATTGGCAGCGGCGACGCCTTCCCTGGATCAGTCGACGGTCCAGCGGGAACGGGTCCCGATGGCGTGCGGCCAGGTCCCGGCGTCGATGAGCCGGGGTCTCCGGGTGGCGGCCCAGAGGGAAGTGGACCTGCTGGCAGCGGAGGTCCCGGGAGCGGTTCGCCCTCCGGCGACGGGCCAGGTGACGGACCCTCCGAGCCTGGCGTTTCTCCTTCCATACCCGGCGTGACGCCTTTGGACATTGGTCCTTCCGGGACTTCGCCGAGCGGTGGGCCCGCGGGAAGTCCCGGTGATCCATCCGTACCCAGTGAACCCTTGGCTCAATGCGATACGCCGGGGCCGCGGACCGTTCGGCGTCTGACCGCGAAGCAATACGACAACACGCTCAACGCGCTCGTGGGAGATGGCAAACCCGTCGATCAAGTCTTGCCCGATCCGGCCAATCTCGGTTTTCACCTCGATGCCGATGCGCTGCTGGTCAGTGACCTCACCGCCGAGCTGTTGATGAACTACTCGGAGCGGGTCGCCGCTTGGGCCGTCGAGAATCGCTTGAACGACATCGCACACTGCACCAACCACGACCAGAACTGCCATCGACAATTCATCGAGGAAGTGGGTCGTCAGGCGTTCCGACAGACGCCGAACGAAGCGCAGATGTCTCGCTACTTGGCGATGTTCGAGGCCGAGGACAGCTTCGAGACCGGAATGGCTGTGGTGTTGGCCACGATGCTGCAGTCGCCGTACTTGCTGTATCGCCGTGAACTTGGCGAGCAAGACCCCGACCATCCCGGGCAGTTCCGTCTGACGGCGCTCGAAATGGCTTCGGAGCTGTCGTATCTGCTCACCGATGGTCCGCCGGACCAGCAATTGCTGGACGCCGCGACACAGGGGCGTTTGGGTACCAATGACGATCTCGATCGTGAAGCGGAGCGGTTGCTTTCTCAGCCGAGCGCGCGCGACGCCCTGACGACCTTCGTCCACGGGTGGCTCGAAGTCGATGGTTTGCCCGCCAAAGCCAAAGATCAAAATACGTTCGATCTCACGCCTACGCTTCGAGACGCGATGCTGCGCGAGACGCGAGAGTTCTTTCTCGATGCCTTCTACAACGGGGGAACGGCGATGGACTTGTTCGGAGCGGACTACACCTTCGTCAATCAGGAGCTGGCGAGCTTCTACGGGTTGGGCGGCGCGGGTGGAGACTTCCAGCGTGTGTCACTCGCGGGTTCACAGCGGGCGACGGGGGTGCTCGGTCAGGGGGCATTCCTGACGGAGCACGCTCTGCCCGAGAACTCGTCACCCGTGCAACGTGGCGCGCGCGTGCGTGAGCGCGTGTTGTGCCAGGAGCTGCCCGAAGTTCCTGAGAACCTCGACACCAACCTGGACCCGCCGGATCCCTCGGCGTCCAATCGGGAGCGGTACGCACAGCACAGTGCGGACGACGCGTGTTCGGGGTGTCACTCCGTCATCGACCCGGTTGGCTTCGCGTTCGAAGAGTACGACGGCTTTGGTCGCTATCGAGATCAAGACCGCGGCCAGGACGTAGACGCTAGCGGTGAACTGTCGGGAGTCGTCGCCGGGCCGATTGCCCTCGATGGGCTCAACGATCTCAATGCGTACCTCAGCAGCAGTGATTCGGCGCGCTCGTGTCTGGTGCGCTACTGGAGCTACTTTGCCTATGGCCGTGACAACTGGGAGCAGAAGGAATGCAACCACGACGCGATTCGCGCCGAAGCCGGCGCCGCGGGGTACGATTTGAAGAGCACGTTGTTGGCCATCATTCACGCGCCGCACTTCTCCCGCCGCGTCGCGGACTGACCGCCTGGAGCCGATCATCATGCGCAAGTGGAACCGTAGAGACTTCGTAAAAGGTGTGGGGACGGCCGCGCTGTTCACTCCCTTTCTGAGTTTGATCAAACCGTCGCTCGCCCAAGCCGTTCCAGGCAAGACCAAGTACCTGTTCGTGTTCTACACGAACGGCACCGAGCCTTCGGTGTGGTCGCCGCGCGGTTCGAGCGCGTCGAGCATTTCGCACAGCCAGATGACCGAGCCGCTGTCACCACTCGATGGCAACCTCGTGATGGTCGAAAAGCTCGACAGCATGGGGACCGCGGGGAGTCACGGTGCTCCGGGGGGGCTGACCGGTACGACGTGGAGTGGGACACCGCTGATCTCTCTCGAACAGTACGCGAGCGATGCTCTTCAGAAGCTCGGCGTTTCGACCCAAATCCCGAACCTCATCCTCGGCAGCGTCAGCTCCGAGGCACCCGCGACGTTCTACCGCGACAACCGCGTCTTGAGTCCGATCTACTCACCGACGTCGGCGTACGCCGCGATCTTCGGCGGGGGGATTTCGCTGCCCAGTGATTCGGGGGTGTCCGCGGAAGCTGCGGCGGAAGCCCGCCTGCGTCGTCGGCAGAGCATGCTGGATGCGCTCACCGCGGAGATCGGAGAGCTCTCTGCGACATTGGGCACCGAAGAGCGGGCGAAGCTCGAAGCGCACGCCGAGTCCCTGCGCCAACTGGAACGCCGGTTGGCTCAGCAGCAAGAGCAGAGCAGCGGTGGCTCGACGAACGTCGTGGCGTGTTCCCCACCGTCCGATCCGGGAGATGGCAAGGACGCTCTGGCCAACAGCGTGCTGCATACCCAATTGGCCATCAACGCGTTCGCCTGCGACATGACCCGCATCGCGGTCGTGGAGTATGGCCATCACCAGAACACCCAAGTCGACATCGCGGAAGTCGGTGCCCCCGGCGATTGGCACAACACGTTCATGCACTCCGACAATCCGCGTACTCGGCTGGTCAACATGGAGCGCTGGTTGTGCAAGCAGTTCGTGGCCGCAGCAGATCAGCTCAAGAACACGCCAGCGCCTGACGGCGATGGCTCCTTGTTCGATCAGACCCTGATGCTGTGGGCTCGAGACATGGGTGATGCCGTGATCCACGACGGTAGCGACATGCGCTTCGTGCTCAGCGGTGGCGGTGGCGGCTACTTGCGCTCCGGGCCCAGTTACATCGACGGCGGCGGTCAGGCGCATGCGAGAGTGTTGTTCAACGCGCTCGAGGCGCTTGGGATCAGTGACACCTCCGGTTTCGCGGGTGGAAACAAGGAACCGCTTTCGGGCATTCAGGCCTGACGGTTCGTGACCGACTTGCATTACCCGGCCCGAGAAACCGTGCAAGACACCGCTCGAAGTCGCGCGCCAAATGGGCGAGCATAGGCGAGCAGGATTGTCGGGCGGTTTCTCGCGCTCTCAACTAGCTCGAATCTTCAGAGAGCTGCTCGAGGAAATGCGCGCGTTGGGCAGGGTAATAGTCGCTGAACTGAGGGCGCGTCGTGCCCGCGCGGGCTGCGACCAACATGTCCAGGTAGTATTCCCAGCCCGGCCCCACCTCGCCGGCCATGGAGGGATCCAGATCATGCTGGAGGAACGACAGCTCGGTTGTCTCGCCGTCCTGTCGTAGGACGAGCTCGAGCCGCCACTGACCCGCTTGATCGTTGGTGGATACGACCAATCGATGCGGCGGTTCGCAGACCTCGATCAAGACGTCACTGCTGGCGTCTCCGTCTTCGAACACCATCTGGAGCTTGACCGTCTTGCCGGGCCCGGAGTCGCCGCTCCAAGGCCCTATCCAACGGGCAGTGCTTTGAGGATCAGTCACACTCTCCCAGACATCTTCGATGGGAGCGCGAAACTGCCGTTTGATTTCGAGCTCGACACCGCGCGCGGTACGGTGCGCTCGTCCTGTGGGTTTCGGATTCATGCGCTTGCCTTCCTTTTCGTGGTAGCCGGTCGCCGTCTCGTTTGGTCGTTGCGACGTCGAACGCGGTGGACCTCCGTTTCGAGTGCATCGAAGCGGTGTTGCCAAACGTCCCGTCCCGCTCTCAAGTCGCTCAGAAACGTTTCGAGGTCACGGAGTGACTCCAGTTCGATGCGGTATTCGCGTTGCCGTCCGTCTGCGTGGTCGCTGACGAGTCCTGCCTCACGAAGTACCCGGAGATGGCGACTGATCGCCGGGCGACTGATCGCAAACGCCTCAGCGATGGCGCCAGCGCTCCGCGGGCGCAGCCGAAGCATGCGTAGAATCTCACGCCGAACGGGATCGGCGAGGGACTGGGCGACGGCGTCCATGGCAACATGTAACCAATTGGTTACATGTTGTGCAAGTAAATTCGAGGCGACCTGGTGTGAGTCCTGGACGCAGGACACCGGTGTCCAGAACGCGACGCTGCAACGACCGCTGACACACTGCCACGGCTGCAGTCCGCGTCACTGTCGCACGGCGGAGTGACGCAGCCTCGCGTCGCCGATCGGCACGTACGGTCCAAGTAGCGTCATGCTCCGCGTGTTGCCAGCGATAGCAGATTGCCGTCTGCGTCTCGAAACCACGCGACTTTGGCACCGCCGGGAGCTGTCCAGATCCCCAACTCGTCCTGCTCGAAGTGCGGGTAGAGGACGAAGGTGACGCCTAGCTGTCGGAGCCGCTGCACTTCGGTTTCCACGTCGTCCACTTCCAACCCGAACACCGTGTACGGCGCGTCGACCACTCGTTCCGCCTTTTGGACGCGCAGCGGCGTCCCGAAGGCATCGAACACGAAAGCGAAGGGTGTGTCCTCTTTCAAGGTGAGCCCCAGCGTATCGCGATAGAAGCGGAGGGCGTCTGGTGGATTGGACGTGGCGACGAAAGCGACGGCTCGGGTGGGCATGGTCGGATGATAAGGGCATGGGCATGGGCTTGCCACCCCTCAGCCGTCGCGCGGTGGCCGTCTGTTTTGCGACGCTGTCGTTTAGCGACGCTGTTGTTTAGCGATGCTGTGGCGGACATCGGGAACTTCCGGCGGCTACCTGCGTTGGCCCGCTGCGGGGCTGTGATGGGAATCGGGCCGCTACCAGCGCGGTTCGAGCTTGATCACCACCCGGTCCAAGGTGACGGGTGTTGCTGGTCGCTCGCCGTAAGCCTTGACCCGAGAGATTTCGTCCACGATGTCTGTCTGGAAGCAGCTCCCGAAGATCGTGTAGCTTCCGTCGAGCTGTGACGCCTCGCTCGTTGCGAGAATGAAGAACTGCGAGCTACCCGAATCAGGGCCGTCGTTCGCCATGCACAACAATCCTGCTCGATCGTGGGCGGCGCCTTCCCACACTTCGTCGGGGATGGTGTAGCCGGCATTGCCAATCTCCTCGTGCAGCCGCGCCCCCGCTTGGATGACGAAGCCCGGGACAACCCGATGAAACGTCGTGCCGTCGAAGAACGGCAACTCGACCCAAGTGCCGTTGCGCTTCCACGCACGGAGGCCGCGAGCGAGGCCGACGAAGTTGGCGACGGTGATTGGCGCCTCGTCTGACCACAGCTCGCAGTCGATCCGGCCCATGCTGGTGTGCAGTTCTGCAGCGAGTTCGCCTTCACCGGGAAGGCCGCGAGTCGCCTGCGCGAGATCGAACCCGTCGCCGCGCGTGTCGGCGGGCTGTGGCGCAGCGCCGGTGGCGACGGTCTTTCGCTCAGCGGCGGGACCGGCGCAATGCGATGTCCAAAGCAGCGGGAGCACACCGATTGAGAGCCATGGTCGCGGCGGCGTTTGCCTCGTCGGTTTTGCCACGACGTGCTCTTACCACGGCCACGACGAGGGACGGGTCATGGCGGTTTGCGCGGGGACGCGAACGCTCCCAGGGTTCGGCGGCGCGACGCGCCCGTCGGACCGCGTGACGTCCGACCGATGACGCTCAGTTTCGCTCCTCCCAACCCCCAAATACCAATCCTGGTGCGAATGCAACCGGCGAACCCTCGATGACGCGTCACGTTCGACGAGGACTGACCCCGGACGCCTCGAGTCGATTCCGTTCACGGGTGACGCAACGGCGCAGAATTTGCGGGATGGGTCGCTCGTGTCGTCGGTTTGAATGCCGCGTGCTGCTGAACTGCCGAAATACTTGGCATGATACGGCTCCCTGCAGTTGAGCCGGCGATGACACTCACGGACACACAACAGCGAATGTCGGGCGGACCGAGTGCGGGACGTGTGGAGGCGGTGCGTGGCACAGTGTTGGAGGTCGCGCTCGACGGTTCGATTCCGCCCATCTCGTCGGCATTGCAGTGTGAAGTCGAAGCGGGCCAGTGGGTGACGTGCGTGGTGCAGGCGCACATCGGCCACGGGCGCGTGCGTGCCATCGCTCTGGCGTCGACGCGCGGTTTGCGTCGGGGTGCGCCGGTTCGTAGCGACGGTCAGCCACTCTCGGTGGCGGTTGGCCCCGAGCTGCTCGGCCGTGTCGTCGATCTGCATGGCGAACCGCTCGATGGCGGGCCGCCGCTCGGTGCGAGATTGCGCGAGCCGGTGTACAAGGCGCCACCCTCACCGACTCAACGCAGGCCATGGGGAGAGGTTTACGAAACGGGGATCAAAGCCATCGACCTGTTCTGCCCGTTCTTGCACGGTGGTCGCGCTGCGGTGTTTGGCGGCGCGGGCGTTGGGAAGACCATCGTGCTGATGGAGTTCATTCGCAACGCGGTGGAGGGGCTCGAGGGGGTGGCGGTTTTCGCGGGCATCGGTGAGCGTTCACGCGAGGGCCTCGAATTGTGGGACGAGATGAAACGGCGCGGCGTGCTCGACCGAACCGCGCTGGTTTTCGGTCAGATGAAAGAAACCCCCGGTGCTCGTTTCGTCGTTGGGCTGTCGGCGTTGACCATCGCCGAACACTTTCGTGACGCCTTGGGCAAACACGTGATGCTCGTGATCGACAATCTGTATCGGCACGTTCAGGCCGGCATGGAGGTCAGCGGATTGCTCGGGCGCTTGCCGTCGCGAGTGGGCTACCAGCCCACGCTGGCGGCCGATTTGGCCTCGCTCGAAGAACGGATTACCGCGACTCGGAGCGGCGGCATGACGTCAGTGCAAGCAGTGTACGTCCCAGCGGACGACTATGGCGACCCTGCAGTCACCCACGCGTTTTGGCACATGGACAGCGCGCTGGTGCTGTCTCGCGACGTAGCAGCCGAAGGATACTATCCTGCGGTGGACCCGCTCAGCTCGTCGTCGAAGGCACTCGACGCCGCGGTGGTTGGTGCCAAACACTACGACATTGCAGAAGAGGCGCGTCGGACGTTGGGGCGTTTCGAGGAGTTGCGCGACATCATCGCCATGCTCGGGATGGACGAACTCACCGCCGACGACCGAGCGTTGGTCGGCCGAGCCAGGCGACTGCGCAACTTCTTGACGCAGCCGTTCTTCGTTACCCAAGGCCACACGGGCGTCGATGGAAAACGGGTGTCGATGACCGATACCGTGGAGGGAGCCGCAGCGATTCTGGAAGGACGCGCTGACGCGCTACCGGAAGAGAAGCTGTTCATGATTGGTCCGTTGTCGGAGGTCCTCTCGTGATTGAAGCGGAGTCCAATACTCTCGCACTGAGCGTGCGCACGCCACACGGCCTGATGTTCGAACGGGCACTGACATCGGCGAGAATCCCCGTCGCGACCGGTCAAGTGGGCCTGCGTCCCCGCATGGAGACCTCGATACTCGCCGTCGAGAGTGGCTTGATGCTCTTCCGGTGTGGCGAGACGACGTGGTTCGCCGCCAGCGCCGGTGGGTTGCTGCGCACGACTCGGGTTGCGTGCGTCGTCTTTACTCCATTCGCCGTCGTTGACAGTTCGCCGGAAGCAGTGCTGGAGCTGCTCGCCCAGGCAGTACACGACCCTGCGAGCGAGTTGGAGGCGCACCATCGACTTGAGGAGCTGGAACAGCGCATCATCAAGGAATTGCGCTCGACGGACGCCGGAATCGGTGGGTTGGGGGTGAATCCATGATCTCGATCGAACGAGACGAGCCGCGCGGCGAAGCCCCACATCGCGACGCGCTTCATCGCGCGGACGCGAGCGAGCGCACGCGACGCGACGTGGCGCGTATGCAGCGCCGCGAGTCGGAGCGGCACTTCTGGCAGTCGCTCTCCTTGTTGGGCAGTGTGGGGTGGCCGATCGCGCTGCTTTCGATCGGTGGGGCGGCACTGGGCCGTGTCATCGACCTGCGCTGGGGGACGGGGGCTCGGGTGACGTTTGCCCTGCTCTCGTTGGGGGTCGCGATGGGAAGCGGGTTGGCATGGCGTGCCGTGAAAGGGAAACGGCCATGATGTTTGCTGGGTCGTTCGCGGTGTTGGCCGCGCTCAGCGGCTATCTTCAGGCGTGCTCGTTGCGCCGTTTGGCTTGCGGTCGAGGATCGGTGTTTGGGATGTGGTGGCGTCTCGGCCTCGTGACGAGCGTGCTCGTCACCGCGGCGGTGTGGGGGCAGTTGCTCGGGGCTGCTGTCGGGTGGGGAGTTTCATTTCTGACGAGCGTCGTATTCATGGCGGTGAAGCTCCGATGAAGCACGACTTGTTCCACGCCGAGACCGTGTTGTGGTTGGGCCCGGTGCCCATCACTGTGGCCACCTTGACGAGCCTGTTGGTGACGGTCGTGGCCCTGGCCGTCCTGCGCTGGTTCGGGCGACGTGTCGAGACCGCGCCGGGATCGCGGAGTGCTGCTGCCGCACTGCTGGTTTATCGCTTCCTCAACCAGTTGGTGGTGGAGACCGCTGGCAGTGATTCGCGTGTGTTGGAAGCCTTCGCCGGCGCGTTGTTCGTGTTCATCGTCGGGTCGGCACTCGTTGGGCAGTTACCAGCGGTCGCGGCGCCGACGTCCAACCTGGCTTCGGCGACCGCGCTTGCGGTGTTGGTGTTCCTCGCGGTGCCCATCGCTGGTGTTCGCAAACGTGGCGCTGTCGCCTACTTTGCCGAGTACCTGCGTCCGAATCCGCTGTTGTTGCCGCTTCATGTCGTCAGCGAACTGTCGCGCACGGTGGCGTTGGCCTTGCGCTTGTTCGGAAACATGATGAGCGGCCACTTGGTCGTGTCACTCTTGGTAGCCTTGGTGGGGGTCTTCGTGCCGGTGCCGCTGATGGCTTTGGATTTGCTGATCGGGTTTCTTCAAGCGTACATTTTCACCATCTTGGCTTGCGTCTACATTGGCGCTGCGCTGCGAATAGGAGAGTCGGAATGAGCGAGCACACGATACTGGCACTCGGGTCGATCATCACGGCGGGGTTGACGATGGCCATCGGCGCGGTTGGCGCGGCAGTCGGCGAGAGCCGCATCGGCTCTGCGGGGCTCGATGCCTTGGCGCGTCAACCCGACGAGTCGGGCTCGATCACGCGCAGCCAATTCGTCGCGTTGGCCATGGTCGAATCGACGGCGATCTTCTGTTTGGTCATCGCGTTGGTGCTCCTGTTTGCCAACCCGTTCATGTGAAACGTCGCGGCGCGTGAGAACGAGCATCCGTGGAGTAGAGCGTGTCGTCGCAACTGGCTGACTTTCTGTTCGAGCTCGTGAACCTGTTGCTGCTAGCTGCAGGGATGGGGTGGGTGTTCTTTCGGCCTGTGCGAGCAGCGATCGACCGTGAACGGGCGCAGCGAAGCAAGACCGAGCACGATGCGTCGGCTGCGAAGGCCGAAGCAGACCGACTGCTGAAAGAAGCGCAGGAGGCACGCGACACGCACCGCGCTGAGCTCGACGCCGAGCGCGAGCGGCTCATCAGCGAAGCTCGAACTCGGGCGCAGGCGATCGTCGAGGCGGCTCGCGCGGATGCCAGTGAACGACGCGCCAAGCTCGCCCGCGAGCTCGACCTGCAACGTCGCGAGGAGCTTGCCGCGTCCGAGGTCGCACTGGCGGATCTCGTGGGTCGGTCGGTGGAGCGCCTGTTGGCAAGCATTGACGGCCCCGAGCTGCAATTGGCGTTGACGCGCACGGCGTGTGCTCGGGCGCGGGCATTGTCGGCCGCGGGTAGACAGGACGTCACGGTCGAGGTGGCATCGTCGCTCACCGATGCTTCCAGAGCACTGCTCTCGCAGACGTTGACTGGTGGTTTCGACGTGCGTCTCGTGCCGGAGCTCGGCGCGGGCGTGCGCCTGATAACCAGCGAGGGGCAGGTCGACGCGACTGCGCTCGGCATTGCGCGCGCTGCGGTGGCCCAGACTCTGAAACGACTGCAACCCACGGAGGCGGACGTTGCCTGAGACAGCGAGCGCGGCGGCGCGGCTGGCGGCGATCGGCGAGCTCGAGCTGGGCGTCGCCGGCGAGCTTCGTGGAACGGTCACACGCGTGGGAGATGGCGTGGCACACGTCGCCGGGCTCACGGAGGTCGGGCACGAAGAGCTGGTGTCGTTCGACTCGGGGGCGCTCGGGATGGCCTACGATCTGGCCCCCGACTACACGGGCATCGTGTTGCTCTCGGACGCGAGCAGCGTCAAGGCCGGCGATGGAGTGTTGCGCAGCGGGCACACGCCGTCACTGCCGGTCTCGGATGCCCTGTTCGGCAGGGTCGTGGATCCGATCGGTCGTGTGCTCGATGACGCGGGGTCGAGTATCTCGGCCCAGCCGTGGCCCGTGTTTCACGACGCGCCGTCATTGATTGCGCGTGCGCCCGTTACCCGGCCCCTGCGAACGGGCGTGCAGATCATCGATACCGCGGTGCCGGTCGGGCTTGGTCAGCGGCAACTCATCATCGGCGATCGCAACGTGGGCAAGACCGCTTTGGCTCTCGACATCGTTGCAGCTCAACGCGACACGGGCGTGCTCTGTGTATACGTGCTGATCGGGCAACCCATTTCGCGAGTGCTAGCCATCCGAGAAGCGTTGGCCAAGAACCGGGCTTTGGGGCACACGGTCGTCGTCGCTGCCGATGCCGCGGAGAGTGCTGGCCTACAGTATCTCGCACCCTATGCAGGGGCGTCGGTCGCCGAGTACTTCCGGGGCCAGGGGCGTGACGTGGTCGTGGTTTACGACGACCTGACGAAACACGCGGACGCCTACCGCGAACTGGCGTTGCTGTTGGGGCGGCCTCCGGGGCGCGAGGCGTTTCCCGGTGACATCTTCTTCGTGCACGCGGAGCTGTTGGAGCGCGCGACGGCACTGAACGAGGTGGCGGGCGGGGGGTCGGTCACGGCGCTGCCATTGGTGGAAACGACGGACAGCGATATTTCGGGCTACATTCCGACCAACCTCATTTCCATCACCGACGGGCAGATTTACCTGGATACCGGGCGCTTCGAGCGCAACCTTCGCCCGGCGGTCGACGTCAGTCGCAGCGTTTCCAGGATCGGTGGAGCCGCGCAATCTGGAGCGATGCGCAAGGCGGCGCGCAACGTGCGCATCGACATGGCTCGGTTCGAGTCACTCGAGGCACTCACCCGAGTTGGGCTTGATCTCGATCCGAAGACACAACTGACCGTGGAGCGTGGCCGCATTCTGCGTGAGCTGATGCGGCAGCCGCGTTTCGTCGTTCGTGAGAACACCGACCAGATCTTGGCGTTGACGGCGGTTGCATCAGGCTGGCTCGATGGTATCGCGCCGACCACTGCCGCGCGCTGTGTCTCGGCGGCCGCGAGTCGTTTGCGGAGCGAGGCGCACGACTTGTGCGCGGCTGTCGACGCAGGGCGTGAGCTCTCCGGCGAGTGGCAGGCGACGTTCGAGGCGGCGCTTCGCCACGAACTCGACGCCAGCAGGTCATCGACGGTCGGCAGAGGATGAGCATGAAGCGCGCACACCATCTCAAGAAGCGACTCGCCACGCTGGAAACGCTCCGCGAGGCAGTTTCGGCGATGAAGAACTTGTCCGCCCATCACTTTCGCGAAATGCGCGGTGCGGTCGCGCCCGCCGCGGAGTATCGACGTGGTGTGGAGGACATCGCGGGGCGAGTGGGCGCGTCGTTGCCCGCGGGGACAGGGCCGGCGGCGCTGCTGCTGGTCGCGGGCGAGCTGGGTCTCTGCGGCGCGTACAACAGCCGGTTGACCCACGCGTTCGTTCAACGTCACGCGGAGCTTGGCCCGACCGTGTGTTACTGCATAGGTCAGCGCGGAGCGCGAATGGCGCAGCGCCTGGGGATCGCGATCGAGCGCACGTACTCGGCTCCGAGTAGCGCTTCCGGGTTTCCAACATTGCTGCTGCAATTGACCCAGGACCTACTTCGCGATTACCAGCAGCGACGATTGTCGCGAATCGAGGTCGTTTCCAGCGCGTACGAGGGGATCGGGGCTTTGCGACCCAAGGTCACTCCGCTACTGCCGCTGCGGTACGATGCGCAATCCGTGTTCGAATGTCCACCGTACGTCTCTGTGGAAAGAACGGCTCTGGTCGCCGCCCGTGAGACGTTGTACTGCACCATCTACGATCTGTTGATCGAGGCCTTCGCCACCGAACACGGGGCGCGTTTGCTCGCCACCCAAGCTGCGGAGCAGTGGTTGGATCGCGCCGCCACCCAGTTGCGGAGCCGGCTCGCCGCGGCGTCACGGGAAGCGAGTACTCAAGAAGTCATCGAGATTGGCGCCGGCGTTCGAGCGCGAACGCCGAGCATCTGAGGTTTCCGGATGCACCCGTGGAGACGACCACGTCGGTTATCGAAGTCACGCGCCGTCGAATGTCAGAGATTTGGCGAAAGTGCTCCGATGGGATAACGACGGATCCCCATGGTGGGCCATGTTCGACGTGTCTGGTACCCAGCTTCGGCGCTGCTGGCGCTGATTGCAGTCGTGAGCCTCGCGCACGCGAGCCGCTCTGATCGGGACTTGCCCGAAGAGTTTCAAAAGTCGCCGTATTCGCTGATGTCTTTGTCGATTGGAACGCCGGCACGAGGCTGGCAATTGCGTTCCAAGAAGCTGCGCGAGACTTCGAGCCTGGTGATCAAGTCGAGCACGGACGACGGTGCAGTGTTCGGGCACCCCGCCCTGGTGTTGATGTTGCAGCGTACCGCGAGCCAGATGGTTCGGAACGTCCAAAGCACCCCGCTGGTCGTCGGTGATCTCTCGCGGGAGTACGGTGGTCCGCTGTACGGGCACCATTCGCACCAGAGTGGGCGTGATGCGGACATCGGTTTCTTTGCGCTGGACGCCGACGGAAGTGCCAAGCAGCTCGATCGTTTCGTGAAGTACGACGCCAATGGTCGAGCCAAAGACCGAAGCGGACTGCGCTTTGACGATTATCGGAACTGGCTGATGGTGCTGACCTGGCTCAAGGACGAACGCGCGGAAGTGAAGTACGTGTTCGTGGCGTCTCACTTGCGACGTCGGCTGCTCGACTTTGCGCGGTCGCGGCGCGAGTTCGCCAAGTACGCCGATGAGGCGTCGCGCTTGCTGATGCAGCCGCGCAACTCGTCCGCCCACGATGACCATTTTCACGTGCGCATCAAGTGCCCGAAGCGGCACGAAGGACTGTGTAAGGATTACTGAACGACCTGCCCTCGGCGTCTTCCGGGGGGGCGTGGCGCTTCGGGGGGCCGGCAAGGGGCTGGTACGCGATTTCTGCTCGTGGGCGGTGGTGTCCGGTGGACCCGGGCGTCGTCGGGTGCCACCTTGTTGGTCAGGGCGGATGCTCGCCACTGGGCCCCGATCGCGGTCACGTCTGCGGTTTGGGTTCGCGGAGAATCGGGTTGGAGCGAGGCCATGCAGATCAGAGACGCTGTGAACGACGACGCGCACGTGCTGTGGCGCTTGGCAATGCGTTCGAAGGCCGCGTGGGGTTACTCCGATGGGTTCATGGCGGCGTGTGAGCGAGAGTTGTTCCCCTCGGATCTGTCGATGGCTGGGGTCATGAGCGACGCCGCGCGCCCGGTTGGATTCTACACGCTGGAACTCGAAGACGATGGGAGTCTGGAGCTCGGTCACTTGTTCGTCGAGCCGCAGTGGTGGGGGCGGGGCATCGGGCGACAGCTGATGGCTCACGCCGTCGCCCGGGCGCGCGATGCGGGCCATCAGTTCATCGTCATTCAAGGCGATCCGAACGCGCGCGGGTTCTACGAGAGGATTGGTGCTCGTCACGTCGGGGAGCGGCCGTCGGACAGCATTGCCGGGCGCACCCTCCCGCTCTTCCGTCTGCCCTTGGTGAGCTGAGCGCTGTGCTGTCTGTCTCGAGGTGCCCGAAACGAGCGTATCGCCCGATGGATCGTGAAACGTATCACCGCCTGGTCCACCGCGGCGAGTCGTGCGACGATTCCGTTCATGAGTCTCGTTCGTGACGTGAGTTGGAGCCGCATGCCGAACGCGAACGGCGTCACTGGCTCCGCCACGGGGTGGGACGCCGCCGAATTGCGAAGACGCCGAGTTTTGCGCCGAACCTGTTCTTGGGTTGCAGCAATGATGGGGGCTCTTCAGCTCTCGGGGCTCGCGGCCTGTCAATCTGAACTCCCAGCACCTCGAGAGGGAAACACGGATGATGTCGCACGGCCGGACGAGCCCGCGACGGACAGCTCGGCTGCGGCCCGCGAAGCGGGGAGTGGTGTTTCTCCGGCGCCGTCGGAGGTTGGGAGCAGCAATTGGGCGGCAGTTGCGGCGAGCTTCGGGATCTTGACGACGTTGGCCGGCCGTGGCGCGACGGACGTGCTCAACGAGTGGGAGCCTGCGTTCGAAGGGGCGCCCGGCGTCGAGGTGGAGCTTGCGCGGCCGCATATCGCGCTGCCCGACGACGCGGGAAACGTTTACATCGCGGACAAGGAATCTCACGCGATACGCAAGGTGGATCTCGACGGTGTGGTGACGACGGTTGCTGGCACGAATCAGGCTGGGGACGCCCCGGACCAGCCCGGGCTCGCGACACAGGGCGCGTTGTCGAATCCGAATGGGCTGTGGGTTCAGCCCGATGGGCAGTTGTACATCGTGGATTTGGGCAACGCGAAGATTCGGCGCGTGTCGACGGATGGCACGATGACGACGCTGATTGCTTTGGAGCGTTTGCCGGTTGGGCGTGGGCTTTGGGTTGCCCCAGACGAGTCTGAAGCGTACATCGCCGCTGGCAGCGAGCTTTGGCGCTGGACGCCCCGTGAGGGCACGGTGCCGTTCGCGACGGGCTTCTCGAGTTTGGGCATGGTGGTCAAAGATGCTCAGGGTAGGCTCATCGCCGGAGATCGGGGGGCGCATCGGGTATACGTCGTCGACCATGGCGGTCAGCTCACGCCCCTGATCGGAAATGGTGCGGCCGCGGGGTTCGTCGACGGCGCGCTGGCGCTCGACACAGCCGTGAATGAGCCGCGCGCAATATGGCCCCACGACGGCGGCTTTTTCGTTGGATCCCACGACGCCGCGCAGGTGTTGTACGTCGACGATCGCGGTTTCGCCCACCTCTTCCTCGATGGCTCGACGAACTCCCACGGCGGGGACGGCGAGCGCTGGGACGCACCCGGCTTGAAGATCGGCGAGGTGCGCAGCGTTGCCCTGTCACGTCAGGGGCGGCTGATCATCGTCGAGAACGATCTCGGTTACGTGCGTGTCGTTCAGCCCACCGCACTCGCCGATGGACTCGACGCCGACCCTTGACGGAGAGACAGCGGGGAGCCTCTCTCAACCCTGCTTTCAGCCGCAACCCGCGGCTCGAATGCGCTGTCGCCGTTGCTCTTGGCGTTGCTTTTGTCGTTGCACGGTGATGAGCGGCAAGTGGTGCGACTCGAGCCGCTGGGGTGGTCGTATGGGGGCGCGCGTCGTTTGGTCGAAGAATGCCCAGCGCCGGTGTTCACCACGCCACCACCAAGCGATCATCAGTCGCCCCAAATGCCAGAGCATGCTCACGAGGGCGCCGGTCGTCGCCTTCAATGCTCGGGCTTGATCTGCCGTGAAGTGTCGGTTCACACGCGCACGCAACGGCCCGGCGATTGCGTCGAAGGGCGCCGCGAGCCTGGAGTCATCGACGATGCAGCGGTCAACCGCCACGAATGGAATGCCAGGGCCGCGAAAGGTGAGCGCGATGGGTGTCTTGCAGCAGCGTGCGTACCATCGAAAAGGGCCGCGAGCAGTGAGCTGCCCGCAGGCGACGTGCTCGTGACCCTGGGTTATCGACAGTGTGGCGGGAGACACTTGGAAGCGCTCCGAGCCTCCCCATTCGTCCAAGACGTCCGCGGCGCGCCCCAAGTCGCGGGCGAACGCTTCGCAGAACTTGCAATGACACACGATGCGGTTGGCGTCGAGCGGCGAGACATTTCGGATTTGGCCGCGAACCGCGCCACAACGGCAGCTCAGGTGTACGTCTGCTTGCATGCGCCGTTGCTAGCCCGAAATGCGCTGCTGCGCCAATGGAGCGTTGGCGCAGCAGTCATTCCAGCTGGATTTCTCAAGGGGCCGTGCAGGCACTTTCGATGGTGTAGAACTTGCCATCCTGGCACTGACGGACACCCTGGTACATGTCCATGACGAACTCGTCGAGCACGGAGGTGTCTGCGGGCGGGTTCGAGTATTCGTAGGTGTGGGTGCTCGTACCCTTTTCCGTCTCGATGCTGAACGCCGTCGCGCCGCCGTCCGCGCAATCCGGGCATCCGTAGACTTCCTCCAGAGTTGCGCTTCTCAGCTGCATCTGTGCCTCGCCGAGCTTCCGCAGGCCGTCATTGGTGAGCGCTAGCGTGATTGGGGCTTCGCACATGGTGCCGACGTTGTCGCAGATCTCGAAGAGCACCTGACTGGGCTCGGCCGTGTCGCGAGTCATTTTGAAACTGCATTGGCCAGCGCAGAAGCCGAAGGAGACGGTTGCCGAGCGCCACATCGCGCCCAATTCGACCGCATCGGCACACTCGCCGAGGTAGTCGATGGATCCCGCGCTGCACGTGTTGCCGTAAGTCGTTCCGTCGCAACCGCAAACCGGATCATACTCGGCGTCGCAGATGCTCGCTTCTCCGCATTGCCCGGGGGCGTCGCAGCTGTCTCGATAGCAAACGTCCCCCGCGTCACATTCCGAGTCGCTCGTGCACTCGTCACCAGCGACGCATTCTCCTGCACTGCGCACGCCAGCGCCGGCGAGTGTCGCTTCGCAATCGTTGCTGTAGGTCGTGCCGTCGCAGCCGCAGACTGGCTCGAACACGGCGTCGCAATTGGCTTCGTCCTGAGGGCGACACTCTCCGGCGCCCGCACAAGTGGCCTTGTGGCAGTACTCGTCCGTGTCGCAATCGCTCGCTTGGCTGCACTGGACTGTCGCTTCGCACATGGGCGACGCGGCCTTGCACTCACCGTTCGCGTTGCACAACTTCTGGACGGCTGTCTCGATGCAGTCGGGGTCATCGGGGGGGCAGGCTTGGCAATCGTCTCCGCACGCCTTGCCGGCGCATGGTTCGTACACGCCCTCGCACTCGCCCTCCTCGCAGCAGGCGGGCTCCGAGCAGTTGAGCGCTTCGAAACCTTGCGGAATGCAGGTGTCGGAGAATCGCCAACAGTCGCCTCGTGCGTCGAGGGCGCAGGTGATCGCATCGCCGCAACCCGTGTCGCGAGCGAGACAGCCCAGGGCAGTCCGTTCGGAATTCGGATTGGTGCCGGTCGGGGCACCGGTGATCGTCGCACAACCGGCTTCGGTGCACTCGTTCGGATTCTGACCGGCGCACATGTCGCCCGAACAGGTGGGCTCTGCGCCTCGACAACTGCCGCTGTCGTCACACCACTTCTCTTCGGCGGTCTCGGTACAGGCAGGATCGTTCGGCGCGCAGAGCTGACAGCTTTCGCCGCACTGTTTGCCCCCGCAAGGGGAGTACCCACCCCTGCATTCGTCGCCCTCGCAACAACGCGCGTCGCCGCAGCTCAGTTCTGCGAAGTCAGCCGGGATGCAAGAGTTGCTGAATCGCCAGCAGTCGCCCGCCTCGTCGAGGGCGCAGGTGATGGCATCGTCGCAGCCGATATCTCCCGCGTCGCAGCCGAGTGTGGTAACCCCATCGGCGGGATTGAGCGGTGCCGGAGTTCCCCGTAGTGCCGTGCAACCATACTCCTCGCACGAGTCAGCATCGCGCTGGTTGCAGTCTTCGGTGGGGCAAGCGTCGAGCGAGCCGTGGCACTTGCCTTCGGCGTCGCAGGTCTTCACCTCGTCGCTTGAGACGCAGTCCGGGTCGTCGGGGGCGCACAGTGTGCAGGGGTCGCCGCAGAGCTTGTCAGCGCAGGGGTCGTAGCCGTTCGGACTCGGTTTGTTGGGGCCGGCGTCCGGGCCGCAATCCTCACCGTCACAGGGTTCGTCCGCCTCGGCGATGCAGCGTGCGTCCACACACGCAAGCCGGTCGTCCTTGCAGTCCGAGTCGCCATCACATTCGACGAGGCACGCACGAATCGTTCCCGTGCTACCCGTCGTACAGGTGGCGTCCGTTCGGAAGTGTTCGCAGTCCGAGGATGCGCCGCATTTTTCGGTGCAAACCTTGTCCACGCACTCCAAAGATCCGCAGTCGTCGTCAGATTCACACGCGGACAGCCAATTCGTCTTGCTGCCATTGTCCGGATCCGACGTGGTCGATGCTCCGCAACCCGCGATTGCGCCGACCAGACACAGCGCCGCCAACAGTTCGAGTAAGGTTCCCGCTTTCATTCTTCTCTCCATTCAGAGTCGATCGCCGTTGGATCGTCGACGTTCTGACCAAAGTAAAAGGAAACGTCGAAGCGCCCGTCCCGACTTTCCGGGTGAGCGTCGTTGTATTCTGCCGTCCGCGTCCAAAGTTCGTCAGTGATGTTGCGCACGTGGGCTAGCAGATTGAGGACTTCGTCGCGCATGGGATGATCGGGCGTCAACTCGAAGCGAAGCGTCGTCCCTCCGACGAGGTCTGCTGCCGTGCTGCCGCGGGCCTTGGCCTTCAGCTTCGTGACGATGGCCGCCGCAACCGCCTGAAAATGATCGAACACCGCGCTTTCCCAACCTTCGGCGGCACCGACCGGGATCTGGAAGGTGCTGGCTTTCAGAGCACCAGTACGTTCGTCTTCGGTGACACGGCCTTCCGTTTTCAGCTCGTTCAGTGCGGTCTGCAGTTCGCCCAACTCCACTTGCAGACGTTCTGCAAGCACGGCGGCACCCACTCCCGGGTTTCGATAGATTTCTCCCAACGCCATGTTGCACAGGGCGATCTGGTCGGCGTGTCGCGTCAAGCGCTGGCGTTCAGCGTCGCTGGTGACCCCGTAGAGGGTCGAATCGCCCGTTCCCGTGCAGTACAACAGGCCGCTTTGTACCAGATCGGTCAACACGCCGATGGTTTCTCGCTGACCGTCGTTGCGGAAGCGCTCCAGGACCGCGGCGCGACTCGCGCCACCTTTGCTCTCGATGTAGTCGAGTACCGCTTCGAACAGCGTTTTGCCCTGAGTGCTTGCGCTCGCCGCCAAGCGTTGGGTCTTGCGCTGGTAGCCGCGCAGTGCCAAGCCGAACATGTCGGCGACGACTTTGCGCGCCACGCCTTGGGCTTCGATCTCGCGGGACAACGAAAGGAACACTTGGTCGGCGATGTGCGCAAGGGGTGCGCGAACGCCAGCGGCCGTCGACAGCTGCGCAATCAGCACCGTCGTTTGGTGCATGATGGCATCGATGAGGAGTTTGACGTTCATGGGGCGACGTTTACTATGCCGCAGTCGACGGGGACGGGCGAGGTGGCGGCCAGGCCACCCCATGGACCCTCGTGGGGGGAGAGACTCGGCGCGGCTTTCCGCGCCCGAGCGCTGGTCAGATCGCGCCGTCAATCGGTTGGCCGCCGAACCGCCGCGCCGCCAGATCTGCGTTGCGTTTGCCGTCTCTCCAGTGATGCGGTGACGGCGCCGTGAGCAGTTCACACGTCGCGAGGTGCTGTCGTAGCAATTCACCGGATCGCAGGGGGTGCAGCGTGTCGCCGGGGTGAGTCAAGACGAGGCACGGCGCGCGGACCCGTCGGAGCTGTTCCA
>QJWJ01000021.1 GCA_003235365.1 Deltaproteobacteria bacterium
CGTTGGCGCTCTCGTTCCCGACGAAGCACGTCGTGCTTTGGGTGGATGGTGAGGACGCGACCCGCCTGCGAGGTGGTGCAGCGGGATTTTCATCGGACACTCTTCACAGAGCTTGCCAAAGCGTGCGAGCCCGTTGCCGTTCTCCTACATACGCAGTCTTACGTCTTGTGTCCGTAACGCGTGGGGGCACCGAGCGGCGCCCGCGACTCGTGAACAGGTCGGCGAACATCTCGTCCGGAAACACCCGATGTCCATCCTGGGCCAAAAGCCGGAAGACCGAACGCTCGCCAAGCCGCGATTCCACCAGCTCTCGGGCGCCAATCTCGCGTGCCGAGCATTCGAATCACTCACGCGTGAATCGAAGCAACCGTACGCCCAGCGCACGGAAAGGTTCCTGCAGACGCCTGAAGCCTGCCGCACGGGCGTGCGCTAGTTGGCGGTCGGGCGACGCAAGGAAAAGCGGACCGGGCGTCGTAAGCCGCGCTCGTAGCAACGCGACGCGCCTGGGACTCAACGTTCGGGCAGCGAATGCGCACCAGGCCTCCAACTCGCGCGGGGAGACGGCGTCCAGCCACGACACGATCGCGAACCCGCCGGGGCGGACGCTCCGAGCCAGGCTCAGCCAATAGCCCGGTTGCTCCTCATAGGTCAGCGTGTGAGCGACGAGAAGCGACACAGCGCCATCGTAGGTCGTGCGGGCGGGAATGCGCGCCCGCACGCGCACGGACGACAAGCCTTCGCAGCGTGTCCGGGTGACGCGTCGCATTGCAGGGGACGTGTCGACCGCATCCACACGGGACGCCTGAGGTAGCCTCTGGGCGAGCGAAACATTCTCGCCCTATGTCGTCTTCTCCGACTGGCCCACCATCTTTCTGAACGCCACCTGAGTCCTCAGGCGTCAGCACCCATTGCTCCTTGCCCAGGCTTCCTCGACGCGATCAGCGATGCGACCGGCGATCTCAGTCGTTTCTGCACCGGTTGGCGTCGGCAAATCGTGGAAAGCGAGCCGACTATCATGGCGACTGCCATCCCCGAGAACGTAGACACCATCGAGGTACAGAATGTTGAAGTACACGTTCAGCCGCAGGGCAGAATCCACGCTGAGGCTGCGCTCTGGCAGACGTCGGTGGTACCCGCGAGCTCATGCTGGTAGGGTCCCAGCGTGTGAGCTCCAAAACGAGTCCAGATGACGACGCTCGGTTACTCCGTGCTTGGCACGACGGAGACAAGCGCGCAGGTCAGACACTGATCCGTCGCTACCACGAGCCCGTTGCTCGCTTCTTTCGGACCAAGGCTTACCACCACACCGACGACTTGGTGCAGCGCACCTGGCTCTCGCTCGCCGAAAGCCACGGGCGCTTCAGTGGGGAGGCCAGCGTTCGGGCCTTTCTCTTCGGGATCGCGCGCAACGTGCTCTTCGAATTCTACCGGAGTCAGAAGAAGCACGGCGCAGCGCCGGACTTCGCCGTGCAGTCTCTGGTAGATCTGGCGCCTGGCGTGTCCACCCAAGCTGCCGCGCGTTCTGAAATGCGAGTGCTCCTGCAGGCCCTTCAACGGATCCCTGCGGATCTGCAAAGCCTGCTCGAGCTCCACTACTGGGAGGGCTTGAGCGTTGAGGAGCTCGGGGCCGTCTTCCATGTCTCCGCCGGGACCATCAAAAGCCGTATGCATCGCGCTCGCGGTCTGCTCAAAGACGAGATGGCACGCGTTCCTGCGGCCGACGAGCTGCGGGCGAGCACGCAGACCCTGTACGCCAACTGGATCGGAATCGCAGCTGGACGCAGCGACGCCCGCTGACCGAAAGAGGTCGCGGGCGCTGGGCCTCGAAACCGTCACCCACCGTTTCGTCCGTCGGTTCACTGCTGAGCGTGGACGACAATCTCGGCCAGGCGACGTTCGATGTCGTCGACAGCGTCGCCGACGCCGACGTCGGTGTTGATCTGAAAGGCTACGGCAACGCGATGTTGGGGGTAGTAGCGCATGCTCGAGACATAGCCTGGGATCGTGCCGCCATGACCGTAGCTGGGGCCAAACGCCGACTGCAGGTGGATGCCCACGCCCGCGCCATAGCGCACGCCGGACTCCTCGCTCCCGACAGCCACTGAACGCAAGAGGTCGTCCACGTTGGAGGTGGGCAGCGCGCGACCTTCGTAGAGCGCCCGAGCCCAGACGGCGAGATCGCGCGGCGTGCTGACGAGCCCGCCGCCTGTCCACTCGATGCCGGGGTCCCAAGCCATGACACCTGCAGCGGTCGTGGTCTTAGCTGGGAGACCGAGTGGGTTGTCAGCAGCCGTATAACCAGCCGCCAGCCCTGGCAGCACGCGGCGATTCGATGGCGTCGTCGCATCGAGCTGCAGTGGCGTCAGGAAGCGACGCTGCAACTCTTCTTCGTAGGGTTTTCCCGTAATCCTCTCGACGATCAGTCCGACGAGGATGTAGCCCGTGTCCGAGTACGACCAGCCCTTTCCTGCGGGGAAGAGCGGGGCAACATCGAGCACGTACTCCACGAGCGTCTCGGGTGGAAAAGCGCCCTCGGCGTCGCGCCAGTGCTGGGCGACGTCACGTGCGAATTGTGGGCGTCCGACATGATCGGGCAGGCCCGAGCTGTGGGTGAGCAGGTGCCTGGTCGTGATCGTCTCGTGGTTCGGCAGGCGCGAGAACCAAGGGCGATCGGCAAGGACCGTCGAGATGGGCGCATCCAGATCGAGGGCGCCCTCCTGGGCAAGGGCCAAAGCCGTGGCCGCGACGAAGCTCTTGCCGATGCTCGCCGCGAGCATGCGGCTCTGTGGTGTCATGGGTGTTTGCCGTTCGACGTCGGCGAAGCCGCTCGCGGCGACGCCGGTGGTTCCGTCAGGTAAGGCGTACGCC
>QJWJ01000486.1 GCA_003235365.1 Deltaproteobacteria bacterium
AAAAAAGGGGGCCGCGCTGCTGCTCGGTCCGCGACTCGGCCACGTCGGGATCAGTTGGGCGGTGAGCATCGCGAGCGTCGCTCAGTTCTGCATGCTCGCAGTGAGGCTTCGCAAACGTCTGGGTCCGCTCGGCGGAATGCGCATCCTGCAGACCATCGCCAAGTCTGGCGGCGCCGCATTGCTCGCTGCTGGCGCGGCGCTCGGGTCGGTGCAGCTCAGCGCAAAGGTCGCCACTTCTCACGTGGTAGTCGGGCTGGTGTGTTGCGTGAGCTTCGCGGTGGTGTTCCTCCTCGCGGCGTGGTTGCTGCGCAGCGACGAGCTGAGCACCGTGCTCGGGCCACTGCGCCGCAGGTTCGGCAACCGGCGCCAATCGAAATGAGCATCGAATGAGCGGGCCCATCCAAACGAGGGCCACCGGTAGCCACGACCAGATCGGCGTTCGCTCTGCTTCGGTGCACTCCCCCCCGCCGACACCGCAAGATCGCGTGGCGACGGACCGGGCGTGTCATTGAGGTTGGCGGCGACGGCAAAGCTGTGCGACAGGGGCAGCATGCAAAAGCCCGCGTTGGATCCACTGCGCATCGTCGAGGCCGAGTTCGTGGCCGGAGCGACGGCGCTCGATCAAATCCCGCCCCCCACCGGCGTGGAGATCGCCTTCGCTGGTCGTTCCAACGTCGGCAAGAGCAGCCTGATGAACGCGCTGTGTTCGCGGCGCAACCTGGTCAAGACCAGCTCCACTCCGGGCTGCACCCGCCAGATCTCGTTCTTTCGCACGCGTTCCGCGGACGACGCCATCATCACCCTGGTTGACCTTCCAGGTTACGGCTATGCCAAGCGCTCCAAAGCCGAACGCAAAGCCTGGGCCGAGCTCATCGAAGGCTACTTGCTGCAGCGCCCCACCCTGGCCGTCGTCGCCGCCCTCGTCGATGCGCGCCGCGGTATCGAAACCGACGACCAACAACTGCTCGAAATGCTCGCCGCCCCCGCCGCGGTCAGCCGCTTGCCCGTGCGCCCGCTGCTCGTCGGCACCAAGCTCGACAAGATCCCCGCCAACCAACGCAAACTTGCCGTCGAAGCCCTGCGCAAGACGAGCCCCATCGAAACCCACGGCGTCAGCGTCGAACTGGCCGACACCCAAAGCAAGCTGTGGCGCCGCTTGCGCGCACTCGCCAACGTTGGCATCGAAGCCGCGGCAGAAGCGCAGCAGTGACCGCGGCTCGGGCGGTAACGACGATTTGCCAACGCCCCAGCCCGCCGCTCACGTCGGCGACATCCCGTGATCAGCGGCCCATTGGCCGAAACCCGAACGGTGACTCGACGCCTCCACGCAAACAGCCCCATTGCAGGCTGAGCCATCGCGCGTTAGAAGCTTTCTCCCTTTCGTCGCGGGCTCCGCGGCGATGCGAGCCCCCTCGCAACCGGGCGCATAACTCAGCGGTAGAGTGCAACCTTCACACGGTTGAAGTCACTGGTTCAAATCCAGTTGCGCCCACACCCCCGCGCGGATCTCGTCCAGATGGCGCGTTGACTCCTGCTGGAGTCAACGGAGCGATGCAGCGTTCGAGCTTCCACTGACCACCTCGCGCCAGCAGCAGCAAAAGACCGCGCGAAAACGATCGGCGTCGAAGTCGGAACCGCTGACTGCAACCTAGCAAGGGTTGCTCAAAACGGCGGCAACACGGCACACGCGCTGGCGGCGCCTACTGATCTCGGCAAGAGCCGACGCTACCGACCGCGCCATGGATCGTCAGCTGCTCAACGCGAACTGGCGAGCGCTTCCGGCTCTGCTTCCACGTCCTCCCAGCCGAATCCGTCATCCCAAGTTGGATCAGTCATGAGCTCGAAGTCGTGGGGAGGATCGCCCTCGCAATAGCCCAATGCGCGGTAGCCCGCCCGACGTCGTTCGAACATCCGCGCGAGGACCGGCACGTCGCGGTCGACGTAGTCGAAGATCCAGACGTCACGCTTGTCCGGGTGCAGTCGGTGAAGACGGCCGGAGTATTGGGCCAGTGTGCCTCTCCAGGAAACTGGCGCTGCCAACAGCAGCGTGTCCAGTCTCGTGTCGTCGAAACCTTCACCGATGAAGCTCCCGGTCGCGACGACGAGCCGCTGCGCGTCGCTGGGCAGCTCCTTCAGCGCGTCGAAGGTCTCGCGCCGCTGTTGGGCTTTCATTTGCCCCATCAAGACGAACAAGTGGGGCGCGTAGCGTCGAAGGCGGTCGGCGAGCAACAGCACGTGTTCGCGCCGCTGGCAAAGGACCAGAGGAGAGCGCCCGTCGCGCAGCGCGGCTACTGCGTCGTCCAGAATGAACGAGTTGTACAGCGACTATTCCCGGCATGGCTTCGCCGCTGCGGAGGCGCCTCAGTGCGTGTCCGATCATCGTCTGGACGTCGTGGGTAAGAAGCACCCGCCCGCTGTCCGCTGCCCAAGCAAGGACCGTTGGGTCGTCAGCACCTCGAAGCCCGGCGTCCTGGAGTCGATATCAGTCCATTGCGTTGGTGATCGCGGCGGAGGGGAGCGACGTTCAGGTCTCGGCGATTCGAATCATCAACCGTCTCGCGACGCGAACCGCGTTGCGACATGGCGAAAGCACCAGGTGTGCGAGGTGACGCGCGCCCTTGCCGTTGCAGGGCGGCTCCAAGACGCGTTCCGTCCAAGAAGCTGCCAACGTTGGAGACCATTCGGCGGCGCGGTCCCGCGGCCTGCGCAGCGCGGCGGCGAGTACGTTGAGACGACACTCCGTCTCTACTGCGGCAACGCTTGTCGACGCCGGGCTCCAGTTCCGGCGCGAGATCCATCAGCGTCAGCGCACACCGCAACGCTGGCGCACCGCGCTTCTCCTGCGCACTGGACACTCGTTGGGCAGAACAGGTCGTCGCCGCTCACTCTGCGTCGCGCTGGCAGCCATGCGCCGACTGTCAGCTTCCGCACCGTTCACTCGAGCTGGCATCTCCGGCTACCGGGCAGACCCTGGCCCCTCTGCTGCGTCAACCGGCCCCGGCAGAATCTCCCTCAGGTAGTGATTCACGCCCAACTCCTGGCGCCACTGCCTCGGGTTGCCCAGCGATACCTCCTCGAAGCGCACGCCGTCGAGCCAATCCGTTCGGCGCACGTGCAGGTGTCCGGACACCACCACTTTCGCCCGAAAGCGACGATGCCAATCCGCGGTCATCGTCGTGCCGCACCAAGGGGCAAACCGCGGGATGGACGGAATCCAGACCAAGTCACGCATCAACGGGAAGTGATTGACCAAAACCAAGTCGTCGTGTCGACAGGCGTCCTCCAGACGCGCCTCGGAATAGCGAACTCGCGACCAACACCAGTCCTCTCGAGACGGAAACGGCTCGCTCCACAAGAAGACCTCGTCCGCACAAAGCACTCCCTGCTCCATGGCCCACTCGACGACTTTCTTCCGGGGCACGTCTGGGGGGCGAAAGCTGTAGTCATAGAGAATGAACAGAGGCGCTATCCTGTACCTTCCCGAAGTGCCCTGGAATACCGGATAGGGATCCTCGGGCGTGTGCACTCCGAACGACCTGCACACAGCGACCAGCTCCTCGTACTTCGCTTGACCCCGCGCGGACTCGCCTCTACTCGTCCACAGTTCGTGATTACCGGGAACCCAAACGACCTCTCGAAAGCGCTCGACGCACAGCGCCAACACTGATCTGAGTTGGGCGGTCGTCTCTCCGACGTCGCCAGCGAGGATCAGCCAATCCTCGGGATGGTACGCCAGGTCCCGAAGACCCTCGAGGTTCGCGCCGGCGCCCACATGGAGATCGCTGATAGCGTACAGTTTCAACGTTTGCGTGCTCCGATTCTCTTCAAAACGCACACTCTAGCCGAAAACGGAAACGGGTTGGGACTTCCGATTAGTCGGCGCACCCGGTCATCGAGCAAGTTGGCGTTTCTCCCAAGCGCGGTCTCCCTTACCAAAGCGCACGATCGGCGTTTGCCCGCATCAAGTGATCTAGTCAAGTGATGTATCCGTCGGTGATGGGCTCACAAGCCAGAGCGAAAGCGGTACTCCCAATCGCGATCGTCCGCCGCACGCCCACGACTTCACGCCCTGCATTTCGACGGGGCGCGCCCATGCTGCAGAGCGTCGTCAAGCGATGATCCAGCGAAGAGTCCCAAAGAACGGAAAATTGGAATCGATACACATCTCGCGCCGCAAC
>QJWJ01000061.1 GCA_003235365.1 Deltaproteobacteria bacterium
GAACTCCTGCGCCGCCACCTTGAGAGCGGGGCGCATGAACGGAAAGCCGGGCGTGCCAGGGTGCATGACCTTGCGCGCGAAGACCGGCCTACCGTTGACGTACCAGCGTAACGCAATGCGATGGGTGCCGATTGTTCACATTCGCCGCTTGACCCGGTGGTGGGACCCAAACGACGCGAATGTCAGCGCCGCGGACAAGAATGCCTTGCCCAATGCGCCTTCGTCCTGCCTGACGCTGGGACCAAACGAACAGAGCAGGGAAGTCGTTCGTGGTCAGCTGGCAGTCGCCAGGTGGGCGAGGGAACGAGTTGACGATGACGCCTTGCTCGCTCTTCGCAACGCCAGCCCACGCGTCTCGACAGTTCCGGTCGATTGCTCGAGCTAAACCGTCGGTGAGCTTGGAGAGCCAAGGCGCCCCGGGCGCTGTCTCGTTCGAGTCGTATGTTGCGGGCAGCGATTGCCCGCCTACTTGGTGCGCCATAGACGTTGCAGCCTTTGCACCGTCACCTTGCGGAAGTGCGCCTCGAACTCCTGCGCTGCCACCTTGAGAGCTGGGCGCATGAACGGGAAGCCGGGCGTGCCAGGGTGCATGACCTTGCGCGCGAAGACTGGCCTACCGTTGACGTACCAGCGTAACGCAATGCGATGGGTGCCGATGTCGGTGATTGCCCGTCGCGACTGCCCTCGCAGCAGTGGACCGATGGTCCCGTAGCCTGCCTTTGGGCGAATCACATGCGGGCGAGTCGGGTACTCGACGAACCGTGCGTACGGCGTAGTGTTCACGATCGCCGCCGACGATGCGTCCCTGCCTACGCGGTCGATGCGCGCATACAGGTTCGTTTTCGACGTGAGCTTTCCTGTTCGGCGCTTGTGGAGGAAACGCGTCCGGGCGTGCTGGGCGCCTTTCTTGGCACCGTGCAACACGCCCAGGCGCATGCCGTCAGCAAGCGCAATCGTCGTCTGGTTCACACGGTTGTCGAAAACACGCGTGTCCACACGAAAGTCGAACATCAGAAGTCGCCGAAGTTGTCGAACGTGCGTTTCGTCGAGCCGCCCAGCGTCACGCCGTTGGACGTGACAGCGCGAGCGTTCGACTGCTCCACGCCCCGCAGATGGGTTCGCCCCATCGCGAGGTCGGTGACGCGCTTCTCCGCTCGGTCCATCGCCTTGTCGACGTCATCGACAGGCCACACACCAGGGTGCCGCGACTGGGCGAGCGCCTTGGCGTACTGCAGGGCTATGGACCGAAGCTGCGAATGGGCTGTCGCCGCCGTGACCGTCGACGCAACCTGGTCGGGGTAGCTTTTTACCGCCGCCCCGATCACTGCCATGTCCGCATCTTCGATGATGCGGTTCACGGCGGCGTCGTCGACCTGCCCAGCGTTGTCGTCGTCGAAGGCGCGAAGCGCCTGGGCCTCGCCCAGCAATGCCTCGAGCTGCGCCCAGGTGAAGAATTGGCCGTCGTTGATGGCCACGCTTCACCTCACTTGCGGACTTGCCGCAGGTACACGCCGTGCTTGTTGCGTGCGAGGGCTTCCTTGCGAGTCATCGTGACCCGCTGGTTGGGGCCGAAGTCCTGTCCTTTGACAGAAACGGTCCCCAGCTCGGTGACCACGCAGGTGATGGTCTCGTCCTCTGGGCCCTTGAGGATTGCCGTCACCTGAACATCGACACTCTGCTCGGTCGAAACAGTCGGCGCATCGGGCTGGGTTTCACCAGCGTCACCAGTCGCGCCTTCATCGGTTTTCTTGTCGTTCTTTGCCATTTCGTGCTTCCTGTTTTTCAGAGAGAAAGAGCGCGGCTCGGCACCAAAGCGCCGAGCCAGAACGCAATTCAGGTGATGAGGCCCGTCAGCAGGTAGCCGGTCGGCTCTGCGACAACCATGTCGACGTCGGAGCTGGTTACCTGGACGTCGTACGCACCGCTCAGCCCCTTCAGTTCGTCGAAGCGAATCTTGCTCATCGGCTTCTTGTACTGGAACCGAGCGGCGAACCCAGCGTTGTTGCGCTTGGTCGCGCCACGCTCCATGACGCGAACGATGCCGAAGTAGTCAGGCCAGATGCGACTGAACGTCCCCGAAGACTGACCGATGTTTGCGGTATCCTCGCGCGCCTTGCCAATCAGCAAGTCGTCGAGATCGAACACCCGTGCAATCATCTGCGGCGTTACGAGCCCATCGGGATTGACCGGGCCAGCGCCGTACTTGAAGAGGTCCAACAGTGTGGGGTGTCGAGCCAGGATGTTGTACACGTTCAGCGACGTGAACCCCTTCAGCCTGGTCCTGCCGCGGCCATTCCACAACGCGGCCTGGGCTCCCTGAACGTCAGCGATTGGCGCGCCTTGAAGAGTGCCGCTCGCGCTCCACGCCGTAACCGACGTGGTGTTGCCAGCGTAGTTGCCCGGGGTCGTGAGCAGGGTTCGCTGACGACGCTCGCGCTGGAAAGCCAAGCCTTCCGAGACCAGCTCGACGGAACTCGCCATCTCGTCCAAGACAGCGTCTTGGTTATCGATGGTATCCTGTTGAACCAGGTCACTCAGGCCGTGGTCCTTGGAGACGTAGTTCCCGCTCTCGATATCCTTTCGGATCCGAGGTGCCCGGTCTTCTCCGCCGATGTCGTCGTCGGGAAACCCAGTGAAGTCTCGACGATCACGCTTGTAGAACGTGTCAGACTTCTTCTTGACAGGCACTTCCGGGATCAGCTGATCGCCAATGTACTCGTCGTTCGAGTACATGATCGCGAAGTCGTCGAGCGCCTTGTCCTGATGAACCTGGCCAGGCGTCAGCGCCAACACCTTCCGGTTGAAGTCCTGGCGAACCTTGACGTGCTCGGGGCGGTCTGACTGCCG
>QJWJ01000202.1 GCA_003235365.1 Deltaproteobacteria bacterium
GTGTCACGTCGGATTGTCGAAGAGTCAGTCATGTTGGCTCGGGAAGGCAATCACTGAGCACCCAGGCGAGACTGAGATACATCCCGGAGTGCTCGGTTCTATATCAAGACGCCGCGATATCTCGAACTCGTGAGCGCTAGAGCTGAACGCCAGTCTCATCAATTGCGAACGCTCGCCCGATCCTCTCACAGGGTCAAGCACCGAAACCTGCTAGACGGGGATTGAGATGCTTTTGCCCAACGAAGAGGACAAATCCGCTGAGCTTCTGGTCGGCAGCCCCGGGGATTCGAGCCTGCAATCCTCGTTTGAGAAAATCGCGGACCTGAGCTCCGCGGGGCTCGCCACTGACGCATCGCAGTAGCCGCTCCTCATCGCAACTCGACCGCAGCGTTGCTGAACGCCGATAGTCGAACGTCGTACCCACTGACGCGACGCACTAAATGGGCAAGCTCAGGCGAAGTCGATTGTCGGGCAGTTCGTTCACGAATCGCGAACGCCCATTTGGCCGCGTGCGGGTGACCCGCCTACGCTCGGCCCCAAGTGGCACATTGGACAGGTAACCCGCCTCAATTGGCGAAATGGCGGCGACCATACGGCAGATCACCTGCCAGATACTGGGCAGAAGTGCCGAGTTATGGCGGGTTGACCGCCATTTCTATCGTCAGATCCGACATAATTATGGCGGGTCACCTGCCTTTGTTCGCGCACACTCGTGGAGTTTTGGCGCATGACCTGCCTTTTCATTCCAGTCGGTACCCGCAGAAAGGCACATTTCTGCCAATAGGTGGCAAAGACGCGTGGCCGCGAGGCAGGTCACCGGCCTTCGATGCGAAAATGTCCCCGCATGGGAGTACTCCCAGCCCGAATTGTGCGAGGAAGTCGGATGTCGGGAGGGGGCGAACGACGTTTCAGGAGATCTCCCTCCGTGACACCACCTGTTCACGAAGGAAAGGAACTACCCATGAAGGTCCCTGAAAGTCTCTATGATCTGACCAACGCCGAAACGGCGTTCATGCGTGTGCAAGGTAAACTCGAACGGCTTGGCCCCGACGAGCTGCGACCCCAGAACGTGGAGCTCGTCTCCGCAACGTCGCTGGTCTTGGGCGTGTCGGACCGTGTATTGCAGTTTCGAGATCGAGCAAAGCACCTGCCCGAGTTCGACGCCTCCTGTTTTGACAACCTCGTAGACTACGCTCTATCCACTTGGTACGTGCACGTCACCAACCTGCCCCAGGCTGATCCACCAGAGGCTGCCGCCTGGATCAAAGAGGTGGTGGACCTTCGGAGCAAGCTCCTACTTTGGGCGGAGCCGCTGGCTGCCTCTGGCCAGTTCGAGCAAGCGGCCGTCGATCAAATCAAGGAGGGCCAAGGCCATAAAGACGCGGCGAGCGACGTGGTGGCCTTGGTAGGTCTGTATCGCGCCGTTTGGGATAAGGTGCAGACGATGTGCGGTGTCACGGAAGCCGACTTGATCCGCGCCGCCGACCTCGGCCCCAAAGTGTTCGCACTGGTCGGACACCGCGAGAACCGTCTACGCTCTCGCCCCGACTCGTCGCTGCGCGTCCACCGCACCTGGTCGCTGCTGGACAACGCATACGAGCAGTGCCGCCGAGCGATACAGTTCTTCCGCTTCGACCAACGAGACGCCGATGTCATTGCCCCGAGCCTGCGCTCGAACCCCGGCGTCCCCACCGCCAAGGCCCCCAAGGCGGAACCGCCAGCAGCGCAGTTCCCCTCACCCGAGGCGACGGCGGCCACCGAGGTCACGAGCCAGGTCCCCGCCGGCCCCAATCTCGGCGGCGCTGGCGGACCGTTCACCCAGAACCAAGGCTAACCGATCATGACTCAACGGGGACTGCGACTCGGCGGCATTCGCCCCCTCGACGGCTCAGGAAGCACACAGGCCTTCGAGCTCGATGCAAACGACCTGGTCACTCACGGTGTCATCGTCGGGGGTACGGGCTCCGGGAAAACTGGACTGCTGATGGTGCTCGTCGAAGAGGCGCTGCGCTCGCAGATCCCCGTCATCATGATCGACGTCAAGGGCGACCTGCCCAACCTGCTGCTCACCTTCCCCGAGCTCAGTGCTGAACAGTTCGCGCCCTGGGTCGACGCCCGCGCTGCCCGCCGCAAGGGGCTGTCTCCTTCGGAGCTAGCTGAACAGTTCGCTCGAGACTGGCAGAACAAACTCGCCGATTGGCAACTCGGCCCCAGCGACGTCGCCGCGCAGCTCGCTTCATTTGCGCCCCGAGTGTTCACACCGGGCACACAAGCAGCGGAGCCGCTCAACGTGTTGTCGTCTTTGGAGCAGCCCTCGCCCTTCTGGCAAACCGACCCCGAAGTCGCGCGCGAGGCGCTCAGCGCATCCATCTCGCTGCTCTTGCGCCTGATCGGTCGCGACCCCGACCCCACCCGCAGCCGCGACCACGTGTTGCTCTCCATCTACGCCGAGCGGCGCTTGCGCGACAACCAGCCCGCCGACGTCGCGACCCTGCTCGAAGACGTGCGCAATCCACCGCTGGACGTCGTGGGCGCAATGCCCATCGACGAGTTTCTGCCCAAGCGCGACCGCACGGCCCTGGCCACCGCGCTCAACACGCTGCTCGCCTCCCCCACCTTCGAGTCGTGGCGCATGGGCTCGCCCCTGTCGATCGAGCAATGGCTCACTCCGCGCGACGACGGCCGCACGCCGGCCACCATCATCAGCGTCGCGCACCTCGACGACGACGAACGCGCGCTCGTGCTCGGTGTGCTGCTCGACGAACTGCTTGCCTGGGTGCGCGCCCAATCCGGCACCGATCACCTCCGAGCGCTACTGGTCTTCGACGAATGCTACGGCTTCG
>QJWJ01000518.1 GCA_003235365.1 Deltaproteobacteria bacterium
GCGGAGCGGATCCAATCCGTGGGCTCCAAGATAGCCTCGAGGCCATCTTCCCGGCCATCCGGGCCGGCACCGCGGTCGCGTACTCGATGCGCTCACCGATTCATGGGGTTCGGGAAAGAGGGCCTCCCGGCGGTCAGTGAGCGCACGGATTGATCGAAGCGCTCGAGCCCCGCCTCGTTCGGGCTGGCTCGTTGTCGAATCACGGTGCGTCCGGAGTGCGGACCGCGTCCGCTCTCCCGCACTCCTTTTCGGCGGGCCTCGAGCGGGTGCCGCCTCGCTGGTCCTGCTGCCAGCTTGTGACGCTGCCACGCCCGAATCGGGCCGGCGTGCGCCTGACCGGGCGCACGCCATCGGGCAACGCTCGATTCGCTGCCATCGTTGTGACGCTGCCACGCCGAGGAGGGTGCCAGAGGAAGGTGAGAGGAGCACACGTAACTGTTCAGCCCTGCCCGAGGGCTTGTGATTCCAGGTAGTTGGGGGAGCAGAAATAATGAGGGATCGACAAATGTCGAAGAGTGTGATCTACGTTGGCCGTTGGACCAGCAGGCACAGATCGATGAGTTGAAGCGTCTGAACGCGAAGCAAGCGGCGGAAATCGCCGAACTGCGGGCGCTGGTGGCAGAGTTGCTGGAAGAGAACGCGCGGCTGCGTGAGCAGGTGGAGATGCTCACCGAAGAGTTGGGGCGCAATTCGGGCAACTCGAACAAGCCGCCGTCGAGTGATGGGCCCGGCCGACGGAAACGCCGGAGCGGGAGCAATGAAAAGTCGAACCGGCGACGCAAACGGAACCGGAAGCGCGGTGGGCAAGTCGGGCACCCGGGGGCGAAGCGGGAGCTCTTGCCCTCGGACCAGGTGGACTACATCGAGGAGGTGTTTCCGCCAAGTTGCGAGAATTGCCAGGCCGAACTGGCAGAGATTCCAGACCCCAAGGCCAAGCGCTATCAGGTGCTCGACCTGCCGCCAATCAAGCCCGAGGTGACGGAGTTTCGGCGCCACGGAGTGACCTGCGTATGTGGCTACACGACGCGGGTGCCGTTTGCCGAAAGCGGAATTCCCACGTCGGCGTTCGGTCCGCGCCTGATGAGTCTGGTGGTGCTGCTCACGGGGGTGTATCACGTGAGCCGGCGCAAGACCGCGAAGCTACTCTCGGATATTTGTGGCGCGCGGATTTCGCTCGGCTCGATCAGCATGATCGAGGCGCGGATGTCGCAAGCGCTCGAGCCCGCGGTGAGGGAGGCATGGGACGAGGTAGAAAACGCACCAGTAAAACACACGGATGGTACGAGTTGGCTGCAGGCGGGTACGATGCGTTCGCTCTGGACCCTGGCCTCGCGGACGGCCACGGTATTCAAGATCGTCGCCAATTCGAGTCGCGCGACACTGCGGCCGCTCTACGGCCTGCTACAGGGTATCCTGGTGAGCGACCGAGCCAAAACGCTGGGCTTCTGGGCCATGAAGCGGCGCCAAGTGTGCTGGGCTCATCTGCTACGCAAATTCGTGTCGTTCTCCGAACGCGCGGGGCCAGCTGGACGATTTGGCCGCGACCTCGTGGATTACGCGGGTCTCGTCTTCACCTACTGGCACGACTACAAGGACGGCACCCTCGACAAGCAGACATTTCGCGCCTGGATGCGACCCGTGCGCACCCAGATGGAGGCCCTACTCGAACGGGCGGTCGCCGCGAAGCTCGTCCGCCTGTCCGGCTCGTGTGCAGACATCCTGTCCCACCGGGAAGCGCTATGGACATTTGTCGACCACGAACAGGTCGAGCCGACCAACAACCACGCCGAGCGCGAACTCCGTGCCTTCGTGCTCTGGCGCAAGCGCTCATTCGGAACGCGCAGTGATCGCGGCAACCTGTACGCCGAGCGCGTGATGACCATCGCCCATACCGCGCGCAAGCAAGACAAGGACATCCTGACCTTCTTCACCGCATGCGCCGAGGCTCACGAAGAATGCGCACCCGCCCCGTCGCTCTTCGTCCCGTTGGTCGCTTCCCGAACTACATGAGGACGTCGTCATCGTCGTCGTCGTCATCGTCGTCGTCATCGTCGTCATCGTCATCGTCGTCATCGTCGTCATCGTCGTCGTCGTCGTCGTCGTCATCGTCGTCGTCGTCGTCGTCGTCGGATGCCAATCGCGTCATCTCCCTCGCGAGGACCACTCTGAAGATCTCGGGGAACGCTCGATAGAGTGCATCCATGCCGCGAGCCAGCAACATGTGCAGGAGAAGCACCTGTTCATTTTTCAGCTCGGATACATCCAGGGAACTGGCCAGCCAGTTCCCCAGGTTGACCAGGTGTGGGCCATCCATGATCTCGAAGAGCCCCTCGGTATCATCTGCGCGACGCCCCATCACGACCTCGACTCCACGGCGACCAGCTTCGTCTTGCTCCCGCGTCCGTCGGTCATGGGAAAGTAGCGAGCGCCATTCCGCTGCCCGACAATGCGCACGCGGCCCGCGCGTTTGAGACGCTTCACCGGCACTGCCAGGCAACTCGACCGTATCCCGAGCCGCGCCGCCAGTACCATCATCGTCTCGCCGGGAGCTGCGCACACCGCGGCATGGAACTGCTCTTCCAGTCGCGCCAATTCCTCGGCGCTACGTGACGGACTTTGCACCCGCGGCGTTTTCCGCTCCTGCCGCGCCACCTTCCTCGGTCCATCCATCACCGCAGCGAATGCCCGATCGACCGCCGCTGCAGCCGCCCTCCGACAATTCTCAAGGTGTGCCCTCACCAGTTCTTCAATTTGTCGTTCAAGTCTCTGATGGCTCGTATCCATCCCCTCCCACTCTCATGCCCCGCACCAGCCTTCAACGGTACCCCTGAACGGTTAC
>QJWJ01000388.1 GCA_003235365.1 Deltaproteobacteria bacterium
CCGGGTTTCAGCGCTGCAGAGGGAGGCGGCCCTTCGAACGTGTTGGCCAACTCCAACCGGCGACGTCGTCGTTCGTCGGGAGTCAGCGGTTCATTTTCTTGCGCCAGGTCCGACTTCGGTTGATCGACCTGTTGAAATCCCGCGGGTTTGTCTTTCGGTTCAGTCATCGCAGCGAAACCTTCCAAGGTGCTTCGTGGGCAAATGTTCGTCGACTGCAATCGAAATGGAACGACGTTCCGCGCGGTCGAAAGTGAAGTTGGCGGGAATGCGACAACGAGATTGCAGTGGCGTTGCCTCGAAGCCACCGCTGCCAAGGGCGGCATGCCTGCAAACCGCGGTGTGAACTCCACGAGAGGTCAGTGTTTCTTGGTCGGAAGTGTTGACGCAAATGCTCGCTCACCGCAACCGCCGCTCAACCGGGCGACATGTGGTTGCAGCTTGACGCTCAGAAATCGTCAGAGCTAGATTCCCGTCGATTTCGGCTCGACTCGACGCTCGCTGGGAACCCCTCCCCGCGGGCACCAGTGGACGCTTTCGGCGGCCAGGGCCTCATCAGCAAGAAAATAATAGGAGATACACATGGCTACCAAAGTTGGTATCAACGGTTTTGGCCGAATTGGGCGTTGCGTCCTGCGCGCACTGTACGAGCGGGGCATCACGGACATCGAGGTCGTCGGCATCAACGACCTGACCGATCCCAAGACGCTGGCCCACCTGCTGAAGTACGATTCGATTCATCGCACTTTCAAGGCCGCTTCCGTGTCGAGCAACGCCGACGGCCTGGTGGTTGACGACAAGCAGATCCGCGTGACCTCGGTGCGCAACCCCGCCGAGCTGCCCTGGAAGGAAATGGGCGTGGACGTCGTGCTCGAGTGCACCGGTATCTTCACCAGCGGCGAGAAAGCCGGCGGCCACATCAAGGCAGGCGCGAGCAAGGTCATCATCAGCGCACCGGCCAAGGACCACGACCTGACCGTCGTGATGGGCGTCAACCAGGACCAGTACGACAAGAGCAAGCACAACGTCATCTCGAACGGCTCCTGCACCACCAACTGTTTGGCGCCGGTCGCCAAGGTGCTGCTCGACAAGTTCGGCATCGAGCGCGGCTTGATGACCACGGTTCACGCGTACACCAACGACCAGAACCTCCTCGATCTGCCCCACGCCAAGGGCGATCTGCGTCGAGCACGCGCCGCGGCCGTGAGCATGATCCCGACCAGCACGGGCGCTGCCAAGGCGGTTTCGGAAGTGATCCCCGCCCTGTCCGGCAAGTTCCACGGCACGGCCATCCGCGTTCCGACCGTCGACGTCTCGCTGGTCGACCTGACCGTCGTCACCGAGAAGAGCGTCACCGTCGACGCCATCAACGCCGCGATGAAGGAAGCGTCCGAGTCGGCAGGGTCGAAGGGCTACCTGTACTACTGCGACGAGCCGCTCGTGTCTTCGGACTTCATCGGGCACCCCGGATCCAGCATCTTCGACGCCACCCAGACGCTGACCATGGGCGACAAGTTCGCCAAGGTCTTCTCCTGGTACGACAACGAGTGGGGCTTCTCCAACCGCATGGTGGACCTGGTTCAGCTCGTCGTCGGCTGATCGCACACCAGTGAGACTCCGTTCGATCGCGCGCCGGCTCGATTGCGAGCCGACGCGCCAATCGGCGGTCACGGAGGGCGCGTTGCTGCAACGCGCCTTTTCGTTTTGTCGCCTGGACCGAGACGTCGACCGAGCCGATGTACCGCCGCGGTTCGCCACGTCGCCGAGTTCGACTGCCGTTTCCGCGCGAGCGAGGTCACCTTCCGACCGGAAATGCGCTAGAGGGTCGAGCCCCAGTCCCTGAGCAGAACGCGCAAGCCGACTGCCCCAGCCCTTGGATGCGAATGTTCAAATTCGACGACGTTCATCAGCTCACCGACTTCGAGGTCGAAAACCAACGTGTGTTCGTGCGCGCCGATTTCGATTGCGCGTCCACGAGCGGCGGCCAAATCATCGACGACGCCAAGCTCCGGGCAGTTGCGCCGACGCTGCGCTGGCTGCTGGACAACAAGGCCCGCGTGGTCGTCGGTGCCGCTCGCGGCCCGCTGGGCTCGAAGCCGACCGAGGCACTGAGCATCGAGGAATGTGGCGCCGTGCTGGCAGCCTTGGTCGAGCGCGAAATCCTGGTTCCCGACGACAATCTCGGCCCGATGGCTCGCAAGCTGCTCGCCGAGCAGCGAGACAGCCAGGTCATCCTTCTGCAGAATCTCGCCTTCGACGACGGGGAAGCGTCGTGCGATGACGACTACGCTCGTGCACTCGCCGCGCCATTCGACATCTACGTGATCGACTGCCTGAGCACCGAGACGAACAGTGCGAGCCTGGTGACCGCTCCGAAGCTTTGCGAACGGCGCGCCATGGGGCTGCTCGTGCGCAGTGAACTCGAAGAGCTCAACGGAGCGCTGTCGCTGCCCGCCGCGGACACGGTCTGGTGCGTCGGCGCGAGCTTCCCCGAGCGGCGTGCCCTACTCGACGCGTTGCTTCGCCCCAAGACGACCATCCTCGCCGGAACCCGCTTGGCCAAGACGCTGCTGGCGGCCCGTGGCGCCGAGGTCCGGCTCGATTCGGGGGAGCAGGCAAGCTTGTCTCAAGCGCGCACGTGGTTGAAGAAAGCCGCAGACATCGGTGCAGAGGTGCTGCTGCCCAGTGACGTGACAGTTCGCGAAAAGGGCGTCAGCTTGGAACGCGCCGTCACCCAACTCGGGGCGAGCGCCTCGCTAGCCGACCTCGGCTCGAGCACGCTGGAGACCTACCGCACGCGACTCGAAGCGAGCCGCAACGTGTGGTTCGTCGATGCCCTCGGCACGCCGGGCAACCTGGACGGGACGTCCGCCCTGCTGGGGTGCGCGGGCAGCGGCGATCGCCGGCTCAACGTGCTGCTCGACGGGGAGTTGACCACCGAGCGCGTCGGTGCGGGGCCATCGAAATCGGGGGGCTGGTTGTCGAGCTGCAAGGCGGGCGTATTGAGGCTGCTGAGCAAGCAGAAGGTCACCGCGCTCGAAGCGCTCCGCATCCCGCTGTAAGCGCGCCGACGCTCCCGGCCACACGGGCAAACTCCGAAAACTTTGCCGGCGCGTCCGCCGCTCGTGGGCTCGGGACCCGAAATCGACATCGGATCGGAGTGGCCGGCGCGGGACACTGCCTGCAACACCGGGCAACGCTTGACTTCACCAGCGATCGGCGTTCGGCTGCTGCTGTACGTCGCGACCCGTGAGCGGCGTTGGCCCCGCTCCGTCGCCCCGACGATGACCTCAACCTCTCACTCCCCATCGGCCGACGACCGCCCTGCCCGACACACGAGCCGCCGATCAACCCATCGCTGGACGATGGCGCCGTCGAGCTGGGGTCTACTAGCCTTGATCGGCGCCATCGGCTGCGGACGCGACGAGCGGATCGACGTTGGGCCGCTCCGGCCCAGTGCCGACCATCCCAGCACTGACCCCACGAGCACCGAGGGCGGAACGCCTCAAACCAGCATCGGCCTCGGTTCCTCCAACGAAGCAGACGCCATGCCCCCTAGCTCGAGCGCCGATACGACCGAACGCCGCGATGCATCGTCCGGCGCCGGCTCATCAGTTCCGGCGCCTGCTTCGACGTGTGATGCCGATGCGGGCTGCGGAGAAGCCTCCCCGTGCACGCCCGAGCCAGAGATCTGCGACGGCATCGACAACGACTGCGATGGCAGCATCGACGAAGAGCTCGCGGCGTTGTTCTACCCGGACGAGGACGACGACGGCTTCGGCCGGAGCGAGGAAGCGATCCTCAGCTGCACGACGATCGACGGCTACGCCGCCCGAGACGGCGACTGCGACGACGACGATCCGGACAACTACACGACGTGCCTCAACTGTACGGACACCGACGGCGACGGCTACTTCAGCGGCTGCGATCGCTATCAACTGCATCCAGGTCCCGACTGCGACGACTCCGACCCAGACAATCACTCGGCGTGCGCCACCTGCTCGGATACCGATCACGATGGATACTACGTTGGTTGCGACGGCTACGACGAGCGGCCCGGACCAGACTGCAACGACGACGATCCCGACGTGTTTTCGTCGTGCTCGAGCTGTTTCGACCACGACGGTGACGGTGCGTTCACCGGCTGCGACCAATACGTCACTCGTGCCTCCGACTGTGACGATGGCGACCCCGACGTTTGGCTCAGCTGCGGGGTGTGCGAGGACGACGACGGCGACGGCAGCTTCGCACGTTGTGATGCCTACCAAACACGGCCCGGGCCGGATTGCGACGACGACGATCCGGACAACGCCGTAGCCTGTCGGCGCTGTGTGGACCGCGACGGCGATGGAACTTTCGTCGGCTGCGACGCGTACGTGATCCGGCCGGGCCCCGACTGCAACGATGTCGACGCCACCGACACACGCGCATGCGGAGGCTGTACCGACCGCGACGGTGACGGGTACTACAGTAGTTGTGACGCAGTTCCCGCGGCGCTCGGCCCCGACTGCAACGACGGCGATGGCGACAATGCAAGCGCCTGCGACACCTGCGTCGACCTCGACCGCGACGGCGCGTTCACCGGTTGTGATCGCTACCTCGATCGCTTCGGACCGGACTGTGACGATACCGATACGGACAACTCGGTCAATTGCAGCGCCTGTGCGGACGCCGATGGCGACAGCTATTTCACCGGCTGCGACAGGTACTCGACCCGTAACGGCCCCGACTGCGACGACCGAGACTTCAAACGCCAAACCGACTGCGAAGGCCCGGAGCCCGACGGCTCGGATTGTCTCGACGACAACGTACAGCGACGCTGCACCACGGGCGGCAGCGCAGCCTTCGCGTCGCGAACCATCGACCTGTTCAGCGAGGTCGTTCACGGCCAACTACTCGCGACCGAACGCGACGTCTACAACCTGCGCCTTCCGGCCGGCTGTGAGCTGCAGGTCGCCATCGCCGCGTCGAGCTCGGCGGCTGCGGCGAAGTTGTCTCTCGAACTGCGCGACGATTCGGCGCTGCGCCTGGCCAAGGGTGCGGGACGACACTTCGAACTGCCGCTCGACGCCTCCTCGGTCGAGCGCGTCATCACCATCGAAGTGAGCGAGCAGAGCGGTAACTTCGTGCAGTACGAGCTCGAGCCGTCGACCAGTTGCCTGAAACCCGGGCTGTACCTTGCCGTCATCGGTGATCAGTCACAAAGCCCGTCGAGCCGTGAAGTGCTGCAGCTGATTGCGCGCCAGGCGCCTGATTTGGTCGTGCATTTGGGCGACTTCGACTACTCCGACGACCCCGACGGTTGGCAGTCGATGCTCGAAGCCGAGCTGGGTGAGCAACCCTACCTGGCAGTCATCGGCAACCACGACTTGCCCGCGTGGTACCCGCCAGCTGACGACCAGAGCGCGCCAAACTATCAGCGCATCGTGCGAGCCCAGCATTCACGGATCGCGGGCCTGCGCTGCACGGGCGAACTGGGCGTCAACGCCGCGTGCACCTTCCGCGGTTTACGCCTGGCCGAATCGTCGATCGGAACTCGGCCGGCGATCGCCGACGACGCGGAGACGGTGCAGCAGTTGCACGATGCATTCAGCGACTCGACCGCGCGCTGGCGCGCTTGCCTGTGGCACAAGAATCAGCACGACATGCAAGCCGGAAGCAAGAGCGACGAAGTCGGTTGGGTCGCGTACTCCGAGTGCTTGGGGGCCGGGGCCATGGTCTTCAACGGTCACGAACACAGTTACTCTCGTACCGCGACGCTGACGAAATTCGGCGCGGACGCGGCCGCCGAAAACTATGGAATGCTGCTACCCTACGACGAAGTCCACATCGGGCCGGGCAAGACCTTCGTAGCGGTGAGCGGCATTGCCGGTCACTCGCTGCGCGCTTACTCCACGGCCCACGGCGAGACGGTGCCCCCGTGGTGGGCAACCTTGTACACTACCAACGTCTACCAAATGAACGGTACGCCCCAAGCCGAGTTCACGATGCAGTTCGGCGCGCTGTTCATCCGCTTTGGCGTCGACGACGACCCCAATCTGGCCGAGGCACAGTTCATCACGACCGACGGAACGGTCATCGACGAGTTCCGCATTCGCAGCGCCAACGGCCCGACCATGCCGTAACGGCGAACCACCGGAAGGGCCCAGGTGGCGTCCGTGCCACACCGCGCCCCCTCCGTCGCCTCGAGGAGCGATGACCTCGACGCGCGCTTTGATTTTGGGCTGGGGGGTTGCCGCCAGATGTCGTCATCAGTCACCCATCACGCGGTCGACCGGTTGAGCTCTCTCGCCGAACCACGTGCCCAACGCCCATGACGTGACCGGAAGCGACCGAACACACTCCGCCCGCGCCCGGCGGCGAGCACCTCGGCGCAACTTCGACGGCGCGTCCCCCGCGCAGCCGCTCACGCCGAGCTGCCGAGTTCACTGAGCTCGTCCCGATCGCCGCTGGACAGGGCGCGCCCGATCTCTGTAGAACCCGCGCATCATGAGTCAACAACGTCGCGCGCTGATCGCTGGCAACTGGAAGATGAACCAAGGCACCTCCGCGGGCCGAGAGCTGGCCAAAGCCATCGTCGCTGGAGCGAGCAAAGCCCCCAACGCCGACTTGGTCGTCTCGCCCCCGTTCACCATCTTGGCGGCGGTGGCGTCGGATCTCGCCGGCAGCCCGGTGGAGCTGTCGGCTCAGAACATGCACGAGAAGTCGGGCGGCGCATTCACCGGCGAGGTCTCGGCAGAGATGCTCAAAGACTGCGGCTGCAAGTGGGTGATCTTGGGCCACAGCGAGCGGCGCCAGTACTTCGCCGAAACCGACGCCAGCGTCGCGAGCAAGACGTCCTCGGCTCTGGCGGCGGAGCTACGGCCCATCGTCTGCATCGGTGAAACCCTCGAGGAGCGCGAAGCGGGCAAGACGTTGGAGGTGGTCGGACGGCAGTTGGCGGCCTTTGAAGCAATCATCGCCAAGCAGCCCGGCGTCGCGGCAATCGCGTACGAGCCGGTCTGGGCGATCGGCACCGGCAAGGTCGCCACCACCGAGCAAGCGCAAGAAGTCCACGCAGCGATCCGCAGCCAGCTGGCCAAGGTCTCGCAGCAGCTCGCGGACGTCACTCGCGTGCTGTACGGCGGTAGCGTCAAGCCGGACAACGCCGAAGCGCTACTGGGTTGCGCTGACATCGATGGCGCGCTGGTCGGCGGCGCCTCACTGAAGGCCGAAGATTTCCTGGCGATCGCCGCGGCCGCGCGCTAATTCCCCGGTCCGTTTTCGTCACAGGGGTGACGGGCCGCGCGTCGATGTGGCGCGCCGTTCGAACCTTCGGTGTCGGGAGCGTTAGCGGTCGGCATCGACCGACCAACTGGCCGCTCGCCCTACCCTTCCGCATCCCTGCGGAGCGTGGTACGGGGCAGCCGCCGCGCGGGCCACGAGCTCGCCTTCGAATAGCCGGAAACAATGCTCGACTTTCTGCAGACTCCCCTGACGGTTCTCCACATCTTCGTCTCGCTGTTCTTGGTGCTGGTCGTTTTGATCCAGCCGGGCAAGAGCGGCGGCATCGGAGCGGCCTTGGGAGGCGCTGGCGCCCAGCAGGTGTTCGGCGGTCGAGGCGCCGGTAACTTCCTGTCGCGAGTGACCTGGATTTGCGCGACGGTATTTTTCCTCACCAGCATGACGCTGGCCTACATCTCCTCGTCCAGCGATGACTCGCTCGTCGACCGCTCGCACCACGACGATCTGGAGATCACGAGCGACACGGCAGCGGCGACCGAGCAAAAGGAACCGCCAGCAGAAAACAAGCCGGCGAGCGAGGATCCCGCGGCGCCCGCCGAGGAACCCGCCGCCGAATCTGAAGAGGCAAACTCCGCCGAAGGTGCGACCGAACCCGCAGCGCTCGAGGGCGATGCAGTCGAAGAGCAGCCCGGCGACGAACCCGCCGCCGAGCCCCAGACCGCAGAAGCCGCGCCCGGCACGATCGAGGACGCGCCCAAACCCGCCGCCCCCAGCCCCGCTGCCCCGAAGGCGCCGGCCATCCCAGCAGCCGAGCCCGTCAAGCCGCAGGCAGCGGCGCCAGTCACTCCCAAGCCTCCCGCTCCCGCGGTCCCGGCTGCGCCCAAGGTGGTCGCTCCCGCAGCTCCCAAAGCCGCTGAGCCAGCGGCGGCTCAACCCAAGCCCGCCGCGCCAGCCGCTCCCCCCGCCGCCCCCCAGGCTCCCAAGCCCGCGGTCCCAGCCCCGCCGACGCCCGCGCCCGCCAACCCGCAACCTGCAGCCCCGCAGCCCTGAGCGAACCAGTCGGCATTGGGCGACCAATGACCCGCGTTCGCACCTCGGCATCGACGCGCCGGGGAGCGATGGACATCGCGACCATCGTCGCGCTCCGCGCGCTGGCAACCGCCCTCGTCCTGGGTCTCGGGTTTTCGGCCGTCAGTGACGACGACTACGCGCGGGTGGTGATCGCGCAACAGTTCGCTGCCGCACCTCACGCCGATCCGAGTGGCACGAGCTGGTTGCCATTTCCGTTCTGGTTGATGGGCTCGGTGATGGGTGTGGTCGGCAACGACTTCGTCGTGGCGAGGATCACGACGGTCGGGTTGTCGCTGCTCAGCGCCGCGGCCGTGTGGTGGTCGGCGCGCGTGCTCGGCGCGAGCCGAGCCGAACGCCTGCTCGGCTCGGCGCTGGCGGCCGTGTTGCCTCACGCGGTTTGGCTCGGCGCCGCGACGGTGCCCGAAGGGTTCAGCGCGGTGTTCTGCCTAGCAGGGGCTGCAAGTCTCGCGAGCACGTCGCCACGGATCCGACTGAGTGCGGCGATGCTCTTGGTCGCGGCGACCCTGAGTCGCTACGAAACGTGGGCAGTCGCGGCGGTCGCGGCGGCCGTGAACGGCTGGGACGCGGTACGGCAGCGACGTTGGATTTGGGCCGTGTGCGCCGGACTGTGCGTGGTTGGCCCCTGTGCGTGGCTGCTTCACGGCATCGCCGACCACGGAAACGCGCTGTTCTTCGTTTCACGCGTCGTCGACTACCGACGACTGATCGGCGCGGGTTCCACCAACTTGCTCTCGGCGCTGACGAACTACCCCGTGGCACTGTTGCGCGAAGAGCCGCACCTGACGGCGCTGGGACTCGCCATCGCCGTCGCCGGTTGGCGCGACCTGACAACCGGCGCCGGCAGACTGCTGCTGTGCATGGCTGCGCTGCTGGCGATGCTGATCTGGGGCGACGTGCGCGACGGCGCTCCAACCCATCACCCCGAGCGCGCGCTGCTGTTCTTCTGGTTGGGGGCCTGCCTGCTGATCGCGCCGGCCTGGATGCGCCTCTGGGCACGGCGCCGGCAACTGGCTGTGACGTTGCTCATCGCCTCCGCGGGGGCGTGCGTGGCTCGCCCCTGGATCACGGCGCGCCAGCCCTTCGTCGACCGAAGCGCGGAGCTGCAGCTCGGACGACTCGCGCGCACGCACGTGAGTCGCTCGGAGCGACTGCTGATCGACACGGGCGACTACGGCTACTTCGCCGTGATCGCTGGTTTCGCCGATCCCGAGCGCGCCACGGGCCTCGTCGACAGCGATCCGCGGCAGCCGCAGCTGACCTTCGAGGGGCCACGGCGTCGAATCGAGCACCACCTACGGCAAACCGACGCTCGCTGGTTGGTCACCCGCCAAACGGCGCTGGACCAGTTGGGCGGACTGGGCACGGTGCGGGAGATGCGCGGCGAACTCGTGTTGGTCGACGTGGGGAGCCACCCGAGTCGTTGAGGTTACGTAAGTGTTCCCGCAAGCGCTACGACCCGACTCGCAGCGACTCATCCGCACCGCACGCGTCACGTGCCGAACCCGCCTTCGCTTCACGCCGCGCGTGCAAACACCACGGGAATCTCGCCCGATCAAACGCAACCCGCTACGCTGACCCGTCGTGTTGAGCCTTGCAAAGCGAGCCGTAGAAGCGGTGGTGGTGCTGCTTGCGCTCTACGCCGCCGTGTTCGTTCCGATCGGCGAGCGCACCCTGTGGCAACACGCCGTGGCCGTCTTCTCTACCCCCGAAGCGCAGCGCGCCGGCCGCGAGATCAAGGCCGCCGGTGGCCGCATGCTGCTCGAACTGACCGACTTCGAGCCGAAGCCCGTGCGCGGTGAACCCAAGCTGCCGCAATTGTCCACGACGACCGAGCCCCTCGACAGCGGCGAGTAGGCAGCGATCGTCGACGCACCGTCACCCGGCGATACGTTGCGCCGCTGGGCTACTCGATGCCGAGCCGCTCGCGGCAGCGCAGCCACCCTTCGATGCGCGGCCAGTCGAGGTGCTGGCCGACGGCATGGGCGAAGCGATCGAGCTGCTCGTCCAACTGCTGTATCCGCGACGTCAGAGGCTGACGTTCCCGCCACTCCGGTTCGAGCCAGCGCAGAAACTCACGACGGAGCGGGGGCTCGTCGAATGCGCCATGCAGGTAGGTCGCCCAGATGCGTGCAGCGGGGTCACACACGCCGTCGGACACGCCACTGTGTTCTTCTTCGCCCGTCAACAGTTGTAGCAACGGTTCGTGGCCCCGGACCTCCGTTCGCCCGGCGTGGATCTCGTACCCGCCGAGCAACTGCCCGGAGGCGAGGTGCCGAGCGCGGATGCGGCGCACGACCTTGGGCGTTTGAAAACGCGTCACCGCTCGGAGCAACCCCAGCCCTGCAACGACCGACTCGGCGCTTTCCACCCCATCGGGATCGAGCAACGACTCACCGAGCATCTGAAATCCTCCGCAGATCCCCAGCAGCTTTCCGCCTTGCCGGTGATAGGCCAGCACTTGATCGGCAAGTCCCGTCTGACGCAGCCACGACAGATCTGCGGCGACGCTCTTGCTTCCGGGCAGGACCACCGCGGCGTATTGCCCGAGGTCGCGCGGTCGATATACGTAGTGAACGGCAACCCCATCGGTGCGCGCCAGGGCGTCCAAGTCGGTGAAGTTCGAAATGTGCGGAAAGCGTACGACAGCAATCCGCAAGCGCTCTGCGTCGCTGCCCAGAGGCGGATCGACCCTCGCCGTCAACGGCACCGCATCCTCGGCGTCGATGTCCAAACCGTACACGTAGGGCAAGACACCCAGCACCGGTAACCCGGTGCGCTGCTCGAGAAACTGCACCCCATCGTCGAAAAGGCGACGCTCCCCCCGAAACTTGTTGACGACGACGCCCACCACGCGCTTCCGATCTTCGGGCGGCATGACTTCCAGACTGCCGACGACTTGTGCGAACACCCCTCCCTTGTCGATGTCCGCCACCAAGATCACGCGTGCACCGCAAGCGTGCGCCGCCGGGAAGTTGACGAACTCGCGAGCACGGAGGTTCACTTCGGCGCACGAGCCTGCGCCCTCCAGGACTACGGCGTCGACGTCCTGAGCAACTCGGCGCAAGCTCTCGTACGCCGCTTCGCGCAGTGCGGCATTGTCGCGAAAGTACTGTTGTGCCGTGGTTCGCCCGACGGCTTGCCCGCGCAGGATGACCTGGCTGTCGTCGTCGGCCGAGGGCTTGAGCAACACCGGGTTGTGGTGCACCGAGGGCTCGACCCGGGCCGCGACGGCTTGCACGTACTGCGCTCTTCCGATCTCGCCACCGTCGCCGGCAACGTAGGAATTGTTCGACATGTTCTGCGCCTTGAACGGCGCAACACGCAACCCAGCATCGCTGGCCAACCGGCAAATCGCCGCGCACACGCTGCTCTTGCCCACGTCCGACGCCGTCCCGAACACCGCCAAGTGCGGGCCAGCCGAGGTGGCGACTTCCGGAGCCGAGAGCGGAGATTCGGAACTGTCTGGGCGCGAGCGCGGGTCGATCATGAACCGAGCCTATTGCACTGGGCGGCAGAGTGTGACGTCAATCGCCCTCATGGCGGATCTGACCGACGACGAACGCGACCACAAGCAGCGCATGCAAGATCTCAAAGCCGAGCAAGACGCCAAGGTCCGCTCCAAGCAGGTCGATCGCGGCGTGATCATCGTCAACACCGGCGACGGCAAAGGCAAATCCACCGCAGCGTTCGGCCTGGCGATGCGAGCGGCGGGCTGCGGGCATCGCGTCGGGTTGGTTCAGTTCATCAAAGGGACCTGGAAGACCGGCGAGGCCGAGGCACTCAAACGCTTCGACGAGATCGACCACGTCGTCAGCGGCAAAGGGTTTACCTGGAACACACAGGACAAGAGTCAAGACATCGCCACCGCGCGCCAGGGCTGGCAAATCGCCTGCGACATGATTGAGCAGAGCCGCGGCGAAAACCCCAAGTATCAGTTGGTCATCCTCGACGAGCTGAACATCGCCTTGGCGTACGACTACCTGCCAATCGACGAAATCGTCGAAGTGTTGCGCAACAAACCCGAGCAATTGAGCATCGCCGTGACGGGCCGCGGCGCCAAACGAGAGCTGATCGACATCGCCGACACCGTGACGGAGATGCGCCCCATCAAGCACGCCTTCGACGCGGGGATCAAAGCGCGCCGAGGCATCGAGTTCTGACCCCCCTCGAGGCGTCGGCCCGCAGGCTTGGGGTCTCGGGGGTCACGCCCCGCTCCGCGGACGCAGTCCTTGACTCGGCACGGCAGACCCTCTACCCCGAGGCTTCCGGGTGCCCCACGGGGCATGACAGGGAAGCCGGTGCAAGTCCGGCGCGGTCCACGCCACTGTAAGCAGAGAGTTCCCCCTCATCACCACTCGACGACAAGTCGGGGAAGGGAGTGGAGAGCGACGACGGCCCTCGAAACGTTGAGCCTTCGACATCTGTAAGCCAGGAGACCTACCCGGAAGTCCTGTCCAAAACCGCGTGGAACGGTGGCTCCAGATCCTGGGGCGTGTTCCGCGTGGCTCTCCGAACGAAACGCCATGCCCGAGTCGCCCGTCGCAGCCAACCCGATTTCGAGTGAGTCGGGTTTTCCAGACGCAATCCCAAACCGACGGGCGGCGTCGTGAGCGCCCCACTGACGCTCATCAGCGGCGGCGCACGGTCCGGCAAGAGTCGGCTGGGGGTGTCCCTCGCGCTGCAACGCGGTCCGCGTCGGCGTTTCATTGCCACCGCCACCGCCAGCGATACGGAAATGGCCGACCGCATCGACAAACACCGACGCGAACGCGGTCCGCACTTCGATACGGCCGAGGCCGGCACCGATCTGCCCGAGGTGCTTGCGACCAGTACGGACTTCGACGTCGTTCTCATCGATTGCGTGACGCTGTACTTGTCTTCGGTCTTGCTCGACAGTTCCCACGACAGTTCCCACGACAGTTCCCACGACAGTGCCCACGACGATGCCTGCGACCCCAGCGCAGGCTCGACCGAACGCGACTGTCTGGACGCGACGATGCTGGAAGCGATGCACACCAGCTGTGAACACGCGACGACGAGATTGCTCGACGCGATCGCCCACTGCGAGGCGGAAGTCATCGTCGTGACCAACGAGGTCGGCATGGGGCTCGTCCCCGACACCCCATTGGGACGGGTTTTCCGCGACGAGGTCGGGCGCGCCAATCAGCGGTTGGCGGTCGCTGCAAACACCGTGTACCTGACGGCGCTAGGAATGGCACTGCGCTTGAAACCCTCTCCGCTCGACGCGGTCACCGTGCCCCCATTGCCAGACGACGACGTCACGCACGCAACAACGGGAGCCACACCTTGAACGACACTCCGCTTCCCCTGCTTCCCTCGGTACCCCCTGTCGACGCGGCACGACTGCAAGCGGCGTGGCTCGTGCTCGACAACAAAACCAAACCACCGCGAAGCCTGGGCCAACTCGAGGCACTCGCGGCGCGCTACGTCGCGGTTCGAGGCGAACACGTTCACTCACCGCGCTGCTGTGTCGTGGTGATGGCGGCCGATCACGGCGTCGCCGCCCAGGGCGTCTCGGCATACCCACAGGCGGTAACGGCGCAGATGCTCGGCAACTTCGCTGCGGGTGGAGCCGCGATCAACGCCCTGTGCGAGAACGCCGGGAGTGAACTGCTGGTGCTGGACGTCGGGACCATCGGCGCGACCCCTCCGGGCGTCCGCGACGTCAAAGTGCGGCAGAGCAGTCGCGACTTCACTCGAGAAGCGGCGCTGACGCCGGAAGAAGTGAGCCGAGCTCTCAGCGTCGGCCTGCACGTCGCCGATGAACTCGAAGCGAAGGGCATCGACGTCGTCGGTCTGGGGGAGATGGGTATCGCCAACACCACCGTGGCCTCGGCCACCTGCGCGGCGCTGCTCGGGGTCCCCGCCGAACGCGTCGTCGGGCGGGGCACGGGCGTCGACGATGCGGGGGTACGCCGCAAGATCGCGACGGTCGAGGCGGCATTGAAGCGGCACGAGTCGGCGCTCGCCAATCCCCTGCACGTCCTCGAACGCGTCGGTGGTCTGGAAATCGCAGCGCTGTGCGGCCTCATCCTGGGCGCCGCCGCGAAGGGCCAGCTCGTCGTGCTCGACGGCTTCATCACTTCCGCCGCTGCCCTCGTCGCCCACGCGCTGCGACCGCAAGTCGTCGAATACTGCGTGGCGGCGCACCAGTCCGTCGAGCCCGGACACGCCCTCGTGCTCGACCGCTTGGGGTTGAGCCCGCTGTTGAAACTCGACCTGCGCCTGGGCGAAGGGTCTGGCGCGGCGCTGAGCCTCCCACTCGTCACCGCCGCGCACGCCGTTTACCGAGACATGGCCACCTTCGAGTCGGCCGGCGTCAGTAGAGAGCAATCCGACGAATGAACGGCGAGGGTGGGCAGCGGCTTTCCAGTTTCGCGCTCGCGCTGGGCTTCCTCACGCGTTTGCCCGTTCCCGCTCGCTCGCCTTCCGGTCCGGCCTTCGCTTGGGTGCTGTTTTGGTTCCCGTGCGTCGGAGCACTACTCGGCGGGGTACTGGTCTGTACTCAGTGGTTGGTCGAACACACGAGCTCACCGACGCTCGCCAGTGCGTGCACCGTCGCACTGTGGGTTTGGCTGACCGGCGGCTTGCATTTGGACGGCGTCGCCGACAGCGCCGACGCCTGGTCGGCAGCGCACGGTGACGTCACCCGCAGCCTGGACGTGATGCGCGACAGCCGCATCGGTGCGCACGGTGCGGTCGCGCTGATCGTACTGTTGCTGCTCAAGTTAGCCGCCGTCGCTCACTTGGCGTCGGTCAGCGACGGGCAGCTCGTCGCGCTCGTCGCGGCACCCGCCGTGGCGCGCTTTCTCACCGCCACGGCCCTGCTCGGCTTCCCCGCCGCCCGAGCGACGGGCATGGGGGCGAAGTTTCGCCGCTCCGCGTCTTGGGGGCCAACGCTGTTCGGCGCGCTGTGGCCGGTGCTTGCGTGCACTTTGCCCGGCTACGTGTGGGGCGAGGCTTGGGCCGAAGCGACTCTAGGCAGCCTCGCAGCGGCCGTCACCGTGTTCGGCATTGGTTGGTCGGCGAAGCGCTCTTTCGGAGGGCTGACTGGTGACGTGTGCGGCGCGATGATCGAGTGGAGCGAAGTCGCCTACCTGGTCGCTTGGGGGTGCCGTGCGTAAACCCAGCGCACCGCTCATCTTCGGACTGCTCGTGGCGGCGCTCGTGGTCAGTGGCGCGGTGTCGTCCACCATCGGCAAAGCCGAAGTGACCGATCCGCTGCTCGCCGAAACGCTGCAGCAGCTACGTCTGGCGCGGACGGTCGTCGCCGCGTTCGTCGGTGCCGGGCTGGCAGTGGGTGGCGTGCTCGTGCAGGGCTTGTTTCGCAACCCGTTGGCAAGCCCTTCGGTGCTCGGGACGTCGGCTGCGGCAAGCGTGGGTGGACAAGCCGCCCTGCTGGCCTTCCAGTGGCTCCTCGCCGGCCACGCCCCGCCCTGGCTCCAGGCCGAGATGTTCTTGCCGCTCGGCTGTCTGCTCGGTGCGTTTGCAGGCCTGACCATCTTGTTGGTGGTTACTCGCATATCCAGCGACTTGCTCGTGCTGCTCCTGACCGGGTTCTTGCTGTCGTCGCTTTTCTTGAGCATCGGCTCGTTCATGACCACGCTGGCTCAAGACAACTGGGAGCTGGGGCGTGCGGTCATCGCGTTCACCCTCGGCGACCTAGGAGGCAGCGGGCCCCGTCAAGCGGGCTTGGTCGCCATCCCCGTGTTCATCGGCGTGGTCTATGCCTGGTTCTGGGGGCGCCCCTTGGATCTGCTGCTCAGCGGCGAGGACGAGGCGCAAACACTGGGCGTCGACGTGAAGCAAGTGCGACTCTGGACCATCACTTGGACGGCGGTGCTCACCGCTGCAGCGGTAAGCGTTGCGGGGAACGTCGGTTTCGTGGGTCTGGTCGTGCCCCACGCACTGCGGCCGTTCGTGGGCGTTCGTCACCGACGGCTGATCCCCGCCGCGGCCCTGGGCGGGGCGACCTTCGTCACGGTGTGTGACGTGGTCAGCCGAGTCGTTCCCGGACAGGCCGAGCTGCCGCTCGGAGTCGTGACGGGGCTCGTCGGCGCGCCGGTCTTCCTCGCGTTGTTGGCCAAAGGCCGACGGGCGGGTGCCTATGACTGAATCGACGCCGCAACTCGACGTTCATGTCCAGCGGTTGCGACTCGGCGAGACGGTCGTCTTGCAAGACGTGCACCTGCGCTGCGAGGCGGGCAGTCACACGGCGATTCTCGGCCCGAACGGCGCGGGCAAGACGAGCCTCCTACGTGTGCTCGTCGGACTGTTGCCCTACGAGGGCGAGACCCGGTTGAAGGGACAGGATCTGCATCGAATGCCGCACACCGAGCGAGCGCGCCACATCGCCTACGTGCCGCAGAAGTCGCTGCTGCAGTCGTCGCTGAGTGTACACGACGTGGTGATGCAGGGCCGCTACGCGCACCAATCGGCGAGTGGGCGCATCAGCCGCGCCGACGAAGCCGCCGTGCTAGACGCCTTGGAAATGACCGACATGACGGCACTGGCGGCGCGCCCGTACCCACAGTTGTCGGGCGGCGAGCAACGCCGCGTATTGTTGGCGCGAGCGCTGGCAACCGAAGCCGAGGTCATCGCGCTGGACGAGCCGACCGCGGGGCTCGACATCGCACACCAAATCGCGTTGTTCCGCCGTCTGCAGCTGCTGCGAGACAACGGGCGAACGATCTTGACCGTCCTGCACGATTTGCGCGACGCCGAGCGTTGGTGTGAACGCGCGCTGGTGCTGGCGGCAGGTCGCGTTCGCCACGACGGCGCGGCGGCGCTTCCCGAGGGGCTTCTCGCCGATGTCTACGGCGTGCGTGCGTTGCCGAACGCCGCCATGGACTACGACCTGCTCGACGGCGGCGCGATCGTCGGCACGGGGGACGAAGCATGATCCGCTGGCTCAACGCCTTGGGGGTCATCCTCGCCTTCGCGGGAGGGCTGGCCACGTTGACCGTCGGTCAGCACGACAACGAACGCGTCGACCGGCGCGCCGCACGCGTGCAGGGAGAGCAGCTGCGTTTCGAGACCCTCGCCGATGGGCGGCGCGCTCTCGTCGACGGCAGTGGCCGGGCCATCCCGCTGGCGGACTACCAGCGCATCGCTTCGGGCAGCACCATCGCCGATGCGCTGTTGCTCGAGTTCGCCTCCCCCGAACGCATCGCCGCATTCACCCAGTACAGCCAGGGCAACGAACTGTACGGACACCGCTTCGCGGGCAAGCCGCGCATCGACGCGCTGGCAGAGATGGAGCAGCTGCTCGAACTGCAGCCCGACCTGCTCATCGTCAGCGTGTTGTCCAGTGAAAGCCGGCTGCAGCGCCTGCGCGACGCCGGCTTGAACGTGTTCGTGTTGGGCGAGATGCGCGGCGTCGACAGTTTCCTGACCAGCGTGCGCATGGTCGCAACGCTCGTCGGACGACCCGACTTGGGCGAGATGTATGCTTTCAGCTTCGCTCGGCGCCTCGACTCGATCGCAAGCGATCTTCCGCAAGCGAAGCGCAAGACCGGCGCTCAACTGACGTACTACGGCAACAAGATCTACGGCAGCGGCAGCGGCACGAGCTACCACGATGTCCTGAGCGCCGCAGGGCTGCGCGACGTCGGCGCTGAGCACTACGACGGTTGGCCGGCACTGAGCATCGACCAAGTGCTTCAACTGGACCCGGACGTGATCGTCACGCGCGATCACATGGGTCAAACGCTGTGCAGCAACGACACGCTGGCCGAGCTCCGCGCTTGCGCGCACGGCCAGCGCGGTATCGTCGAACTGCCCGACGCCCTGATCAACGACCCCGGGCCGATGATGCTCCTCTCCGCTGAGCTCGTGCATCGCGCCGTCTACGGCGAGCAAGCCAACTCGACCCGCTGACCCCGCGTCGAAAGCTGCGGCGCGACCCCGACGCTGCGTGGTCGCGCCTCCCTGCATCGAAACTCTCGTGGTTCCACGGGCTGTTCGCCACTCACTCAGAACTTGCCGACGTAGCGCGGCGGGCTGCCAACGCCATCACGGCTCTTGATCTGCGAGATCTTGCCCACGTCGCCCTCAGCCGTGACTTCGATGAAGTGGAGCACCCCTTCGTCGGTCTCGGCGTCCGCCACCGCGCACACCTGTTGTGCTGGGGCGCAGCGCACTTCTCCGATGACGTATGGCGTGGTGGTCTGCACCAACGGTTCACCGAGGAGTTTACCGTCCTCGACGTCCAACAGGCCGAACGAGTCGCCGGTCCCATCGTCGAAGCTACCTGTATTGCTGAACAACACCGTGCTGTCCGAAGCGAACGCCACACCTCCGATTTGTCCGTCGAAGAGATCACTCGCGCGGAACTGATCGACGACACTCAGCTCGTCCTTGGTCAGATCGATGAGCGTGATGCCCGACGTGGCGACGGCATCGTCCGTCCAATCGCCGACGCAAGCCAACGCAATCTGGGCACCATCGGGCGACACGCTCATTTCACCGCAGTTGCGCATCCCATCGACGATGATGGATCCGACAATCTCGTCCGTCAGTGGATCGATGCGGACGAGGCGTGAGGAGCCGTACTTGGCGTAGTCGGCGTCGATCACCGTCAGTGATGCGTACAGGTAGCCCCCGGTGAGGATCAGCGCATCCGGTCGCGGCAGAAAGTCGTTCGCGTCGTCGCCCAGAGCCCCGGTCAGATCGATGCGCCCGGTGATTGCTGGCTCGCTCGGGTCGATAATCAACACGTCGCCGCCATCGTCGAATTCGACGGCCCCCGCGGCGAAGTTCGTCTCGTAGCGAGAGACGTACGCCTTGTCGGCGGCGTATGGCGCGTAGTCGTAGGGATTCGAGATGAACCCTCCCGGTCCGACGTTGAGCTGCGCGCGCACGGATGCATCCTGCAGATTCACCCACGTCAGTACGGCACTCTTGCGGTCCAGCAACGTGATCTCCGCGCCAGTGAGCGTACTCGTCGGCGGCACGACGTCCCCGCTGAGCGGTTCGGACAGTCCCGCGGGCGCATCCGCCGAGGAGATCAACGACGCGGAAAGCACCTTGCCTTTGACGTCCACCACGCTGACGGAGGCCGAGACGTAGTCGCTGTTCACCACGAAGAAGCCCCGGACCTTCTCCGGCTCGTTCGGAACGAACATCGGTCCTGCATCCGTTTCGGCGGTCGCAGCCGCGTCGTCGTCAGTCACCGGCGACGCGTCGGCCTTCGTCGCCGCGTCGAGTTCAGGCGACGTGGCGCCGTCGCCCCCATCCGATGTCGATGGCACGAGGTTCGAAGGCTCGCTCGGCTTGCTCGCACCCGAGTCACCATCGTCGGGAACCTTGGTCTCAGGACCGTCTTCGTCGCTCGCGTCGGGTGCACCGGCATCCAGCGTTCCGATGCCCTTCCCTTCGGGCTTGGAAGATTCGACGTTGCAGGCCAGGGCCCACACCAGCACTGGCGATAGGACCACGGTTCGACGGATGATGTAATTGGTCTTCATTGCGATGTTCCTCGTACGGTTACCACCACGCCTCGACAGAGGCGTGAAACGTTCGCCCGGCGACGGGCAAGCCAAGAATGTCCAGAGTTGCCGCGTCGAACACGTCGTCCACGGAAACGGTGCACTCCAGATTCGGGCGGCGCAGGTGAACTCGCGCCAGCAAGTCGACCTGGTGCTGCTCGGGTAGCACCACCAACCCCGCCGGGTCCGCAAAGCGGTTGCTGCGATAGAAGTAGCGCACCCCGAGCAGGGCGCGGCGCACGTTCCAGCTCTCCCCCGTCGTTTCGGCATCGACGCTCTGACTCAACACCAGGCGAGAAGTGAGCGGAAGGACGTCGTTGACCGTCGGATCTGCCAGCGCATCGCTGGTCGTTTCCCGCGGATCGAGCAGCGTCATGGCGGTGCGGGTCGAGACGTGCGCGTACCAGCGAGTTGCGGCAGCCAGTTCGGCGCCAAGCACGCGTGCACTTCCGACGTTGTACGGCGATATCGCGTTGAGACTCGTTCGACGGTACCGCACCAACTCGTCGCTCCAGCGCCCGAAGACGAAGGAATCGACCGACGCCGTGACGCGCGCCGAGCGCGCCGTCCCGCGGACCCCCATGTCGACGGAAACGCTGCGCTCTGGCTTCAGTTCCGGGTTGCCATCGACGAGAGGCCCGGTGCCGTACAACTCGCCGAGGGTCGGTAGACGCGCCGTCTTCCCCGCGTTGGCAAGCAGCATCCAGTCGGAAGCGACATCGTAGGACAGACCGACGCGCGCATCGGGGTCATCCGCGTCGCAGTACTGTTGCCGCGCCTCCGTCGGTTGGCTGAGCCGCTCGTACTGCCCGTCGGTGTTGGCACACTGCGCCCCGAGCATCGCGTGCACCAGCAGCGGCTCGGTCGGACGAACGTTGGCGTCGAGAGTGGCTCCCAACGTCGTTCGCCTTGCATCCCGCGGCAACGACGACAATCGAGTCAATGAGAGCGAATCAGTCGTGTAGTGGCCCGAAATGCCCAACTGCGTGTCAGCGGTGGGCTCCCACACCCAGCGGGCCGATTGATTGAAGCGTTCACCGCGAACCTGAGCGTAGACGGACCGCAAGGTGCGTAGCTCGCGCAGCGGATCTCGTAGGGCCGTGCTTTCCACCAACAGGCTGGTATTGAGCTGCAGCTCACAGCTATCATCGGCAGAGCAAGGCGCGAACGCCGACAACCCCGTCAGCAAACGTCGTCGCTGGGCGCGCGCCACCGTTGCGGGCGTCGTAGCGATGCCGGTGACGCCCTGTTCCTTGTCCATCGCGTGGGTCAACCCGACGAAGCGCAACCGGCCGCGGCGCACGTCGCCAATCGCCCAGGCGTCCTGGGTCGAGAAGTCCGCATTCCGACGGCGCACGGTCGTCTCGTCGCGATCGAAGCGCTGCCCGTGATCGTCGAGGTACTCGTAGTCGTTATCGGCATGCGTGCTGCGCACGGCAACCAGCGCCGAAGCGTTGGGACCGCCTACCTGCGCCCCAACCCAGCCGGCGCGCTGCCCGTGACTGCCCGCTTCGACGCCAGCGCCGACGTCGTTCGAGCCGCCGTGTCGCGGTTCGAAGTAGACGGCACCGGCCAAGCCCAAACGATCGGACGCCACGGGCGCGTTACCCCGAAACACCTCAATCCGCTGCATCATCCACAGCGGCACGAGCGACAGATCCGCGCTGCCCGTGACCTCGTCGTTGAGCCGGATCCCGGCGAGATAGACCGGCACTTGATACGCTGACGCCCCGCGGATCGACAACGTCGCCGAGTCACTGCTGGCGCCAGTTCGCGTCACTTGCACGCCCGGCACTTGTCGCAACACGTCGGCGGAACTGTCGCCGGTGCGGTGCACTTGATCGCCAACCAGGACCGTCGAGGCCCCTGTCAACGAGCGAGGGCTACTGAGCAGCAACGGTCTCGTCCCCTCCACGACCACTTCCACCGACGGAACAACTCCAACCGTCGGCGGCGTCTTGGGGGGCGTTTGTGACTGAGCTCGGCCGGTCGCCGCCATCAGCGTTGCGATGAACCACGTCGCAGCAACCATCGCCACCCGCCACACCGGGCATGTTCGACGAGCGAATACGGCGGCGCCGAGGTTCACGCGGAAGTCACGCGCCCGCGAGCGTGCCGACGTGCACATCCGCGACGCGTCGGCTCTCAGTCGCGGCGGCGCGGCGCCGTTCACCCAAGGCAAGACGGTGCTTCCCAGCGCGGATCCCCGCCGATTGCGGCGTTCAGGGGCCCATTGAGACACTGAGAAGAGAGGGAACGAACGGACCTCAGTCGCGGCGCCGACGCACGGGACTGCTCGGCGCAACCCGCCGCGTCTGACGGCACGCGTTGCCGCAATCCCGTCGGGTCAGCGCCCTGGCCGCTTCGAGCCAAGCTGCCCGGCACGTCACCCCAAGCGCGCGGTACCGACACGCGAGCGGGCGTGTAGTTGGAGCGGTGGAGCGAAGTGTGGCAGCGCGGGGTGGTGTCCCGCGATCGAAGGTCGTTCAAGTTCCTCTCAATCCAGCGAGCTCGCGCTTTGTTGAGAAACCGCAGCGCCTCGACGTTGAAGCGTTGCATCCCTGGTAGGTCTTCCGACTTCTGCCTTCGACGTGTTCGCCTTCCCAGCTTGCGCCAGTGGCTTCCTTGAACACGCCCTAGAACAGTTACGGCGGCGGCTCCGTGCCGGATTCACACCGGCTTCCCTTAGTTTGACGAACTACCCCGCGAGGGGACTGGGACGCGGCGTTGGTATCGTGCACGGCGTCGAAACGCAAGCGTCTTGTCCCGGCAAGGCCACCGGCTGCGCGGCACTGAACAAGAGGCGCGTGGCCCATTCGAGTGAGACCGGGCCAGTCACGCCCCGACGCGCTCGTTCCCCACCTTCCGCGCGTGACGCCCCTACTCCCCAACACTACGCCGGACGCTCGACGTCCGGATGTTCGTTGTAATAGGCGTCTTTGCTCTCGCGTGAGATACGCACGGAGACCAACCCGTCGCGTTGGATCTTCGCCTGGCATCCGAGGCGGGAGTTGATGCGGACATCGAACGCCTTGTCGAGGATGTCTTCCTCTTCTTCTTCGGCCTCGGTGAGCAGGTCGTGCCCTTCCTCGACGTAGACGTGACAGGTCGAACACGCGCAGACGCCGCCACAAGCGTCCCCTTCGGGCGCGCCGATCTGCTTCGATGCCTGCAGAATGCTCGTTCCGAGCGGCACGTCTACTTCGAGACCCTGTTCGACGAACTTGACGGTGGGCATCAGTCTCTCCTCGGAGGGGTCGCATCTACCACCGGCGAACCACCGTCGTCGACGCCGTCGCTGCCGAAGTCGATCAGACCGACGGGCGGTCCGCCTTCGCGACTGGCCCGCGCAGCAGCGTGCTCTTCCACGTGTTGCTCGACGCCCTTGGCTCCTCGAACCTCTGTCGCCACGCTCGCCAGCTGGCGGCCGCCAAGTGCCGAAGCGATGGCTCGATCCATGCGCCGCCCTGCCCAATCGTGGGTCACCCGATCCAGCTCGTCGAGGCGAGCCTGAACGACCGCCGGGTTCTTCGAACGCTCGATCGCGGTCTGTAGCTCGGCGATCGCGCGCTCCACGGCACCGCGCTGCTCGTCGTCCAGTAGATCTGCATCGGTCTGCATGGCCTTCGTAGTCGCGAGCAACATGCGAGATCCCTCCACACGCGCCTCGACCAACCGCCGCGCGTCGAAGTCCTCTTCGCCGTGATCGAGAGCGGCGATCAACATCTCCTCGACCTGTTCGTCGGTGAGCCCGTAGCTCGGCGTCACTTCCACGCTCTGCTCGATACCCGTCACCAGCTCTTTGGCATCGACGCGCAGCAGGCCGTTCTCATCGACTTGAAAGTGCACTTCGAGACGCGCGTGGCCGGCCGGCATGGGCGGAATACCGCGCAGAGTGAAGCGTGCGAGCGAACGGCAATCGCTCGCCAGTTCACGCTCCCCCTGCACGACGTGGATCTCGAAGCCGGTCTGCCCGTCGGCGTAGGTCGTGAACGTCGCTCTCGCACCGGTGGGGATCGTCGTATTGCGAGGCAAGATGCGATCGACGGCTCCACCCATGGTCTCGACACCGAGCGAGAGCGGCAACACGTCGAGCAGCAGCACGTCATCGCTGGCTTCGCTCAACAGATGCGCCTGCAACGCTGCCCCGTACGCAACGACCAAGTCCGGATCGATGTCCGCCAAAGGCGGTCGACCAAACGTCGCTTCCACATAGCGGCGTACGGCGGGTACTCGCGTCGAACCGCCAACGAGAATCACACCGTCCAAGTCTTCCGGCTTGGTTTCAGCATCGCGCAACGCTCGCCGGCAAACCCGGCCCGTGCGATCGAGCAAGGGTTGAATCATCGAGTCGAATTCGTCGCGGCTCAATCGATAGTCGACGGTTCCTCCACCCTTCTTCGGCAGTTCCACGACGATCTGTGACTGTTCGGTCAAGGCGTGCTTGGCGTCGCGCGCGGCCGCGAGCACCAAACCGACAACGGCAGGCTCGACCTCGGAGAAGTCTGCCGTACCTGCCTCGTCACCCGGCCCTCCGAACCCCATTTGACCGAGCATCGACCGAGCGACGAGGCGATCCATGTCGTCTCCGCCCAGGGCACTGTCTCCGCCGGTGCTGCGCACTTGAAAAACGCCGTCGTCCAACTCGAGAATCGTGACGTCGAAGGTTCCCCCTCCCAAGTCGAACACGGCAAAACGGCCGTCTTGCTTCTTGTCCAGGCCGTACGCCAGCGCAGCAGCGGTCGGTTCGTTGAGCAAGCGAAGCACGTTGAGCCCTGCCAACTTGCCCGCGTCCTTCGTGGCCTGACGCTGAGCATCGTCGAAGTACGCGGGTACGGTGATCACCACACCACCCACACCGCGCAGCTGATCGCGAGCACTCTGCGCCAGACTCTGCAAGATGTCCGCGCTCACGCTCACCGGCGTCACCACGCGGTCACCCACGTCGAAGCGAACGAGCTTCGCCTCTTCGGGCGTCGCAGGCGCCTTGAATCGATAGGCGCCCAACTGCCGCGTTTGCGCGTCCTCGGCGCCTTTGCCCATGAAACGCTTGACGCTGACGATGGTGCGCTGAGGCTCACGTTGCTGATACGCGACGGCATTTCGACCGACAATCACCTGCCCATGGTCGCCGTAGTGCACGACGCTGGGCAGCAGCGCCCCACCGTCACAGTTGGTCAACGCATACGGGCGGCCATCGCGGACCGCCGCGACGATCGAATTGGTCGTTCCCAGATCGATGCCGATTGGAGCGGGGGGTGCTTTGGGGTCGAAGATGTCGAGTAGCATGATGGTTCGAAGTGACCGCGAGGGTCGAACGCGATGGTAAAGTGAGAGGGTTGCGGCGGCGCGTCGATAGCCGACTGCCGAAATCGAGACAGCTGCGCGGCTCAACCCGAAGAGACGTCGTCGAGTTCGTCTTCCATGACGGCCACCTCGTCGAGAAACCGACGCACGTAACGCAGCTCCCCGGCAAGCGCTTCGGCCTGCGCCAACACCGCTCGGGCTTGTTCCGAATTAACACCGGACGGCTGCTCCCCGGGGAGATCGGGGGAGGCAATCACCTGCGCAAGCACACCGGCATCGAATGCCTGAGCCAACTGACCGAGCAGCTCCCGCTCACGCCGACCCATCGAGTCGCCCAGGGTCCTGGCCCGGGACCAGTCGCGACCGTGACGCGCGTCCGCGAGCTGTTCACGCAGCTCCATCACGTCCATCAAGAACGCGGGTGACGGCTTGGGCGCCTCGGCTTGCTCCGGCAGGTTCAGTGCACGTCGCACGCGGGCTGCGAGCAACTGAGCGCGTTGCAGTGGATCTTTGAGGTGGCGATGCGCTTGATTGACGGTGATGGCCTCGTTCAGCGCTCGCCGGCGCTGAACGGCGGGCGCTCCCGCAAACCGATCGGGATGCAATGCTCGGCTCAGTTCGCGGTGGCGTGCCTCGAGCGCCGCCGCCTTCAGGTCGAAGCGCGGCGCCATCCCGAAGGTCTCGAATGCATCGTCAATCATGGAATCGCTCCGCGAAGCGCGGTCTCGACCCGCTCAATCGCAGCAAGCGCCCGAGTGCTCCAGACGCTCAGGCGCGACACAGAGACACGAGACTTGCCCGAGAGGATCGTCGGACCGACGTCGGGCCTCACTTGACCGTGAAGGAGTGGCCACAGCCACACTTGCTGGCTTCCTGGGGGTTGAGAAACTTGAAGCCCTGAAACATCAGCGATTTGACGTAATCGAGCGTCGAGCCGCCCAAGTAGATCAAGCTCTTCTTGTCCACGTAGAAGGTGACCCCGTCGAACTCGCTGACCAAGTCTCTATCTCGGGGCGGGTCGTCGCTAAACTCGATCACGTAGTTGAGCCCGCTGCACCCACCCCCGCGGATACCGAGGCGCACCGCCGCGTTTGGGGTTCCGCGCTGGGCGAGCCGCTGCTTGGCATATTGCACCGCCGCTGACGTCACGTGGACCCCCGGCCGAGGTCGCGCCGCGCGGGCCTCGCCGGTGACCTCCGCTTCGGTGCTTTGCACGGTCGACACGGGTGAACCGCTCGCGGTGTCCGTCTCGCCGGCGCTGCTAGAGGCGCGCTCGGTCGTTCCTGCGGGTTGTTGACTGGTTGCTTGCATGGTTTGCCGTTGGTGCGAGGGACCCGGGGGCCGAGTGGATCGAGATGACGACAGTATCAGGACGCAGGCATCAAGACGACAGCGCGCGCTTGGCGTTCTGCTTGTTCCGGTAGTCTTCGATGGCGCTCTTGATGGCGTCTTCCGCGAGCACCGAGCAGTGAATCTTCACCGGAGGCAGGTTGAGTTCCTGAGCGATCTCGCTATTGCTCAGCTTCTCGGCTTCGTCGATGCGTTTGCCTTTGATCCACTCGGTCGCGAGGGACGACGACGCGATGGCTGAGCCGCAGCCGAAGGTCTTGAACTTGGCGTCTTGAATGACCCCATCTTCACCGACCTTGATTTGCAGACGCATGACGTCTCCGCAAGCGGGTGCGCCGACGAGCCCCGTGCCGACGTCGTCGGCATTCTTGTCGAGGGTTCCGACGTTCTGGGGGTTTTCGTAGTGTTCGAGGACTTTGTCGCTGTAGGCCATGGGACTGTTCCGTTTTCGGGTTGGGCCGCAAATCGTCGACTTCAGATTTGGGACTTGATTGCTTGGGTTGTTGGCAAAAGCGTCGCTCGGCGCCTGGTCGCGGGTCTGGTTCGAGCAACCGCTCAGTGGGCTGCCCACTGAATGGATTTCAGGTCGATGCCTTCTTGATGCATCTCGTACAGGGGTGACATGGCTCGTAGCTTCCTGACCTTGTCGATGACGAGGTTGGCGACGAAATCCACTTCCTCTTCGGTGTTGAAACGACCGATACCGAAGCGGATGGAGGAGTGGGCGAGATCCTCGTCGAGTCCCATCGAGTGCAGCACGTAACTGGGTTCGAGACTGGCGCTCGTGCACGCCGAACCGCTGGAAACCGCGACGTCTTTGATGGCCATCATCAGCGCTTCGCCTTCGACGAAGGCGAACGAAACGTTCAAGTTGCCGGCAAGCCGTCGCTCCCAGCTGCCGTTGAGAACCACTTCGTCCAGTTCGCTGGTCAAGCGCTCGTAGAGCCGATTGCGCAGACCGGCGATCCGCGCGTTCTCTTCGACGCCGTCTTGGGCCAACAATTGGCACGCCTTGGCAAAGCCCACGATTCCTGGCACGTTCAGCGTCCCCGAACGGTTGCCTCGTTCGTGCCCGCCACCGTCCATTTGCGCCGTCAAGCGAACGCGCGGCTTGCTGCGTCGTACGTAGAGGGCCCCCACCCCTTTGGGTCCGTAGATCTTGTGAGCGGTGAGCGACGCGAGATCGACGTTCATCGCCTCCACGTCGAACGGCGTCTTGCCGATGCCCTGCACGGCGTCGGTGTGAAGCAGCACGCCGCGAGCTCGCGTGATCGCGCCGATCTCGGCGATGGGCTGAATCGTGCCCACCTCGTTGTTGGCGAGCATCACGCTCACGAGGATCGTCTTGTCCGTCAGCGCGTCGGCAATCGACTGGGGCGAGACGACACCGTCTGCGCCAGCGGGCACGTAGGTGACGTCGAACCCTTGCTTTTCCAGTCGCTTGCAGGAATCGAGCACGGCCTTGTGTTCGATTGTCGTAGTGACGATGTGGTTGCCTTTGCTCCGGTAGTACTCCGCGACGCCCTTGATGGCGAGGTTGTCACTCTCGGTTGCGCCGGACGTGAACACAATCTCCTTTCCACTGCCCGCCCCAATGAACTGAGCGATCGTGTCTCGCGCATCGTCGACCGCGGCCTCGGCCTCCCAACCAAACCGGTGAGTGCGACTCGCCGCGTTGCCGAAGTGCTCGGTGAAGTACGGCAACATCGCCTCGAGCACTCGCGGATCGACGCGAGTCGTGGCGTGATTGTCCATGTAGATGGGTAGCTTGAGGGTCATGATTGGTTCAATTGGGGAGAGGTAGAAGAATAGAAGAGCAATGTTGCTGGGGTGAGACCGCCGTTTGTCGACTCGGTCGTGGCCAATTGCGAGGTGTACCCTTCGGATTTCATTGAGGTTCGGGGACTCCAGAGGGAACGAGCCTGCCTGGCGTCACGAGCCCTGGCGCCTCCACTCGGGCGCCGAGGATCAGGTCCGTCGCCGGCTCGGAGGGCTCCGGGTGCCGATTGCATTGCGCACACCCGGTCGGACTTTCGCCGCTGGTGCACGCACTATCACACGCCTCGAGGAACTCGACGCTGGCGGCGAGTTCTTCCTCCAGCACTCGGTACTCGCGAATCGCCTTGCGTACGTCTTCGAGCTTCGTCTTGTACACTTCGCGCAACTCGCGCGCCGCATTGCGCGCGGATTCGGACGACTGGCGTTGCTGAACGATGGCCTGGATGTCGGTCAGCGACAGCCCGAGGCTCTGCAGCTTGCCAATCCAGCGGACGCGCACCTTGGTATCAGGCAGAAACAATCGGTAGCGCCCCTTCGATCGTCGCACCGGCTCGATCAAACCAAGACTTTCGTACAGATGAATGGCGCGGACCGTCTTACCGGTGGCTTTGGCCAAATCACCAACCTGCAGGAGCAGAGACTCGTCCACCGTCATCGAAGCGCGCGGCGCAACGCCGGCTCCACCTGTGGCGATCGCCAAATGTCTGCGCGGGGCGTCGGTCACGACTGCTCCCCGACTGACCATCGTGAACCCACGAGACCACGAACCCACGTGGCCACGCCCCCGGCGCGGTGAGTCACACCTGTGGGTAACGTGTTATTTCTGTGGATAACGGATGCCATGAATCGACGATCGGTGAAGTGCGTAGATTTGTCGTCAGTTTCGGCGGAGAAGAACGGTGGAAACCAAGCCAGTACGTGTTCGCTCAGATCCGTCACCGGGGTGTGTCGGTACTGCAACAGCAGCGCTCTGAATGCCCTATCAGCGTTGCCGAAAGCGGCACTGCGTGACCGCGCCGAAGGGTCAGCGTGACCAGAAGGCTCGCTGTCGCCCTCGGAGCACGGCGGATGGGTTACCGTTTCGTTTCTTGTCGCCTGAAGTGCGTGTCTGTGTGTTTCGTAAACTTGCTTGCGCAATTCACCCACAACATCGTGCAATGTGGGTAAGGTGTGAGTTCTGTGGACAAGTGATCTAACAAACCCTTACGCATGGGTTAGGGTTGATCCTCTCCTCGAATAGCCCTCAGGGGTTGGCGTGTCAAGCCGCTCATTCGACCCATCCCGGCTCGGGTCAGGCGATGCGTCAGCTGGGCGGCCGTCGTCTCCGCCATCGTCACGCTACGCTTGACACCGAGATATTTCTGGCTATGTTCCCGCCCACTTGACGCGCGGTGGAGCAGTCCGGTAGCTCGTCGGGCTCATAACCCGAAGGTCGTAGGTTCAAATCCTGCCCGCGCAACCAACCAAACCCCACAGGCTCACGCCTGCGGGGTTTTTGCGTTTGTCCCGTCGAAGATGTCGGCGGTCGATTGTTGCGTTCGAAGTATCAGCCGAACCGCCGCACCCATTGCCGACAACCGACTTTCGGGCCCTGCACGCACGCGGGCCGGCCGACGCCGCCGACAGCCTGGGGACCTCCGGGCAGCTTCGGCGCCGAGACCAGCACGGGTTCATTCGTGACGGTCGACCCGGCATCGCGTCTCGTCGAGCAGTGATTCGCAATCCGGAACAGCGGTCCGCGCAGCGTGTTGCAGTGCGATTCAACACACGTGCGGCGACGCCGTTGCCCACTCTCTCGCCGCGGCGCAATCGCGTGTGCAGTTCGCCACGACACGCGTGAACCAAAGACCCAAATCGGATCGAACGATCCTTCAAACCCGATGCGCTGTCTCACCGGAGCAGCACGCGCACGATTCGATTGCCCTTTTGTGGTGGTATCGCAGAGACGCAGCGAAAATTCGGTGCGGGCGCGATTCGTCTCGTCACAGTTCGGGTACCAATGGCTGTGTCACACGACATGCCGAACGCGCGAGCGCTGGCTTTGAGCTAGACTGGTAGTCTCTTTGCGCGGACACTTCCCGGAGCCACATGAACAACAAGACGTACTTGGTCTATCTACCGTCCTTGGCCTGCCTCCTGCTCGCTGCGTGTGGCGGGCGTTCACTCGACGGGGCCCCGAACGAGCGAGGGATGTTCTTCGATGCATCCCCGGTGCTCGAGCTCCGCGATGGCGGCCCCTCGAGCGACGACGGCACCACCGACGACGGCACCACCGACGACGGCACCACCGACGACGGCACCACCGACGACGGCACCACTGACGACGGCACCACCGACGAC
>QJWJ01000482.1 GCA_003235365.1 Deltaproteobacteria bacterium
GTCGTTAGCCCGACTTGACCGAGTTCAAGGCGTCATGGTGACGGCACCAAGCTCGTGTCCAGCTGTTGCCACGCTGCTGGTTCGCGTCCTTTGATGCGGCGGACTCACCTGGACGCATTCCAGGATCGACCCGTCCCCATTTCGCCCGAATTGAGCGGACCAGATGACTCCAACTCGCGGGAGTTTCCCCAGCGTCGGGCGAACAGCTTCTGGGCGTGCTTCCCACAAGGGAGGACTTGCGGTATCTATCGACCCCATGAGTGCAACAGCATCACGTCGCCGAATCGCAAACGCCGTCCGTTGGTTACTGCACAAACGTCGCTTCCCGTTTGTGCTCGCTGGCTGCATCCTCCAAACCGCTCTGGTGGTCGCCGCGCCCGCCGAGGTCCCATACGAGTTTCAGGCAGGCGACGCCATAAGGGCCAGCCAGCTAAACGCAAATTTTGACGCTCTCGCGCAAGCCATCGATGACGAGGCGACCTCGCGCATCGATGGCGACCACTGGAAAGCCGAAGAATCCACCCTTCGGTACGACAGCAACGTTGGAATCGGAACCCAACCGCGGGCACGCTTGCACATAGCAGGAGATAATGCAGAAGCGTCCATATGGTTGGAGCGCGCCGCCGAAACCGGCGCGGGGCCGACCCTCAACCTCCAGAAGCGACGAGGTACTATCAGCAGCGGAGCAGCTGCCCAGTCAGGAGATCAAAGTGGATCCATCTGGTTTAACGCCTACGATGGGACAGAGTACGTCAACAATGCGGCAATCTTCGCACACGTCGATGGTGGCTTGACGCCCGGACTTGTCCCGGGACGCCTCAGTTTTCGGACAACGACCGCGGGTGACGAGCTGCCGTCGGTGAAGATGACAATCAAGAACGACGGCAAGGTCGGCATCGGCACCGAAACCCCCAGCGCTACCCTCGACGTCAATGGGTCCATCGCCGTCAGTGGCACAGTCGTACACGCTTCTGACGCGAGATTGAAGCGGGACGTGCAGCTCATCCTCAACCCACTCGACAAGCTAACCCGCCTTCGTGGTGTCACCTACAACTGGAAAGACACCTCGCGCGACCCCAACCGGCAGATGGGCCTGGTCGCCCAGGACGTGGAGCGCGTTGCTCCTGAGGCCGTTCGCTTGGTGGGAAACACCAAGAGCATCGCATATGCCCAGCTAACAGGCTTGACCGTCGAGGCGATCAAGGAACTGAAAGCGCAGAACGACCTTCTTGCTGCAGAGCTGGCGTCACTTAAGGCGGAACTCCGCAGGCGCTCGGACTGTCGAAACAGATCGACGAACGACCAGTGAACCCCATCCTCCTACTCAGGATCGAGTTCATGATGCCGCGAACAAAGGCACCATCAGTTCGAGCTTGCCACCCATCGGCCGCTCACAGGGCATCCCGACCGCAACGAGAACTCACCGTACCGCACGTCATCCATCGCGGGCTAACAAGCCAATGAAACTGACAGGCGCCTTCAGCGCCTCGCTTCGTTTCGGCGTCCCCTGCAGGGGGCGGCTGATCGCCGCCGCTGTTTTTTCTTGGGCCTTGCCACCGGATGCCCTTTTCCTCCAGCGCCTGCAGGTTATTGGCAGGGTCGTTAGGCGCGCTCAGTCATCGCTCACCGGGCACGTCACCGCCACGTGTGAGGCGAACTGTACGACCGGCGTCAGCGACAAGACTTCCCCCCGTTCTTCATCTTGCGTTCAGTGTTGCACCGCCCAGCCGTTGCAGCTGGGTTGTCGTCCAATAAGTGTTGGCGGGGCAGTACAATGCCAACCTACATCGCCGCGCGGCTTTGCAACGCGACGGGTTTCCGGATACCTTCCTCACACATGTTGAGCCCCCCTCGTCAGTGGTGCGTCGTCCTGGCCCTGCCCGGCCTTTTCGTGTCGCGCCCCGCCGACGCGTGTGGCCCCACGCCATACGCGGAGGTCCGTGACATCCAGCCTGCCAACGGTAGCGCTGACCTCCCCCTAAATTCGGAAATTCGCGTCCTCTACTTCGGAACTTTCGGCTCCGCTTCGCGTTCCTGCGATCTGACCAAGCTTCGACTCCTACCAGAAGGTGGGTCCCCGCTAGAACTTTCGGGAACGCGACTTGACCAGCCCCACGGGTCCCAAGCGTGGATCGTGGCCAAACCCAGCACGCTACTCCTGCCTCACACCACATACGACGTGCAAGTGGACGTCGACCTCTTCGGCGCCTGTACCTCCGATATGGGAAGCTGGCGCACCGTCTCCACGTTCACCACCGGTAGCGAATCCGACACGCTCCCGCCCGATTTCGCAGGCGTGCGCGCTTTCTCATATGGCGATCCCGTCGAGCAGAACACCGACTGCGGCTTCTTCAAAGCGGTTGGGGTGCTCCCAGATGCGCCTCTCCCGACGGATTCCTCCCAAGACATCAGATACCACATCTATGTCGACGGTGTTCTTGCCATCCGGTACGTCGAGAGCATTGGCGGCGTCACAGACTCCCCTGTCCTGAGCGTTGATTGTGGCTCGGACTCGCCGCCCACGCTCAGTTTGCCTTCCGACGCTCAAGTCGAAGTGCGCGCTGTCGATGTTGCCGGCAACGAATCCGGTGCGAACAGCCCAATCCAAGTAGCCGCGCGCTGCGATCCGACTGAACAATCTGACGAACCTACCTGTTCGGTGACGACTGCCCCCCGGCAGAAGTCCGGCGTCTTCGCTGCACTCATCTTGTTGTTCTACACTGGGCTCCTGACCCATCGTCGGCGACGCGGCCCCCTTACGTGAACGCCTCCCTTTTGCCGTGTCCGCAAACGATTGTCCCCCCAATTCTCGATACTTCCGAGAGCGAATTCGTCG
>QJWJ01000434.1 GCA_003235365.1 Deltaproteobacteria bacterium
CACAAATGCTCCGCCGGATTGGGGCCGCCCGCCGCCGTACAGCCGGAGAAGTCCACGACCGTCGTCTGCGTGTTCGTGAGGTTGATGCCGATGTTCGCGAACCCGATGTCCGTCGAGCAGTCGATGGCCAGCTCGACGCTCGTCACGACGCCCGTGAGCGTCTCGACGCTCGCGGTCCTCAGCGCGCTCAACGTGAAACCGCTGCTGGACGACTGCAGGGACTGATCGACGGTGTCCCAGGAGATCCAGTTGTCCTCGCAAGCGTTTCCCTTGCCGTCGCCGTCCTCGTCCGCCTGGTCGTCGTTCGCGACGTTCGGGCAGTTGTCGCAACGGTCGCCCCAGAGATCGCCGTCGGTGTTGGTGTCGTCGTCGATCTTGCAGGTTCCCCCTCCGACCGGATGGCAACCGAGCGGGCAGTTGTCGCAGGCATCGCCGAACTTGTCGCCGTCCTCGTTGGCCTGCTTGCCGTTGGGACCGGGCGGATTGAACGCGGTGGGGCAGTTGTCGCAGACATCGCCAAGACCGTCGCCATCTGAATCGACTTGATCGGGGTTCGCGCGGCTCGGGCAGTTGTCGTCGCATCCCTCGACGCTGCCACTTGCACACGGTGCATCTCCTACGACGCCGGAGTCATTGCCATCGTCCGCGACGCCGTCTCCATCGCTGTCGACGACGCCGGGCGGAATTCCGTCATCGGTCGCGAACACCTGGAAGACGAGCTGCGAGCCGACCGGCGTCACGGCGGCCTGGTCGAACGTCAGCGTGACCTTGCCCTTCAACGTGAAGCCCTGGAGCAGCTCGACGCTGCTGATCTTGAGTACGTCGAGCTTCGCCCCATTCCCGTTCGCGAACGAGCTCGCGGGAGTCTCGGGACTCGCGGTCTCGAAGATCGTCGTGCCGCCCGTACCCGCGCTCGGCGCCGGCCCGAGCGACAGACCACTCACACGGATGCTCGAGTTTGCGAGCTCTGCCGAAGTTCGAATGAAGAAGCTGTTGAAAGGGGTGGCGGTCGCCATGATCAGCTGGCTGCCCGCGACGCTGAAGCGCACCGCGCCGCCGATCGAGCCGGGCTCGTAGCTGAGCGTCCAGTCGTAGGTCGTGCCGCTGATCCAGTCGAGCTGGCGAGTCTGGATCGGATACAGCTGCCCGAGGGTCAGCTCGGACTCTTCGGTCGCGCCGCGATCGCCGATGCGACCTTCGGCGAGGGAGCCGACGAAGACGGTTTGGAGAAAGGCGTCACTCGAAGCATGACCGGTCACCGGCTGCGCGGCCACCGGGCTTGCCAGAAAGAGCACTGCACCTGTCAGCGAAGCAACGGCGGCGAGCCATCCAGCCATGTCAACAAACCTCGCGCAGCTCGCGACGACCAAGCGAAACGGGGGATTCCGATGTTCGGGTCGTCGGAGCGTCCAGAAAGAAATTGCGACGGGTCGCCGGAGCGACCCGGTCGAGAAACGAGCTCAGTCGTTCGCGCGGCATGGTCGAGCCCCGGTGTGCGAATGGCGACCACACACGGCAGCGACCATCAGTGCTCCCATGCCAAAGATGAGGCCTGCACGGGGCTCGGGTACGGCGGGGGTCACGTAGATATTGTCGACGACTTCTGCCAGTCCGCCGCCGGCGACGTTGTACTTGAAGGTCGCCGAATCGAACGTGGCACCATCGAAGCTGATCGTCTGGTCGATCGCGTTGGTCTGGTTGAGGGCGACGACGCTGCTTCCGACCTCGACTCCGCTCAGATACACGGTGAGCACGGCGGTGTCGTTGAAATTGGCCAGTGCCGTATTCCCGAAGTCCAAGCTCAGCGCCGAGGCGACGAAGTCGAATTCCATCAGCAGTGCGCTGTCGTCGTCGAACAAGACCGCGAGCGCATGGCTGCCGTCCGCCTCGAGGACGACCAGCTCGGTGCCCGCCGTGTCACTGAAGTGGATCTGCGAGGAATCGCTGCTCGTGAATCCGTTCGGCACGTTGAACGGGATGGGGTCGTTCTCGAAATCCACGAGCATGGCCGCGGACGCGCCGGATGCGGCCATCGCCAACGCGATCGAGATCAGCCATGCGGCGCTGCGTGAGATCGCGTTTCGCACGGAATTCGCACCTCTGAGAAATTGGGAGCCTCACTTCTACGCGCTTTGCGCGCAGATTTCAAGCAAAACGTGGTTTTGTCACAACGCCTCGACCCCTTCGGCAAGCTGCAGAAGATGAAGCCAACTGCTTGGAAACACACAGGATATCCTGGCTTGCTGCAAGCGAGCGGCCAAAGCCTACTGGAGAAGCTCGAAGCCCGTTCGATCCAATGAATCCAACGCGCGTGAACTACTTCACAGCTCTGCGCCAGCCGCAGCGTATAATGGCACTCCGACAAACGAGAAGAACGCAACGGTGCGATTCCTCGAGCGCAGATTCGCACGCTGACCTGGATCGAGAGAATCGATAGAAGAGCGGGGAGGACCGCGATCATGTTGAAGTCCAAGAGCAGCGGATGGGCAGTCGCGAGGGTATTGGCGGTCGCGACGGCGTGGGCATTCGCGATGACGTTAGGCCTGGCCCCGACGCTGACTTCCGCCGAGTCTGATTCGAATTCCGCAACCAACCAGAGCGAGGGCGAGACATCGCCCAAGAGTCTCGAGCCGGTCAGCGCGGCGCCTCCCGCGTCCGCTTCGCTGCGGCTGCTCTACGTGCCGCCCGACCGCGGCAAGCCCGTCAAGCCGACCGGCGGCGCGACGCGCGGTACCGACAAGAAGATCCCGCTGATGTTCGCGCTGACCCCGGATCACGTCGGCCAGACCGTGTCCGCCCAGCCATCGCTGTTCTGGTACGTCGAGCGAATCCCCG
>QJWJ01000383.1 GCA_003235365.1 Deltaproteobacteria bacterium
TGTGATAGCACCAAGGTTGTTGGTGGTGAACTGACCTACGGCAGTCGAGCCATTCCCAACTGCTCATCGGTAGGAGTGAGCCACTCACACCACGTGTGCTCCAGTTCACCTGGCACGCCAAGGACATGAGCGAACTCGTGCACTAGCACGCTGTGCAACGGAACCCGTGCGCCACCGTAGTCAATGCGGCACTGCTCCTCGGTGATGTCGAGGATGATGTCTGTCTCTACCCACCCGAGGTTTAGGCGCACGTCCCAGCGGTCGTCCTGCTCGTAGTACGTGGCGCGCCCCATCGTGTAGTCCATGCCGCTTGTGGACAGCAACTCAAGAAAGATGCGGTGGCGGCAGGCATCGTCGGCGACAATCGTGATCTGCCAAGCTTCGCCAGCGTCGGCTAACCGCTGATCGAACTCCGGGAACCACTCGTAGATTTCAGGAGAGACCGCGAAGCACAGGTCGCCAGGGAACTCCGGTATTGGGTCCACTGCAGGCTCTTCGGCGCCAGCATCGACAGGAAAACAGTTCATCGGCTCCGACGGAGCCTCGCCATCCATTGGAGCTGCTGGGGAGCAGCACATGCAGATGGCACAGATTAACGCGGCGTAAGCGGGGCGAGACATGCCCCCAACGTGTGGAGGGACTGCGTGCAGTCAACGGGACGGATCTGTCCCAGGGGTCGCTGTTGACCCAGCACAAACACCAACCACACGATGCCGCGTAAGGCGGCGAAAACAAAAGGCAAAAGACAATGGCGAACTCCCTGTTCAGCGCTGGACGCGCCGGGTTCCTTCTGGGTGACAACGACTGGGACTCTGATCACCGCATCGTCTGCGTTGATGAGGGCACCGACACTCCCGTCCCCGCAACGGACGATTTCCTGGACGACATCGCGGGCGGCGCTCGCGTCGCTGTGTCGACGACGCTCCAAAACCCCACTGGCGTTGGCGGTACCGCAGATGCGGACGACATCACGATCAGTTCGGTGTCTGGCGCGACCGTCGAGTCGCTGGTAATCTACCAGCACACCGGCACGGACGGCACGAGCGATCTGGTCGTCTACATCGACACCGCGACGGGCTTGCCGTTCACTCCCAACGGCGGGAACCTTAACATCACGTTCGACAGCGGAAGCAATCGCATTTTTACATTGTAAACCCACCTTAGCTTGACATGCCGGCTTAGGGTGTTAACTGCATGCAAGGCATGCCGAATGTAGCAAAGCAAAAGAACTGTGCTTGGTGCGAAGAGCCCTACGCTCCAAGCAGCAACCGACAACGGCGCTGCCCAAGCTGTATTGCCAAGGGCGAGCGCGGAACATGCAAGGCTTGCGGCAAGGACTTCAAGCGCAAGAAGAAGACATCGGGTGACCTGTGTTCCCGCGACTGTTGGGTACTATGGCTCAAGCAGAAGAGAATACTAACATGCCCGATCTGCGGTAAGGAGTTCCAGCGTCGACCAGGTGTGCACCCAAAGACCTGCAGCAACGAGTGCGGTGATAAGCGCAAGATTCTCAAGCGGCCGAAGTGCAAGCAGTGTGGCGCTACTTGCGAGCGCCGACGGCAAGGGTTTTGCTCACGCAGCTGCGCTTCGCGCTATCGCGGGTGCAAGGGTGCCGGGCCGCGCTTGCCAGATGGCGCACGGAGGACGCACGGGTCGGGGTACATCCAGATCAAGGTGAACGGGAAGTGGGTGTTTGAGCATCGTTACTTGATGGAGCAACATCTTGGACGGGCGCTCGAAAAACACGAACGCGTTCACCACCGCAATGGTGAGCGCGACGACAATCGGATCTCCAACCTGGAGCTATGGAAGGTGAAGACGAAGGACCCTCCAGGAGTTCGCGCCGTTGACTACCACTGCCCCGGCTGCCAATGCTTCAAACACAATCGAACAGGCAAGAAGCCTGCTGCGGCAGTGACGCAGACGGGCTTCGACTACATTCACTAAGCGAGGGCTCATGCAAATCAACATCACGGACATCTCCAACGAACACGGCGCGGGCCTTGCCATCAACGGCAGGCCAGCGTTCCTCATGGGCTGGCGCGAGCTGGACGCGTACTGCAAACAGCTGCAGCGCCTGCTCGATGACCCGCTCAATCGCGAGACGGCCCTGAACGTCGACTCGCAGAACGGCAGGACGCGCTTCGAATTCAAGCGCGACGTGGTGCGCGTCGGATCTAAGATTGAGGGGCGTGTGGTCATGATCCTCAACGAGAAGTTCTGTCAGGAGATCGTGAACACGCTGCGAGCCCACGCCCGAAAGCTCGAAGAGAAGGAACCCAAGATCGCGGACGCCATCGCGCTGGACAACGCTATCATGGTGCGCTCCGGAGCACCTGTCGGGCTATCCAACAACGCGAAGATCATCGACCTAACGAAGAAGCTCGCCGCGTCTGACCGCACCGCAAGGATGGTAAAGGCCGCGGAAGGTGTGCAGTCACGAGAGATCGTGATGCCGCCGACCCTGATTCATGGCGAGCTCACCGAAGAGCAGAAGCTAGCGCGGCTGCTCAAGAACCCACGAAAACGTCAGATGCTGCTAGCGCGGCTTTCACAAGGAAACTGATCATGAACGATATCGCTACCGCCACGAAGGCGCTTCACGCAGATCCGAGCTATCAGGCAGAGCGCGAGGCACTACTCAAGGAACAGACCGATGCGCGCAACAGAAAGGACTCTGATGGAGTCGCGCGCGTCCGCAAGCTGCGTGATGCGCAGAAGGAAAAGCACTTGGGCCCACTGATGCTCGCCAAGGCGAAGCGCAAGGACGATCGGGAAGAAGCTGCTTCGGCAGAGCTGCTGGCGGCCGCAGAGGCACTGGCCGAAGGGGAAACCGTCGAGTCGTTGACTGCATCACTTCACGCGGCAACGAAGCAGAAGCGCGAAGCGAAGCAGCGTCTCGCTGTCGTTCGCGCAGCGCTCGACCTGAAGACGTCCAAGGGTGACGTGGACGACTACGTTGCTGGGTTGAGCCCAGCGAAGCTGAAGCTGCTCAAGCAGCGCATGGCGCAAGACTGAGCACACCCCGACCGAAGGCAGGCGCGCCGCTTGCCAACTGAGCGGCGCACATGCCCACACGCATAAGCACCACAATAACCGAGGGGACCGCGTCGAGCGGAAACTGCACGGTCAATGTCCCCGCAACGAATGCTGGAGACATCCTGCTCATTTCGTTCATGGCGAACGACGACATCTCTGCAGGACCATCTGGATACACAGTCGAGTCATCCCTTAGCACATCGTGGGAAGTTTACAGCGATGTGTCGGCCGGAGCGGCCGCAGGAACCATTAACGTCCAGGTCGCAAGCGACGTCGAATTTCTGGCGGTCGTCTTGCGGATCAGCGGCGGCGATGGAAGCAAGATTTATGTCTCGGCATCGTCGTCCGGCTCCGATGCATCACCCGACCCGTCGAACCTAACACCAGCGGGCGGAAGTGACCTCTATCTGTGGATCGCCCTGGCATTTGCGGATGAGGTTGCGACAGCAGCGCCGAGCAATTATTCGGACCTGCAAACTGGTGGCACAGGGTTGTTATTTGGGTACTACGCGAGCAATGCTGTTCGCAGCCTAACAGCGTCCGCGGAGAACCCAGGTACATTTACGACAGCATCGGCGACCGTGTGGGAGGCGTTAACGCTTGCTGTTGCTGTGTCCTCGCAGAGTGTTTCGTGTACCGGGATCGCGTCGCAGGAAGCGGTCGGCTCGCCTTCGGCGATTGCGGCTGGAATTGACGATGCTGGCGGGATCGCAACTGGCGCGGCGCTAGGCAGCGCCGTCGTCACCGCTGGGCCAGTGACGGTCGCGCCCAACACGATTGGTACTCTCGAAAACCACGGCGCGACGGTGCTCACGCCTGGCGCTGTGGCTGCGTCGCCCGCTGGGCTGGCTTCGGGCGAGTCCGTTCCAGGTCCAGTCGTTTCACTTGGCGTTACCGGGTCCGGTGTGGCAACGGGGGGCGCATTCGGCACGGCGGCGCTCACCACCTCGTTCCCCTGGCCGTCGATCCCGTGGACTGGTGGAATCCCGGCACCGCAGCTGGGAGCGTCAATCGACGGCGCCGGAGACGTTGCCACAGCAGAGGCGCTGGGTTCGCTCGTGGTCGGCGCCGCCGGGCTCGACATCACATTCCCGGGCGTGACATCACTGCAAGCCGTTGGCTCCCCCACGGTGGACTGGACGGCACTGCTGGCCGGGCTCGCGTCTGCCGAGGCGGTGAGCGCTCCGGATACGGTTGGCGACGACACAGTGGCCGCCGGCGGGGTCGCGACGGGTGAGCAGCACGGCACCCAGGCGATCGGTATGGGCCTTCGCGCCTGGGCAACGCCGAGCGAGTTCGTGGCGGGGCTGACCCAGTTGCTTCCGGGCCTGGCGACGCTCGGCCCAAACGGGGTAGCAACCTCGGAGGCGGTACCGAGCCCTGAGGTGTTGCCGCGCGTTGAGCCGGCGGGGCTGGCGAGCGCTGAGGCCATCCCGGCACTGTCAATTGCGCGCAGCATCGCGCTGAGCAGCCTCGTTGCTTCGAGGCCCACCGATGCCGCACTACTGGACACCGACTTCCAAGGCCATGCCGTGGCAATGGATGAGCGTGCCGGGCTGCGCCCAACGGGCACCGAGCCGCCACTTACACAAGGCACGCTCGACGTTGACCTAACGAACTGGAGCAACGGCGGGTTCAGCAGCGTAACGCCGGTGGCGGGCCCCAATGGGGGGACCGCCTACGCCGCCATAGAGGATACGAGCAACGGCGTCCACATCATCTTCACCGGCTTCACATTTGCCGGGGAAACGTTTGGTCGCGGTGGTCCTTGCCGGGTAACTGTCCGCGTGAAGAGAACTGGTGCATCGCGCGGTCTCGTCATGCAGACGAATGGCCCGGTTGTGCTTGGTTTCGACCTTGATGCGATCACCACCTACGGTGGAACGCAAGGATGCACGGGAACTGTAACGCGGGTTGCCGAGGAGTATTTCCTTCTCGATGCGATGATGGCCAATCAGCCAGGGTTCCTGCATTTCTACCTGGCTGAGAACAACATGATCTCATTCCAGGGCGACGGTGCCTCAGGCCTGGTCGTCTTCGAGCCGAAGATCTATCGTTGGCAGCCACACATCGGCGACTACACGACCTGGTCGAGCATTGGGCAATCGCCAACGCTCTCGACGTGGGACCCGTTTCTCGACAGCTTGGGGATCCGCTTTACTCCTAGCGGGACGCCCTTCGACTACTTCGTATTTCTCACATCGATCCCGACTCTCGCTGTCCGGAAGACGCGAGTCTACATCTCGCTGCTCTCTGTTGGTGGTTGGCAGTGGGTACGCCTATCGAGTCACAATTCCAACGTCAGCCAGCTTTGGCTTGACGTGCTGAACGGTGTTGTTGGGGTAACGCAATCAGCGTGGACGTTCGTGAGCGTGTCACCTCAGGGGAGCGGTTTCACGTTCGTGTTTGACCACATCGGCTTCGACGGGATCGACATTGCTCTTGCACCAGCCGATGGGGTGATCGCGTTTACTTCACCCAGTGGAACTGATGGTTTCGAGGCGCACGTCTCGTTCTACCAGCCGCGCGTCGCGGCCGCCGGGGCGTTGGCGCAGGCTACGGTGTCGAAACAGCCGCTGGTCACCCATGACGCATACTCTAGGCCGCATGTCACGTTCAGTGGCGGGCAGGAGCTCACCACGACGGACGCTGCTACGCTTGCCGCACTCGCATCCACTGACTGGTACGCCGCGGCGCGCGTCCAGGACTCGGGGGACGGATCCGCGCGTGCGATTCTGGGCGCCGCCGGCGGAACCGCAAGCGTTCAACTGCTCCGCGACGCGACCGGCGCATACCTGTTCGTGCAGGACAATGCCGCGGCGAATGTGAGCACCGCAAAGGTAGCGCTAGGACCCGACAGCATTGTCGAGGCCTGGCGCAGTGGCGGCACAGTCTCGCTCTCTGTAGATGGCGGGACGCCAGTCACTGCTGATGTGAGCTCGCTGGGAGCGCTGACGCTGACCGCCTTCGGGCTGGGCTCACCTGGCAACGGCACTGCGTATTTCGTAGGCGACATCGCGCAGGCGGACGTGTTCGCTACCTCGCTCTCGACTGCGGGGCGCCAACAGGTGAGGGAGTACCTCCAGGGCTATCGTGACAGCATCGGCCAACTCGATGCTGGGTTCCAGCTCGCGCCGGCGGGTCTGGTCACCCAAGAGGGCCACGGTAACCCGTCGCTCGGCGGCGGACCCGTCACGTTGCTGCCAGTGCCAATCCCATCGGGTGAGATCATCGGCGCACTACAGGCACTCCCTGGCGCAATCCAGGCAGTGCTCAACGGCATCCCCACAGCCGAGGCGTTCGGCGGTACGAGCCTGCTCGCGCAAGCGGTGACAGCATTCCTGACCGGCATCGCGACGGGTCAGGCCTTCGGCGGCACGGCGCTCGGGAGCGACGCGACAATCTCACCAGTGGGTACCGCCTCGGCAGAGCAGCACGGGGCGACCTCGATGGGCTGGATCGTCTATCCGGTGGCGATCGCATCGTCCGAAGGCGTCGGCCTGCTCGCGCTGGTCAAGCGTCTGCCAATTCCGCCGGCGTCGCGAGTGATCAAGGCAACGCCAGCCGGCTCGACTCGATACCCCAGGCTTGAGCACGATCCGGACGCCACGCTGGACTACGCGATCGACTGGTCAGAGTGGCTGTCGAGCACGGCGCAGCTCGCGAATGCACAATGGACACTACCCCCTGGGGTGACACTCGTGCATGAAGACCGCGTGGGAGACCACGCGATTATTTGGTTGATGGTTTCCGCGCCAGGTGAATACGCCCTGCGCTGTCAAGCCACCGACGACAAGTCACCCATCAATCGCGTTGACGTTCGGACGATCCGAATCGCTGCGCGCGACCGATAACATGTCCGACGCAACAACATTTCTCAGCATCGGCGACGGCAACGACAGCAACGACGGCAGCACGCCCGCGTTGGGGAAGGCCACGTCTGCCAGTGCAATGTCGGGATGGTCTGGAGGCAACAATCGCCTGATCATCCTGTGTAGGGACCCCTCTGGGCAGGCGACGCTGCGTGAGACGATTACCCCACCGTCGGGGACGAGCGGAAACCCCAACTGGATCATCTACGACTGCTATGGCGTGTACGATGGCGTCGGTGGGCGCATTCGGCACTCAGGGTCGGACGACGACGACACTACGACACGGTCCACCTGCATCGACCTGACAGGCATTTCGCACTTCAACGTCCGCTCCTCAGTCCCATCGTTGAGGTTCGCGCCGCTATTTGATGGCAGCTCTGGCACGTTCATCTTGGCGAATGGCTGCGACACCATCGACATTCGATTCCTCGACTTCTCGGCGTGTGTTAACGAAGCAGTAGCTTGGAGCGCGTCCAGTGGAACCAACCTGACGCTGTACGGGTGTCGAATGGTCAGCGGGGCGGGCCTCGCCTACTGTGGTGCAAACAGCCTCGTCGATTCGAACATCGTGATCGGCTGTGACAAGATGGCGGCGGCGAACAACAACGCCGGCAACACAGTGTTCCAGAACAACTTGGTGATCGACTGCAATTATGGTGTAAACCTTTTTAGTCCGATCAGCACGGCAAACGTGGCGCGCGGAAACGTGCTGATGCGCATTGGCACGTATTCGTTCAGCGGCAACGCGGGCGGGCTGCTGACGGAAGACTACAACCTGATCATGCGGAGCGGGCCGCGGAACAACGTAACAGCCGGCAGCAACAGCGTGAGCAGCACCAATGGTGTGCTTCCCTACCAGTTCGGTGCTGGTGATTTGGCGGCGTTTCTCTTCGGGTCCGGCAGTTATCAGAACGGTGGCGGCACGCTGTCGTCGTTGCTCGATATCCTCGGGCGGCCGCGCCCGGGCGGGGCTGGCACCGACTGGGGCCCGGTGCAGAGCGGGCCTGGTGTGTTCTACGCCACAGTTTCGGGTGAGCCGGTCGCTATGCTCGGCGGTCGAGACGTGTTCGATTACGAGGTTGAGGCCAAGGATGGATTCACGCTGGACGTTGATGTCGACGTGCAGTGGGACGCTTCTGGTACACTGCCAAAAGTTGAACTGATTCACCCGGACGGCACCGTGCTCGCCACGGACACCGCGACGGGTTCGGTCGACACGTGGGATACGCTCTCGGTGTCGTCCGGCAGCGATGTGTCGGTCTATGGCGGCGGGAACACGACCTACAAGCTTCGCTGCTACGGGCAGGACAACTCGATCATCGCCACGTGGCGCAAGCCAATTGCGAGCTACGTATGACCGACCCGAATAGTCCAGACCCCAGCCACAAGCGACAGGTGCGCATTGAGGCTGAGGAGGCTCGCGTGAGAGCCGGCGTCGTTGTGGCCACGCACCGAAACCCGAAGGAAGCGCGCGCGGACTTGATGGCCCGAGTCGACGACAAGGCTGGGGATGTCAAGCATGAGGGCGACATCTGGATCACGGCTAGCGGCCAATCGTTCATGGTTCGCGGCAATCAGCTTCTGCGAATGAACCGCGTTCAGGCCGTCGCAGAAGCGCGAGCGGTTTTGGATCATCACATCGCGCTTCAGCGGGACAGAGTCGACGAACTGCTGGCAGTGATCGCCCAACTGACCGCCCAACGGGATGCCATCACGTGACAAGCCCGGTCGACACCTGGCGGCATGGTTCACCGTTGCCGTACATCGGCTCAGGTGACTCCGAGCTAGCGTTTCGCGGTGGCGTTCCAGCTCCGTTCGTGATCGACAAGGGCGACGTCGACCTGTCGTTCTCAGGGATCTCGTCCGGAGAGGCAATTGGTTCTGCGACACTCAGCAGTGACCAGTCAGCGACGTTGACGGGCATCGCTACCGCAGAGGCGCATGGGTCGACGCTCGTGGTTGGTTCGCTGAACCTGACGTTCACCGGGATAACCTCAATCGCTGCCGTAGGCTCTCACGCGCTCGATTTGGAGTTGCTGCTACAGGCGATCGCGTCGCTTGAAGCCGTCAGCGGACACACGCTTTCGGCTGGCGCCGTTACCGCACTGCTCACCGGAATTGCATCAGGCGAGGTGATCGGCAGTCTCGTGGTGACGCCTGGCGCCGTCGCGGCAATCCTGACTGGTATCGCGAGCGGCGAAGCCGTAGGCGGTCACACGCTGTCCCCCGGCGCGGGCGCGATCCTGCTCACTGGCATCGCGACGGGTGAGGCCGTCGGCGACCCGACGCTCGTTGCGGGCGGATCGATCCTGCTGACTGGCTTGGCCTCGGGAGAGGCACACGGCACAGCGCTGCTCAGCTTACTCGTGGCACTCGCCGGCGTTGCCTCTGTCGAGGTTGTTGGCGACCTGGAGGCGGGCCTAGGCGTGGCCTGCACGGGCATTGCTACCGGAGAGCAGCATGGCGCGACGGTGTGCACTGCTGGCGCTGTCACGGTCTCGTGTACCGGTATCGCGACGGGCGAAGCGCACGGCTCGACGACGCTGGATGCTGGGGACACGATCATCTGCTCTGGATTGCCCACTGCCGAGGCCCATGGCGCCACCACATGCGCCGCCGGCGCGGTGACGGCGACCTGCACCGGGATTCCCAGCGGGGAAGCCCATGGCCTCACTGACCTAGCACTGAGCCTGCTCACTACGGGAATTGCTACAGCCGAGGCCCACGGCGGTACCGGGGTGGAGATCTCGATCCTCGATGCGGGGGCCATCGCAACCAACGAGGCGATCGGTGCGGCGATTCTAGCGGCGGGGCCCGTCGTGGTGCTGCCCAACGGGATTGGCACTGCAGAGGTCGTGCCATCACCCGACGTGACGCAGACGACACCGAGCATCAACTGCACCAGCATCCCAACAGGTGAGGGCTTCGGGCTTACTGTGCTCGTGCCAGGCGCTGGCGCCATCGTTCTAACGGGGCTACCGTCTGCCGAGGCTGTTGGCGACTTGGTTGCTGCCATCGTTGCCCCGTACGTCGTTGATGCTCCAATTGAGCGCCGTTACGACGTCCCGTTCTACTCTCGACGAGTCGACTTTTTCTCATGAGCGGCGGAAAGTACCCACTGAAGCTGAAGGACCCTGGCGCGACGCTGGAGTATCCGTTTGGGCTCGCGGATGAGCTGTCGCCAGGCAGGTCGATCGCGGTCGCGGTCGTCACAATCGCGGACAACGACACGCTGAACCCCGAGTCACCAGTGCAGCTGTCTTCGCTGCAGACAGACATCGTCGGGACGGATGTTGTTCCGTGGCTCACTGGCGGCACACCTGGCAAGACCTACCGGGTCACCTGCCGCTACACCGATGATGCCACACCAACGGCGCGCATTGACGAGCGCACCATGCTGATCAGGGTGACCAACCTGTGATCCGCTTGCTGCCGCTTCTGCTCGTCGGGTGCACTGGTATCGGCGCAACGATCGCCAACCAGGACCGAGCAATCACGCGCGTCGATATCACAACGGACGTGCGCCAGCGCGCGGCGCTCTACGAGTGCATCCGCTTCCCGAACGGCGAACGCTGGATAAGCGTTCACATGGGCGACATTGCTGCGAAGCGCGGGGCGAACCTGTCGCGCTCATGGGTGAACGCGCAGCTCTCAAACGAGATTCGAACCGCGCAGAAGTTCTGCGTGGCAGACAACAACAAGTAAAGGAGGGTGCCAATGGCCCAAGCAAAGTGGCGGCTGATTGCCGCAGTGGTGACGTGTTTTTTGATGGTTTCCGGTGTGGCGTTTGCGCAGGATTGCCCGACGGTTGGACTTCCGGATTCGTGGCAAGAGGTGATCGCATCGCTGACCGGTGTGATTGTTGCTCTCGTGGGCGTTGCCCAGGTGCTGCCAGCGGACAATCCCATCGTGCACTGGATCCTCAAGAACTTCGGAGACCCGCGTGGGCGGGTCACGAAGGCGAAGGACGAAGTCTCAGCGTCGAAGAAGTCGAGCTTTATGATCGTGTTCTGCGTGTTGCTCGCTATCCCGATGCTGTATGGCTGCGAACTCATCCGCGGTGCGAAGTGGCCCGACACCGTCGAGTGTCGCCAAGAGATTCCTGACGCGTTGGGTGACGCGGTCGCCGAAGTGTTGCGTTCCGGCGACTACATGAAGGAACTCCGAAAGCTCGCGCGTGAGTACGGAATGGACGCCGTGGTGTGCGCGGTGAACACGTTCGTATCAAGCGCTGCGATTAACTCCGGCTCCATCGAGGGTGAGATTCCCGTCGACCTGGCGAACGGCAAGGCGTTTCTGGACGAGGCGGGCACAGAGGTCCACTGATGCGCTGGCTGCTGCTC
>QJWJ01000217.1 GCA_003235365.1 Deltaproteobacteria bacterium
TGTCTTTCGCACAAGCGAACACGAGCGAAGCGATGCCGACAGCGAGTAGCGAGGAAAACGTTTGCCTCATGGGATCCTCCTGGTTCGAGAACACGCTGCCACAAAGCAACCGCCGTGCCACCCACGGACGCTCGAGCGCCCCAACTGATCCGAATCACAGTGGGGGCATGAGCTAGAGCGGCAATCATGTTGATTGCCGCGACAAATCAACGACCTAGAGCGCCGAGCTGCGAGTGAGAGTGGCGGAACATGGCCCCGAGAAACGCCCTCACCCCCGCTAGGGGGACTTTTTGGGCATTTCCGTGCACAGGCAAGCTGATCGGTCCTCTGGCGAGCGTCGCGAATTTCGTAACTGTTCGTACGTCGCGGACGTCCCGCTCATCCATATCGAGAGAGACTGGAGCGGGTCGCAGACCGAACATCACAACGCGACGCACCACGATACGACCGCGCACTCGGAAAACTCGCAAGGGGGCGACGCACCACGATACGACCGCGCACTCGGAAAACTCGCAAGGGGATCGCACCTTCTTCGCTCGGTCGCGCCGTGCCACGCAAGAGCTGCGCGTTGGGGCGACCGCCGAATGTGCCGCCGCGGCGTCTCGGCTCGACAGCGTCTCGAGAGACCTCCCCCTGCCCGCGCACGGGCAGGGCCAGGGAGAAACACAGCCGCCATCGCCAGACGCGTTAACTCTGTGGAGCCCCCCGGCCATCTTGCGCGTCGACGATTGCAGACCGAGTCTCCTTCATACGTAAGGCCGCGACGGTGCCCGACACCAACGTCAAGGCAGCAACAGTCCAGGTAGCCGTCCGCAATCCAAATGCGTCCGCAACGAACCCTGCCAGCAGGGCACCGACGGCGTATCCCAGGTCGCGCCACAGCCGATACACACCAACGGACGAGGCTCGCCAAGTGGGGTGGGCCACGTCACCGATCGCCGCAAGCAGTGTCGGGTAGACCATCGCCGTTCCGACACCAAGTGAGACCGCTCCGATGGCGAAACCGATGAACTCGTTGGACCTCGCCACGACGCCAATCCCTACCGCCTGTACCCACATTCCAACCACGATCAGCCACTTGCGGCCAATCCTGTCCGACCACGCACCCGTGAAGAGTTGACCCAACCCCCACACCGCCGGGTACGTCGCCGCCAGAACCCCGATTTGGTCGAGCGTCAGACCAGCAGCTCCAAACAGGAGGGGGAACAACCCCCACGCCATGCCATCGTTGAGGTTATTCACCAGGCCCGCTTGGCTAACGCTGGACAGATTCGGATCGAAGAGTGATGTGCGCAAGAAAACTTGTCGCGCCGTCGGCGCGTCGCCAGCCAGCAACTCACCCGTAAGCCGCGACTCGAGCGTCACGTGCTCGCGGGTTTCTCTGACGATGAAAGCGGAAAGCAGCAGACCGATGGCGACGAAGCCGACCCCGAGGTAGAAGGGTTCGGGGCGCGGACCGTATTGCGTGGCCACGAAGCCCGTCGCCAATGCCGACAGCGCGACGGCGAAGTAGCCGGCAAACTCGTTCAGTCCCATCGCCAAGCCGCGCCGAGCTGGCCCCGCAAGATCAATCTTCATGATCACAGTCGTCGACCAGGTCAGCCCTTGGCTCACGCCAAGCAGGGCATTGGCAACGAGGATCCACGCCCAGGATGGCGCCCACATCAGCAAGAAAGGCACGGGGGCAGCCACCAGCCAGCCCGCGACCAACACCGGCTTTCGCCCAAATCGATCCGACCAGCGCCCAGCGAAGTAGTTGGTCAGTGCCTTGGTCACGCCGAACACGGCGATGAATGACAGGACCGCCGAACGCGCAGCGAGGTGAAACTCACCTTCGGCGATGGCCGGCAAGATGCTGCGCTCCATACCGACCATCGCTCCCACGAAGGCGTTGACCACCACCAACAGCAAGAACTGAGGGAGATTCCGCGCAAGCCCCAACTGAGCACCAGCCATCGAACGATCATCCTCCCGACGCGGTTCGATCTGATCTCTCGAAGAGGTAGTCGATCTCGAACACGTCAACGGCCTCAACCGCCATCACACAATACGGACCGCGACAGTAGGCAACGATCGCTTGGTCCCGCGGAAACTCGGCGAGACGCTCCCGATCTCCGACGCATTCGCGAGCGCTTCCACCGTACGCGGGGCCTGGCTAAGAAGATCTAGTAATTCCAGCCGCTTCGGTGCGGCCAGCCCCTTGCCCAAGCGAGCCAGCTGCTCATACATGGCGCTCTTGAAGCGCCGCGCGTCGCTCATGACGAGACAGTATTCAATTATTCGATTGAATAGTCAAATGCGAGCAACCAACCAGGCGAGAGAATCATCCGCCGGTCGTAGCGATGACGAGGGGACAGTGGAATGCCGGTCCGAGCGTCAGCAGCAGCCGCGACGCGCGGAGCTGCGACTGAGCGTCCTCCACACCAGAAACCCCGCGCAGCTCGTTCGCGATCTACTGGTGCTAGCGACGAAACGCGCTTGCCCAACGCTCGACGAATGCGCAGCGCGGGCTGCACGCGCGGGCCTATTGTCGTGCACGCTGCAGACCTGATTCGACGGCAGGAGGGCAACGTATGAGTAAGCCGGCACGCAGAACTGAAGTGACTTGGCTTCCTTCCGTCCAGTGATTCGCTTCTGCAGCATAACGCCGCGATCACTGGCTCAGATCGACCGTGATGCGATCCGCCGATTCCGCTACAGTCACCCCATGCCCAGTTCCGCCCCGCCCATCCACACGCAGAATGACGCCACGCGGACCGCTGCTCGACAGTCCGAGACGTCTTACCCTTTGCCCAAGGATCTGCGGGCCCCTCGCCGCTCGTTGCCTGCCGTGGATGAACGGCTCGTCGCGCCAGAATCGCGCTACGAAATCGAAGACGGCCACGTGCTGTACGTTGCTGCTACCGACGCGCCCCACGGCGCGCGGCACTCGAAGCTTTCAGCCTTGGTCGAAGCCCACACGTCCGAAGACTACCAGGTTGCCAGTGACATGCTCACGCGCCTGACGGAGATCGACGACATCGCTCCGGACGTCAGCGTCTTCCCGGTCGAACCCGATCGCGATACCGGCGGGCGGCAACTCGAAGAGGTTGCATTCGAGGTCGTCGATTCCCAAACGATGAGTCACGTCGCCACCAGAGCCGCCAAGCTCGTCGCTCGCGGCGTGCGCCGCGTGTTCGCCACGGACGCGCGCCGCGACATCGCCTTCGAGTGGTCCGGCGAATCGGGCAGCTGGGTTCCGTTGGACGCCGCTTCTTTCATCACCGATCGCGTCTTCGCGTCACCCCTGCCCGTCGCAACCCTCGTTGGTTCCTCACGAGTCGATGACGCCGTGGCCCTCGCATTGTTGCACAAGAGAAACCCAATCCTGCGCAACGCCTTGGAACGAGGCAAAGCGGAGGGTTTGGCGGAAGGCTTGGCTCGAGGCAAAGCGGAAGGCTTGGCTCAGGGGAAAGTCGAAGCGCTGCTCATGCTGCTGCTCAGTCGCCGATTGATTCCGACCGATTCGGAACATCGACGCATCCTGGGCGCGAGTTCGAGACAGCTCGATACGTGGCTTCGCAACGTGATCAGATGCGGTTCGGTCGACGAGTTGCTTCGGAAGTGACGTTTTCCGACTCGCCATCCGAGCTGTCAGTCAACGGTTCGCTGAGCTGAGCTTGGCCCCGTCAGTCGACTCATGGCCGACACCGTTCGAGGCGGACGAACCGCCCCTTTTCGGAGTGCGGTCGGGTCCTCACTCGCGGCCGCGCCGGGGCACGCGGTGAGCGGCGCCAAGCTCTACCGACCACCCCTACCCCTCGGACGCTTCGAGGCGCTGCCGGTTCGAATGCCCTCGGCGCCGGGCCCAGGCGGCGGACAATCCCAATAGCAGGGCAAGCCAAGGCCAGCGACTGAACGTCGGTGCTTCTGCCATGCGACAGCCGCCGCCATCGCTGGTTTCGCTCGGCATGACCGTGGGGGCGCTGGCGGCGGGCGTGCCCGGGGCGGACGCAGCGGTCTGGGTGGGCGCGCCGCTCGTGCCAGCACCGGTGACGTCGCTCGTCGGATCAGTGCCAGGCGTGGGCACCGCAGGTGTCGGGTCTGGACCATTGGGAGGCACTGGTTGCACTCCCGTGTCGATCGGTTGTGGCCCCGCGACGTCGCCAGTTCCCGTGGGGGTTGGGCCAGGTGAATTCGCTGTGCCCCCGGAGCCGGGGGGATTGTCGTTGCCTGGCATGACGCCAGGACCGCTCGGCGTGGCTCCGGCGCCACCGCTGCCGGGGACGGGTCCGTTGCCGTCTGGGGTCTGGGGATCTCCCGACATGCCCGCCGCCCCTGCCGCTCCATTGGGCGTCTGGCCACCTGCACCCCCGGCGCCATTCATTGGCGGGTCGCTCGGGTCATCACGCGGTCCTCCGCCCTCGGGATCCATCGGCGCAGCTCCTGAGGAACCTGTGGCGTCGTCTGCGGTCATCGAGAGCACCGCGTAGCCGTCGATGAAGGCGACGTTTGCAGGCGAGTGGGTCGACAGGTTCTTCGGCGAACCCCAGTCACCCGTCACCCAACCTTCGGGCAGCGTGTCACCGCTGAAGTCTTCGCGCCATTCGAGCTGAAACTGACCGTTGGCGTACGACGAGAACTGCACCCAGTTGATGTATTCGAAGACGGGCAGAATCGACGGCGAGAAGTTCCCGCCGAAGGTGGAGTCGCCGGGCCACAAGTTGAAGTGGATCTGCATGCCGTCCGGCGCGTTGTCACTAAACGCCGCGGCGTCTGCGCCCGTCGCTCGTCGGATTTCCTTGCCGTCGATGAACCACGCGATGTAGTCGGGCGTCCACTCATAGGCATAGGTGTGGAACGTGCCGCACAGGTTGCCCTCGGAGCCGTAGTCTTGGCTGTGGTTTGCTTCTGGGTCGCCGTACAGCGCGTTCGTCTTCAGTTCGCAATCGGCCCAAACCGTTTCGAGGTCCAGTTCGTTCCAAAACACCCCCGACTGCTCCGACCCGTCCTTCCAAAGGAAGAAGGAGGCCACCACACCGTCCCCGCCTGCAAATTGCAGCCGAGCCTCGAAGCGACCGTAGGGATAGGCCTCCGTGGTGTAGAGTTCCGCGCTGCTGACCGCGTGCGCCGTGGAAGCCAGCGAGCCGATCGCCAGCGAGCAGAAGAGCGAGAGAGAGTGGGACTTGATCATGAGAACCTCAGCCTGAAGCACCAGTGGTCGCGATCTTCGCGCTTCTTGGGAAAGAAGACCGACGCTGCGCTCAAACCTTTCGAGCAGATCCCGCGTCGAGCCTGCTACTGCTCGCAGACTCGGATGTAGTCGACCAGCAAGCGTTGCGGGAACTGCGTGGTTTCATCGGGGTTGCCCGGCCACTCGCCACCGACAGCCAGGTTGACGATGAAGAAGAACGGATGATCGAAAACCCAGCGATTGCCACCGATGTCGGATGGAGTCTTGGTGGAGTAGTGCTCGCCATCGACGTACCAGCGGATCTCGTTGGGTTCCCACTCGATCGCGAAGATGTGGAAATCGTCGGAGAACACCGCGCCGCCGGGCAGGGTGTACGCGGTACCCGGCCCGTCCGCGCCGGAGTATCCCGGCCCGTGAATGGTTCCGTGAGCGATCGACGGCTCGCGTCCGAGATTCTCCATGATGTCGATCTCTCCGTCTGCTGGCCACGAGTTGCCACCCAGCATCCAGAACGCGGGCCACATCCCTTGGCCGAAGGGCAGCTTCATGCGGCCCTCGAAACGTCCGTAAGTGAACGTGTGTTTGCCCTCGGTCTTGAGGCGCGCAGACGTGTAGTCTCGACCTTCGCGCGCCTCTCGGCGCGCCTCGATGACCAGATTGCCGCTCCCATCGAGGAAGGCGTTGTCAGCACCCGTCGTGTAGTCCTGCAGCTCGCCGTTGTACCAGTTGGGGCCGCTGTCGTACGCCCATTTGCTACCATCTACAGCCGCGCCCTCGGGGCCGTCGAAGTCGTCGCCCCAGACCAGCTTCCACGTCGTGTCGGGGCAGGTTGGAAAATCGATCGGCTCGTCAATGCTCACGGAGCCGCCCGCCCCCGCACTGCCCGGGCTGCCCCCGGCGCTGGGCGGGTCACCCACGTTCGCACCGCCGCGACCGCCGGCCCCCGCGCTATTCTCCGATGAGCCAGCTGCGCCGTTCTCCCCACCCCCGGACGAACCGCCCGCGGAGTTGCCACCGGTGCCTCCGCTCGGCGATGGTAACCCACCACCCGGAGTACTCGGCGATGGGCCGCCACTGGGCGACGCCTGACCGCCGTTGCCAGTGGTGGCGCCACCCACCGGGGAGCCGCCACTCGGGCTGGGCGTCCCACTCTCGGACGAGCTTGTGCTCGACGCACCGCCGGGAGCGGTACCGCTCGGGTTGCCGGCGCTCCCCGACGGGCCCGCGCTTTCACTCGCGGTAACACTAGACAGGGCTGCGCCGTCGTCGGCTGAGTCAGTCGAGGCACAACCACCCAGGGCAACGGATGCCAGCAGACAGAACGAAGTGCGCGCGCGGATGGAAGCGGTTGCGCGGCTGTTTCGCAGACGAGCGGCCATCAGCGATGCCGCCTTCGCCGGCTCGCTACTGTCAACCCGAGGCCCAGCACTGCCGCCCACGCCCAGCGCCTCTGCCCGGGCTCACCCACTGCACTGTAAGAGCAACCCTCATCGCCACCCATGTCGTCCTGCGGCTGCGCCGGATCGCCGACGGCGGGCGCGACAGGCACCGTCGCCGTTGGCGCTGGGCCTCCCACGGTGTCGACCGGCGCCGTCGGAACGGCAGGTGTCGTCGCGACGGGAGGCGGGTTGTTGATGTCATCGGGATCCATTGGCATCGCGTTCGCTGCGCCCGTCGCATCGTCTGCGGTCAGCGACAGCACCGCGTAGCCATTGACGATGGAGACGTTGGCTGACGTATGGGTCGAAAGGTTCTTGGGTGAGCCCCAGGTGGCCGTCAGCCACCCCGGGGGGCGGGTGTCCGCGCTGAAGTCTTCCCGCCACTGGAATTGAAACGCGCCGTTCTCGTAGGACGAATACTGCACCCAGTTGATGTACTGGTACACGGGTAGAATCGCTGGATCGAAGTTGCCACCGAAGCTCGCGTCGCCGGGCCAGACGTTGAAACGGATCTGCATGCCACCCTCGGTGTTCGCGGCGTATGCCGCGGCGGTCTCTCCCGTCTCTCGACGGATTTCGACGTCATCGACGAACCACGCGATGTACTCGGGAGTCCACTCGTAGACGTAAGTGTGGAACTGTCCACAGAAGTCCAGCGCGGATTCGTAACCCGCGGTGTGGACGCGCTCGGGATCACCGTAGAACGCGTTGGTCTCGAGCTTGCAATCCGCGCCGAGCTTTTCAAAGTCCAGCTCGTTCCAGAAGATGCCGGATTTCTCTGAACCGTCCTTCCACAAGAAGAACGAACTGACGACCCCGTCTCCTGGGGCGAACTGTATCCGTGCCTCGAAACGGCCGTACTGGTAGCCGTCACGGGTGTAGAACTCTGCACTGCTCTCTGCGTATGCAGACGAAGCCAACAGGCCAAAGGCAAGCGCTGAGCAGGCGCCAAATCGGCGGGGGGCGCAGGGAGCAAAAAGGGAGCGGGCGGGTCGTACCATGGTGCTTGGATTGACACGTCGCGGCGCCCGCACTTCGCGTTTCTTGGGAAAGCGCTCGACGGGTGCGGGGGCGAACGACTGCCAAGCTCCCGAACGGGGATGGTGGAGCCACGGGGGAAAACGCGAACGGCGGTAGAACTGAGCTGTCTCCCCATGCCGTCGGGTGCCCGGATCCGGAGCGATGCCCCGTTCTGGGGGGCCCAAATTGCGCAGGGCGGACGCCGAGTGGGGCCGTCACGTTTGCCCGAGCTTGCCCCGGCGCCTACAATGAAGGACCACCCGCACCGCAATTCGCATTTCTTGGGAAATTTCGAGGGATTGGGTTTCGATGACCCATCCGTCAGAGCTGGAACGTCCGATTCTCGGAACCCAAGCGCGCCCCGGGCTGGCGCTCGAGCCCCGAAACATGTCCCAACGCCTCCTTCACCAGACCTTCCTGCCCGCCGCGCCACACCGCGTGGATGCCTACGTCTGGAAGTACTCGCTGGAATACGGCGGTCGCCGGCCACCCCATTTCCACATCGAACCGGAGCTGAATCTGGTGGTCAGCGGTTGGGCCGAGTTTGGCATCGGGGAGACGGTCGTCAGGGTCTCCAAAGGCGAGCTGGTCGGCTTTCCCGCCGGGCAAGATCACGTGCTGCGCGCCACCTCTCCGGACGTATTCCTGTTCGCCGTCGGTATGGCTCCCATGTTCGCGTCCGAAGTGCTGGGCGGGCAGGCGGGTGAGGTCGCCGTCCCGTTGCATCTGCGTTTGGACTCGCACGAGCTCGCAGCCGTCACACGTCGAGCCGAGCAGGTCGTGGATCGCAATGGCGTCGAGCAACCCTGCGCGGAGCTCTGGGAACAAGTGCACTGGCTCGGTCAGCACCGCCCGATGGGGCGAGGCGGACCCACGGGGCGAGCTGGGGCGTTGCACGTGCTGACCAAACGAGCACTGCAAGTCTTGTCCGAGTGTCCCGAACTCGGGTTGGAAGCGGTCGCGCGAGGTGTCCGGGCCAATCCCACGGAGGTCAGCCGTTACTTCCACCGAGACCTCGGCATGACGTTCGTGCGCTACCGCACACGCCTGCGCTTGCTTCGCTTCATCAAACTGGTCGAGGAGCAGCGGGGTAACTGGACGGCGGCCGCCATCGCCGCTGGCTTCGGCTCCTACTCGCAATGCCACCGCAGCTTCCAGGCAGAGCTGAGCTGCTCGCCGCGCGCATTCTTCAAAGCCGGACTGCGCCAGGAAATGCAGCAAGTGTACGACGGCTGATGCCTCATCAGTAGCTCAGCCCGTATCCAAACGGGTAAAGCGGCGGATCGGACTCGTAGTCCGGATCGCCCACGTTGATCGGGATCTGCGCCATGCTTCTGGGCCACGTATGGCCGAGCTTACCGCTCGGCGCGTGCTGCCCGAACAGCACGTCCGCCAGAGCATTGGCTTCCGTCCCGGGAAGCCAGGCCGCGAGCCATGCATCCGCCAGGTCCAGATAGGGCTCGATGATCAGCGGGCGACCACTGAGCAGCACGGCGACCACCGGCAGACCGGACGCGCGCGCTGCTTGCAGCGCCGGGACGTCCGGCGTTTGGGAAGCCAGGTCGAGATCGGCCGCGTCCCCGAGACCTTCGGCGTAGGCAGCTTCGCTCAAGACCACGATCACGACCTCTGCTTCGGCAGGGATCCCCGATGCGTCCTCGGAGCTGCTGACGTTGTCCGCTCCCGTGGCGTTCTTGATCCCAGTCAGAATCGTGGTGCCGCTGGTAACCCCTGGGGTTTCTCCAGTATTGACGATGCCGAGCCCCTGCCAATTCACCGTCCAACCACCGCACTGACGCTGCAACGAGTCCGCGCCAGAGCCGGCAACGTGAACCTTCACACCGGCGGTAAGCGGCAACACGCCGGAATTCTCCAACAGCACGGCGGACTCACGCACGGCTTGGCGCGCCACCTCGCGGTGCGGCTCGG
>QJWJ01000384.1 GCA_003235365.1 Deltaproteobacteria bacterium
TGTATCTGTTGGCGGGCCTGCTCGGAAACCTGACGCGCGATGCCGGCTCGGGTTACCAGGCGTCGGCTTTTGGCTCCGGTTTCTCTGAACTGATGAAGCGCGCTGGCAAGCTGGATCTTTCCTTCGACAACCTGGTGTTCGCTCGCGACGCCGAGGTCGTCGTTTCGAAATCGGTCGATCCGATGGGCGACAACGCCATGCTGATCGGCAAGCGCCAAGACGACGCGGAGCAAGCCACCGAGGAGGCGCAGCAGGCCGTGGCTCAGCTGCTCGAAGACGACACCCGAGAGCAGAAAGAGCAGCTCGACTACGAAGCGCGCATCAGCGGTGACCTGTCCGACGTGCGACGCGAACTGGTGAACCTGTGCGGATTGCCTGAAGGGTGCACTGCGGACGGGTTGGATGTGAACGCCACACCCGCGGAATGTCGCGTGCGCACGGCTCCCGGTCAGTGCGGCTTCTCCGTCGACCGCGATACCGACGCGTTGCTGGGGTTCGCCGACGGCGCGAACAACACGTCGGAGGCTGCCTCGGCGCTGCTGACGCTCGCCGACGCGGCGGAAGCCAACCATTTGGCCGAAGAGGAACGGCGTGCGTTCACGGCCAAAGTGACTCACGAGGTGGCGTACCTCGACGCGCTGGCTGCTCGCATCGAAGAGTGGAACGCACTGCGGCGCGAGCAGTGGCAGGCACTGTCGACCCTCGTCAACGAACAAGACTTCTGGGAAGATGCCGGGCTTGCCGAATTGGCCGACAACCTGCAAGCCCGCCACGAGCTGCGTCTGGAGGCGATTGCGAACTCGGAGGAGGGGCTCGCCACGTGGAACCAAATCGTCACCACTGGTCAGAAGGACGACAATGCCGACGCGCTGACAATCGCGTCCAGACGCAGAAAGGCTGCTCGCGCCGAATCGGATGCTCGGTTTGCCAGCGACGTCGCTGACGCCGCTGCCGAGGCGATTGCCTGGCCGTTCAGCCCAGTCGCCTTCGCCAAGGGGCTCGCCAAGGGCGCTGGGGCAGGAGCGTCCTACGTCTACCGCAACAAGGCCGTCAGGGCGTCCTACGAGGCGGACAAACTCGAGGTACAACTCGAAAGCCAGCGCGCGCTGCGAGACATCGAGCTCGAAAAGCTGGATCGGCAGGACGCTGTCGAAGACGCCGTGACCGAAGACGAGCTGGCCGAGCTCGAAGCGGCGCTGCAGGTGGCCCAAACCCAACGTTCCGCGCACCTGGCCCAGTTGCAGCGAGCCTACGAGTTGGCCAAGGCGGACCGCGACGCTCAAATCGCTTACGGTCGCGATCTGGCCGAGCTGGATGAACGCCGCAAGGTGCTATTGCAGATGGTAGAGGACGAGGCGGGGTATCGGATCCGCAAGACCCGCGCCGAGCTGGCCGTGCAGGCCCGGCTGACCGAGTACACGCGCGTCGTGCAGCGCGCTCAACTGCTCGAAGGGCGTCTGACGGATCTGCTGGCACAACGATCCGACATGGATCGCTTGCTCGGAAGCCCCGCGACGCTGTTCACCCGTTCCAATCGACTCGAGCAAGCCGAACGCCAGCTTCAACACGCCAAAGATGCCCTGATGGACTGGCTGGTTGCGCTCGAGTACTACGCCGTGCGGCCGTTCGTCGATCAACGGTTGCAGATCCTCTTGGCCCGCAATCCCTACCAGTTGGAGGCCATCGCGAAAAAACTGGCGAACCTTCAAGACAGCTGCGGCGGCCGCTCCTCGGAAGAGATGGTCGAGCTTTCGGTGCGCGATCAGCTGTTTCGGCTCAGGCACCCGTTGCACGATGCTGCGTTCGACGTACCGCTCAGCGCTGCCGATCAGTTCCGGGCGATCCTGCGCCAGGGCGACGTGCCCGTCGACAAGCGGGTGCGCTACGGTGTGCACTCCGACGTGCAACAGCTGCTGCAGGTGGACGGTCGCGTCCTAGCCACGACCCTCGACGTCAATCTGGGTCAGTTTGCGAACCTGAGCGCCGTGTGCAACGCCAAGCTGAGCTCCTTCGAAGTGCTGTTGGTCGGCGCCGAAACGACCGCGCGCCCGACGGTGAGCGTGCTGTACGACGGCACGGCTCAGCTCGCTTCGTGTCAGAAAGACATCGGCGATCTGGTGGAGCGAATCGGACGCGATCGGACGGCATTCGACAGCATCACGCAGTTTCGCGTGCCCGGCGTGGTGGCTTCACCCGTCGCCAGCGTCAATGCCTGGCCTGCCGAGCGCGGCACCGGCAACCGGACGCTCGAAGGGCTTCCCATCGCGTCGCAATACACGGTGCTGATCGATACGCGCGGCGGCGAGAATCGCGACTTCGACTGGGCGCGTTTGGAGGACATCCGGTTGCGCTTGCACTACACGTACAACGACCCGTTCGTGGGGGATGCCTGCCAACCCTGACGACGGGGGCTTCTGGTCTGCTTGGCTGCTCGCTTCAGGCTTCGGTTTGGAGCGAGCGCACCACGGCTCAGCGCGCGTAGGGATTGCCTTGCGGAATGGGGGGCAGCCCGCTCGGATCACGGCGAGTCGGAGCGGGCGCGGCCGTGCTCGGTTCGGGTGGCGCGCTCAGGGGCGGGGCGGCCCTCGGGGACTCGACGCTCGGACGCTCGGCACGCTTGGGCGCCGTGCGCTTCGTTCGTGAGGACGCACCCGGTGGGGAAGTTCGCTTCGGTTCAGGCGCGGTTTGAATCGAGTCGCGAGACGTCGCCGACGAGTCGGATGGTCCCGCGGTCCGAACGTTGGGGGTGGGGTCCGGTTCTCGTGGAGGGGGGGTGGTTGGTTCCGCGGTGGCCGAGGTGGTCGCCAGCGCGCGAACGCTGGGCGTGGGTGGGGAGGCCGCGGGCGAGGGGTGGGACGCGGCGGGCGCCGCGAACGACGCGGCTTGTGTCGACGCTGTGGGTTGCATCGACGGAGCAGGTTCGCTCACCGAAATCGAAGTGCTATCTGCGCGCTGCGGGTTGGCCAGGTACCAGATCGCTGCCGCAGCGCCGGCCAACAGCGGCAGGATACCCCACATGCGCCAGGTGTTGGTTTGAGGTGAGTGTTCCGGTTCTCGTTGCGCGACGACGGATGGTTGCGAATCGCGTTCGGCGTTGGCCGACACAGCTGCGTCATCGAGGTCGTCGAGGGCGTTGCGCAGCTCGGCGGCGGTCTGCGGTCGCACGTCCGGGTCGCGTTCGAGCAAGCGCATCACGAGTGCCGCGAGGGGGGGCGACAGCTCGGGGCAAAGCTCGGTGATGGGTTCGGGGGACTCGTGCAGCACGCGGTAGTAGAAGACCTGAAGGTTGTCAGCGCTGTGAGTGAACTGCCCGGTCAAGCAGTGATACATCAGGGCGCCGACCGAGTACAAATCCGCCCGCGCATCGACGCTGCCTCGCAACTGTTCGGGTGCCATGTAGGCCGCCGTCCCAACCGGGGTCCCCGATGTCGTGAGCGTCGCGGCCGAGGCGAGCTTGGCGACACCGAAGTCCAAGAGCTTGATGAACGTGCGTCCGTCGGTTTGGGTTTTGAGCATCACGTTGCTCGGCTTGACGTCGCGATGAAAGACGTCTCGCTCGTGCAGGGCCTCCAGCGCCGAGCAGAGTTGGCGCGCGATCTCCACCACGAGGGGGGCAGGCAAGCGCCCGAGACGCCGTAGCTGCTCGTCGAGGGATTCCCCCTCGACGTACTCGAGGACGATGTAGGGGTTGCCTCGCTCGTCGGTGCCGGTGTCCAGCGCTGCGGCGATGTGCTCGTGCTCGAGGCTGGCGGCGATCTCGGCCTCTCTGCGAAAGCGCGATACGGCCTCGTCGCTCGTCTTCCCACCGGCCATCACCTTGATCGCGAAGCGACGTCCCAGGTCCACGTGTCTGGCTTCGTAGACGCGGCCCATGGCACCCCGTCCGAGCTCGCGAACGAGTCGGTATCGGCCCCCCAACACGTCGGTCTCGACGTTGCCGTGGCTTGGGTCGATGGTGGGAGGCTGCGCCTCCGTCATCGCGCCCCCTCCTCAGGCGACTGCCCCGAAGCGTCGCGCAATCGCTCGAGGTCGACCCCGGCGCCCTGTAGAATGCGGTAGGCGCGCGGGCGCGAGATCCCCAGCTCTCGGGCTGCTTGGGCTAGGTTACCTCCTGCCCGCTCCAGGCACTCGAGCAATCGAGTCAGGTCGGTCTCCGGGTCCGAGCGGATCGCTCCCGAGGCGGGTTGCGGCGCGCCTGACGCCGCCGCAACCTCTTCCCAGGACGTGAGAGTCAGCGTGCGCGCATCGGGATACAGCGCTACCAGGCGTCGCGCCGCGGCGCGCAGTTGCCGCACGTTCCGCGGCCAGCTTTCCAGCGCGAGCCGTTCTACCAGGGCGATGTCGAGCTGGCGGGGACGCTCCGCGCTGGCCTGCTGTACGAAGCTCTCGAACAGCGCAGGAATGTCGCCGCGGCGCTCTTCCAGCGTGGGCAGGCGCGTGGTGAACCCGTCCAAGCGGGCGAACAGGTCGGCCCGGAAGCGCTGGGCCGCCACCGCCGCCTCGAGCGAACCCTGGCTGGCCACCACGAGGCGCACGTCCACCCGCACCGCGCGGGATTCACCCACCGGGATCACCTCGCCCTGTTCGAGTGCTCGCAGCAGCTTCGCTCCGAGCGCGAGCGGTAGTTCCAACACCTCGTCCAGAAACAACGTGCCGCCGTCGGCGTCGCGAAAGCAACCCGGGCGCGACTGACTGGCTCCGGTGAACGCACCCCGCGTGTGGCCGAACAACTCGGCCTCGGCGAGCTGCTCGGGGATCGCAGCGCAGTTGACCGCCACGAGCCGCCCTTGGCGTCCGCTCCACAGGTGCACGGCGCGGGCCGCACCTTCCTTGCCGGTGCCGGTATCCCCCTCGACGACGATGGGCAGATCGGTCGGCGCCGCGCGCTGCAGACCCGCGAAGCGCTCGCGCAGCAGCCGACCACCGATGACCCCGGGCGCGATCTCCTCAATCGAGCCATACGGACCGCGCGCGACCATCAGCAGCTGGTCGCCGAAGCGCAGCAGGGTCCCCTCGCCGAGCGGCCCTTGCGTCACCCGTTGACCGTCCAGAAAGACGCCGTTGGTGCTCCCGAGATCTCGAACCAGGTGAATTGGCCCGTCGCGGACGACCTCCGCGTGGCGACGCGAGGCCAGCGGGCTCTCGCACACGACGTCCGAGCCCGGATCGCGACCGAGCCGAACGGGTTGGCGCGACAGGGGTAGCTCCAAATGTGCCCGTGTAGGCCAAATGCGCACCAGGCACAGGCCACCGGAGCTTCCACCAGCGTCGGCTCCCGGAACCTCGTCCGGTCGTTGCGTCGCCTCCAGCTCCAACACCCGACGAGCATACTGCACGGGTTGGAGGGTGTCGATACACCGGTCCGCAAGCCTCCAGCGCAAGACGAACTGCGTGCTCGGCCTCTCGCCAAACGGGCGCGCAACGCGATCCAGGCAATGCTGATCTGCCCCGCCCGTCGAGCGCGCGAACGCTCGCCGCGCGCTTGCGCACGTCGCTGTCTCTCACGTGGCTCAGGCGGCCCGGGGAGGGTTGTCGAGGACGGCAGCTCTGACGCGTTTGTGCGGACGGCGGTTCGCGCCGACTCCGAACGCCATTTGCGCCGCGTGCACGGCGCACCCACTGCGTCCAGGTTCACATCCGGCGTGCGGTGGTCTGGGTCTTGCTTCAGTGGTCCGACGAAAGGACCTCACGATGATCCAAACCAAACACACGTTGATTTCGAGTTGCATCCATGGCGTTGCGGCGGTGATGGTTGCCGGTTGCGGCTCGGTTGACGACTACGCCGCCGACGAGTACCGAGCTGGCGAAGCTGTCGTCGACGAGAACGCGGCGGGGGAATCGGTCGACGCCGTCAAGCTCGGCAGCGTCTTCGGTGGCCAAGGTGCCGTACGCTTCTTGGTGTCGCGAAACGGCACTGGCAGCGCTTGCAGTGGAGCGCTGATCGGTCGACACGTCGGCGTCACCGCGGCTCATTGTTTCATGCGCGTGCTTCCGGCGGACGTGCTCGAGGCGACATTGGACATGGCCGTCGAGTACACGGAGAACGGTACTGTCTGGCGCTGCGTCAATGGCCCCAGCGATGGTGAGGGACACTGCCAAAACTACGCTCCGACGTTCATGCGGCGCATGGGCGGCGACTACGAAGCCACTCGCGACTTCGCCGTGTTCGTTTCCCGAGACGCGTGGCGCGACTTCGATGATTGGCGGGGCATCCGGATCAACCCCCTGGCAGGTCTCGACTACACGTTCTACGGCGCTGGCGCCAATAGCTCGAACGGCACCGGCTCGGGCGTGATGCGCACGTTCATGGACAAGATCGACTGGGCCGGTTCGCGGCATTTCGTGACCGACATCGAAGCGGGGCGCGCCCGAACTTGCGAAGGGGACTCCGGCGGCCCGTTCTTGCAACGCCCTGGGCTCAAGTACGTCGTCGGGGTGCTCAGCAACTCTGACGGCACAGCAGAGGATGCCTGCGGCGTCACCCCGGTGTGGCCCCAAACCTCGAAGATGCGTGCCAATTCGATGCTGGCGTCCCACATCACGTTCATCAACGACGCCCTCGACGCCCACTTGCCGGACATCGCGCATCACCGGTGTGAACGCGAGACGGGGGACTTCTACTGGTGCGCGCCGCCCCAGGACCCCACTCCCGACCCCAACTGCAAAAACCGGTGCTACTTCGGGTGCGACACATCGATCATCTCGCAAGAGACGATGATCGACGCCTCCAAAGTAGATGAGTGTCACGCCGACTGTGACGACCGGTGCGGCGGTTGAGAGCAGGTCTCGCCGGAGCAACAACCGTCCTTGGGAGGAAGTTGCATGATCGACCGTCTCCGAAAGGTTTCCGATAGTTGGAGGCCTCCGAGGCGCTTGGTGAACGTCAACGTACTGGTTCCGATGCACAATCACTGCTAAGGCGCACAAGTCGTCATGGACCTGCAGCTCGTCGTCGTGCCCGTGTTGATGTTGGCTGCCATCGGGTACACTTGGTACTTCCGTAACAAGATGACGGCGGGCATGCCCGAGGCGTTTCGCCTGTTCTTCGAGCGGACGGGCTACCGCTACGCGGACATCTACGACCAGCCGCTAGAGCAGCACATCATGCACGGCCAAACGCTCGTGCAGAATCCAAGTGGTCACCACGTGCACATGCTGCGTGACTACCACGGGCTGCAGGTGCACTCCGAGCAGGACTACTCGGTGGTCCGCGAAGGGAACAAGGTCACCATTTCGCGCAGTGCATCCTGGTGGGCGCCCGCGCAGCCTCGGATCCGGTTGCAAATCGCCGAGCGCTCGCTGACCGGTGCGTTCAAGGCCGTCAAGGAGGCCTTGGGCCGCTCCCAGCGACATTGGCAACAGCTGTACCCGGTGCAAGTCACAACCGGTGATCCCGAGCTCGACGGGCGGTTTCTGTTCTTCGGTGTCGAGCAGAACGAGGTCCTCCACGTGCTGCAGGCGCCGGGGCTCAAAGCGCTGCTTCTGGGTTGCGTCGAGGTCGACTTGACCGTGCACGCCGATCGCGTGGTCTTCGCCGATCCCACCCAGAAGAACATGAGTGCGGGAATGGGCGGCTACGTCGGTAACCTCGCGATGGGTACCGATATGAAGAAGCGGATGGAGTTGACGATCCCCGTGCACGATCGGATGGCCGAGCTGCTCAGTATCATGATCGGCGCCGTATCGTGATTGGCGTTGTGTCGTGATTGGTGCTGTGTCGTGATTGGTGCTGTGTCGTGATTGGTGCTGTGTCGTGATTGGCGCAATCGAGCCGACAAACAGCCAAGAGCAAGCGCCGGTCTTGTGCTCTCAGTGTCTGGGACCGGCGAGCGCTGCCGCAGATGGGTCGATCAGCTGCGGCTACTGCGGGCACCGCGACGTACTCCCTCACGAACAACAGCAGCGAGCTCGGGAAGTCGCGCGGCGAGTGCGCCACGCTGCCCTCGCTGCGGCGCAGCTGCAAGGCGCTGAAGCTGCCCTGGGCCACATTTTCGAGAGCCCCTGGGCGTTCGTTCGCGCTGCTGGGTTGTTCATCGTGGTGGCGTTCATTGCGGGTGGCTACTCGCTGATCAGCGCATGGCAGATCTGGAATACCGCCCCTGTCTCGGTGCGGACTTCACTCATCATCAACACGGCGATGTTTCCCGCCGCGGTAGGCGGCTTCGCCCTTTCGATCTGCGTGGCGCTCGCCATCGCGCGCAGGAGCTACCGCCGCGCGGTGAGACCCCTGTTGTTCGCGCGAGCTCCGCTGCAACCCGGGCTGCCCGCCCGCTGCCGCGCCTGCGGCGGACCGCTGCCAGATGGTCGCGACGCGTTCGTGATGTGCCGGTACTGCAACACGCAGAGCCTGGTGACGCCCGAGCTCGAGCGCGATCGGGTGCAGCTGTTGCAGGGGGAGCAGCGTTTCTACACGGACCGCGCGCATCGAGTGGTTGCGGCGACGACGAGCCTGCCCAACACCCAACGCATCTTGTTGGTGTCCTGCCTGCTGATTTACGGCCTCATGATCGGCCTGGCGGCGCTCTCGAACGCATTGCTTCCGAGCTGAGGGACAGGCGTTAGCCGGGCGTGTTGGCCGCGCTTGCCGTTGGCCCTCGCTCGTGGTCTAGTTCGACGATGTTTGGTTGGCTCAAGTCGTTGTTTGGTACATCCGAGGATCCCGAAGTCGCCGAGGCAAAGCGCAAGATGGATCTCGACAAGGCCGATCCGCGCCGGCGCTACATCTGGAGTATCCTCGCCATCTCCTCGAGCAGCCAGGCCGACCCTGGTTACCTGCCCGGGTTCGCCACGATGGCGATGCGCGATTGGTACGGTATGAAGTCGCGCGAGGCGTTGCTCAGAAACATCGACTACTACATCGAGGGTACGGGCAGCACGCCCGGCTACGACGTGTTCCGTGCGGTGTTCATGGCTCGCGCCGGCTTCGGCGCGCAAATGCTCTCGGAAGACGAGTCGTGGGAGGCCGCCTACCGCGTCGCGCGCAAGATGCAGCAAGCGTACTCGAGCTGGAATCACTACGGCATGGGCTACATCGAAGGCCACATCGCGTACCGCACCAAACAAGGCGACGACGCCGAAACCGTCGCGGGTTACCGCAAGAACCTGCTCGAACGCTTCCAGACACTGAGCAACACCAACTGGCATGAAACGCCGTTTCAGACGCCGATCTGA
>QJWJ01000303.1 GCA_003235365.1 Deltaproteobacteria bacterium
TGGGGTACAAATTGCGCATGCCAGCAACCTCGAAGAATTTGGTTCGGCGCGCTCTGGCGTTTGGCGCTGTTGCGCTTGGTGCGTGTTCGCAGCCCCTGCGGCTTCCCGCGCAGGGAGTGGCCAACGAGGCAACCGTTTGTCCTCAAGCATCCTGTGACGAGCAAGCGGAGCAGATCCAACCCCGTCTGACCGGTGAGAAGCGTCAGATGTACCTTCGGGAGTGCCTCATTGAACACCAGTTCGCCGCCTTTCTGTGGGAGCGGCAAACGTGTGAAACCGATGGCGATTGCGTTGTCGTTCAAACCTACTGCCCGTTTGGCTGTGGTGTCGCCGTCGCCAAAGCCCACGCGTCCGATGTCGCCAACGAACAAGATCGACTACTGGCAGAGTATAACTCCCGCGCGGACTGCAAGTACAAGTGCCGGTCGATCCGTTCCGCCGTCTGTAAGCAGCGACGCTGCGCTCCGGCATCGTAGGGCCCGAAGCACGGTCTGCGCGAGCGACCCCTGTGCAGAGCGCGATGGAAGCCTGCTCCTGCGCCCCGCTGCCGCACACCCGCCGCAGACACGGCGACCACGGCGACCAGCCCGTCGCCAACCATCGCATGTCCGAGATCCGGCGTGGCATGCCGAGCTATAGGCGCAGGGACCGCCAAGGGGCCTCCGCACGTGATAGCCCGTGCGCCAAAACCCGCTTTCCGCCTGTCAACCACGTCGGTTGACGGAGTGTGCCTCTGCTAGGCTGTTGTGGTGATTCCTTTCGGCCAACGCAGGAAAACGACCTCCGCAAGTACCCACTCCGCATCGTGGCTTTGTCGCGCGATTGTCTCAGCATCTCTGACCGCGCCATCTGCGCAATTCGAGATGACGGCGCCGTCGAATTCGCTCTCGTCCAAACCGTCAACAAGCACTAGTACTGAGGTTCAACATGGCCACTCGCAAGACCTCCGCCAAAGCACACAAGCTCAATGCCTCCACCAACGCCTTTCTCGCGAGCTTGAATTCCGGCCCATTGACTTTCGGGCAGTTACTCGCCGCCATTCGCCAATCTGACGAGCAGTCTCTCGCGCAGTTCGCCGCACGCCTCGATATCTCCCGGCAGCACCTGCACCAGCTCGAATCGGGACAAAAACGCGTCAGTCCCGATCGTGCCATCCGCTTTGCCCACATCCTCGGATACGACGAAATCTACTTCGTCCAGCTTGCTTCGCAGGACCTCCTCGACGACACTGGCGTCGTGGCACGGGTTCAAGTCGAGGTTGCGTAAACCCACGCCGCCCAACAAGGGTTTGAACCCGACGGGGCTAGCAGCGCCTCGCCCTGCTGATGCCTCCCCTGCAAGTGGCGGCTGATCGCCGCCCGTTCTTCTTCTTGGCCTCGCATCCGGACAGCTTGTTCCGTAAAGCCCCGCGGGTTAAACCCAGGGTCGTTGGGTGGACGCCTCACTTGACACGCGTACACGCCGACGCTTGAACCTGCGGCGTCCGAAACTTGCCCGACGAACCAACTGCCGCTCAGTAAGACTCACCAACGCACGACGGTCGCCGACGAAACGCTGAGGCGTTGTGACCCACACCGGGTTCCGCCCTCGCGCCCCGATTCGCTTCGAACGCTCCTTGGTTGGCGCGTCTCTCCTGGGTGGTGCACACCGATTTTCCATTCACCCGCTATCGCGGACCGCTGGGCTCAACGACTCCGAGTACGCCGTGGGCTGCTCGAACGTCGCTTCACCCGAAGGCTCACGCCGTCTCCCAACCTTTCGTCGAGTTCATCTTTCCAGAAATGCAACGGTCGTTTCTCGCTGGCTTGCTGGATCGAAAACAACTCTCCGTCGCTGCCGCTCATCATCGCCAGCTGGTGACGCCAACGCCCTTGAATCGGCGAAAGTCCTTCGTGTTGTCTGTCACGACCTGCAGACCGTTCACGAACGCGATCGCCGCAATCTGGCCATCTACGAATGTCGCCGTCTTTCCCAGCTTCTCCAATCTCGCTCGCTCGCCTGCGTGCCACGCTGCGGCCACCTCGTCGTACGGCAGGATCGGAAACGATCCCTGCACCACCTCCGACAGGTATGCCTCCAGTGCTGTGCGTCGTTTCCCTCGCGGCAGCCGCAGCACGCCATACCTCAGCTCGTGCCACACCGGCGCCGCTATCGCACAGCTCTGCGACTCTTCCTTCAACTTCTCCAAGACCTTGCCACTTGGACGTTCTAGCGCGGGCTCCGAGACCACGTTCGTATCCAGAAGATACTTCAATCTCACAGCGATACCTTCCGCCCGGGGCTCCTGTCCCTCACGCCCTCGAATGTCGCTCGAGGCACTCCGCCGTGCGTCGCCCGGTGGGCCTCCAACGCTGCTCCGAAGTCTCGATACCCACCCGACAATCGCTCGTACTCCTCCACGGACACCACCACGGCGACCGCCTTCCCGCGGCGAGTCAGCTCGATTTCGTGACCGAGCTCTACCTCGTCCAGAATTTTCGGCAGGTTCGCTCGCGCTTCCGCCACTGAGTACTTCGACGACATCCCGCATTTGTACATCATTCTGTACATCCGTGCAAGCCCCCACCGGGCGCCACCCAACAAGGGTTTGAACCCGGCGGGGCTATCGGCGCCTCGCCTTGCTTGGGCCTCCCCTGCACGGGGCGGCTGATCGCCGCCCGCTTTCATTTCAGTGGTGGCATCCGGAAGCCTTGTTCCGTAAAGCCCCGCGGGTTAAACCCAGGGTCGTTGGGCGGACCGGCAGACAGGCAACTCTCGTCGGGAAACGCGAGAAAGAGACAATCACGCAGTACCCGTGAACCCTTCACGACATCGCCG
>QJWJ01000332.1 GCA_003235365.1 Deltaproteobacteria bacterium
GAGTCACTGCCGATGTCGAGTTCGCCGCGTCCTATGGCGAGGTGACACTCGGCCAACCCGAGTGCAGACGGGGCCCCCCCCGTCGGTGGGGCTGTACACATCGACAGAAACGTACTGCCGTACGCGAAGTACGCAACGCGCCGAGCGTCGTTCAACCGTTCCTCGCTGGGGAAGTCGATCTGTCGACCGCCGCAGTAGGCGCGCAGTAGCGTTTCTCGTCGACTCTGGTCGAGTAACAGCCAATTGATCAGTGTGGCCACGTCGAACCACGGATCGCCGATGCCCGCCGTCTCCCAATCGACGAACCAGATCTGCTGACCATCGTACAGGATGTTCGTCGGATTGAGATCGTGGTGACAAAGACGAGCCTCACTGCTCTTCGAAGCGCGGCGACGAACGTCGTCACTGATGGCGACAGCCAGCTCCGGAAGCGCAAAGCGCGTTTTCGTCTCCTCGAGCAACTCGCTGGAATGGTCAGTCGGTGACCGGGTTTGGGTGCCTCGAGGTGGCGCCGTGCCGTGCAACTGCGCTAGTTGTTCACCAAGTGAGGCTAGTGTGATCGCGCTCCGTGTTGGGTCTCGCAACGCGCCCAGCAGCGACGCGTCATCGACATGGTCGGCAAGCAACCACCGCGCGGGCACATCCACGTGGCGCAATCGCGGCGTCAACCCTGCACGCGCCACCTGGCGTTGTACCGTGACGAGATTCTCCCAGTGGCTGGTGAGGCGATCCGGTGGTTGGATCCGTAGCACGAATTTCTGGTCACTCGCCGTAACTAGGTATGTCAACGCGCCCGAGCGACCGCTGTGCAGGGGGCTGAGTCTGGCCGAGTCGGCGTTCGCGCCGAGCCGTTCGAGTGTGGAGCCGAGCTGCGCGGCAATTGCCGTGGGCAGACAGTCAGCGGGCGCGGCTTCGATCTGATTCGTTGGGGATGGTGTCATGTTTCTCCTCGTTCGGGCCCTTTCCGCTCCAGCGGGCCCTGAGACAGCATGACCATCGACAACGCCAACCGACGTTGGCGCCTATCATTGACGTGGGTCAATGACGGCAGAGTGTTCAGACTTTCGGCGGGAGGCGCCTCTGCGCACCAGGGTGGGAACCTGGCACGCCCACCGGCTATGAGCAAGAAGGCTGTCCGTTTCATGTGCCTTTCGTTCAGAGCCGCCACCAGAGCGGTGGGATGGGAGCCAATGTGATTTCGGAAATGATTGATGAGGGGGGTCACTGAGTGTGTCGAGTCGGCCCCCTCGGGCGACGGGCTGACCGAGCCTGCCTGCGAACGCTCATTTAGCTGAGCAACGCACGGGGCCAGTAGTCAAATCTCCGTGCGCTCGTTGGGTCCGTTGCTCTGTTGCGGACAAGTTGGCCTGAGAGAACGGTCCGGCGGGGCAAGGTGATCGGGTCCGCAGCTCAGCTCCTCAGGGGCGCCGTGGGATCGCGATCACGGTCAGGGACGGTTCGACCGTCTACTATCCCGGGAGCTTCGGAAGTATCGTGAACCTCAGCTCAACATGCCGTTCGTCGACCGTGGAAACGTGCGAGATGGCGTGGGGAGGGGCGCTGCGAACGGGGCTGAGCACGGACGTTTTTGGGTCATCCCCCAACCTCCCCCAATCAGGGCCCGAAAAAGCGCCCGACAATCGCGCTTGCCCATCTAGTATCAAGGCCATGCTTCAATCGACTTCGAGCCGCGCACTCCTTCTGGCGCTCGCTGTATTGCAGGTTTGCGCTTGCAGTGATGGTGGCATGGGCTCTGCCGATGACGCCCCTGGTACCGAACCGACTGGCCCCAGTGCAGGACCCGATCCAGAGCCCACCCAGGGCGAACCGAGCGGTCGTGGTGCCGCGGGGCCGGGGGAGTACCTCGCCGACTACGCGACGTCTGACCTGTTCTTCACGCGGATGAACGCGCCGGCGGGCTCGGGGAGCGTGCACGGTACGGTGCGCATCTGGTATTCGAGCAACGTCGAGGGCTTGGCTGCAGAGGAGCCTTTCGTCGTTCCCGAAGGTACCGTGGCGATCAAGGACGAGTACGACGGGAGTGGGACCGTGTTCGTGAAGGTCGTCATGATCAAGAAAGCCGCGGGCTATGATCCCGACAATGGCGACTGGTACTACGAGGCGCGCAACCCCGATGACAGTGTCGCGAGCAACCCGACGCCGGGCACGCCGAGCCTGTGCATCGAGTGCCATCGACAGGGCGCATCCACCGACTATCTGTTGGGATTCAGCATCGCCAACTGATGGTCGTGTCCTTGCCCGCTTCGAACCAAAGAGCAGAATGAGAGTTCGCGATTCGCGAACTCTCATTCGATGCAACAAAGCATTGAGTTGAGAAGACGACCGCTCGCCCATTTACGGCGTCAGCGACTGAAGACGTTCCCCGATGCGTTGAGCTTTGGCTGTTGCGCCCCACGCCGCGTACCCGGTACGCGCCGCGCGGAGGTGCTTCATCCTCCCCTCATCGTCGCTCTGGCAATCTGCAGCGAGCTCGTTGGCGAGGGCGACGTCGTTGAGCCAAGAGCCTTCCTGCGCTTGGCGAATGGCTCGCTCGAGCTTCGCGAGTGCGGTTCGATCGTCACCGTCCAAGCGTGCCAACTCCGACTCCACCAAGCTGACACGGTGCGCGAAGTTGATGGGGGCGAGCCGCGCCAGGCGACGCAATGGTTCCAGACTCTCTTCGACCCTTCTGCTGTAGCGCGCTTTCTCCTCTGGATCGGCAGTGTTGCGCCAGGCAGCGCCCGCCGCCAGTGCCGCGTAGAGATGAACGGTGGGTGGATGCCAAACCGAGGGTGCGCCGCCCAGATGCGCACGTGCCTTCTCGAGCGACTCGGAGGCTGCGGCGGGGTCGCCGAAGTGGAAGCGGGCCAGGCCAATCGTCAGGTGGATGACGCACAGCAACGCGCCGCTTTGAACTTCGTTCGCTTCCGCCGCGGCCACGATGGCTTCACTGTCGAAGTTCGAGTCGTCTAGACTTGCAGGGTTGGCCAAATCTCCCGTCAACGCCTTGAGCAGTTGTTCGAAGGGGCGATGCACGTGCGTTGCGTTGACGCCGAACTCCTCCAACTGCTTGCCGAGCCACAGTGCTTCCTTCTTCAGCGGACCGAGGGGACGACCGGCGTAGATCGAGTTGTGGACGAAGCCGTGAGCGGCAAACCCCGCGTACTCGTAGTCGCCCGTTTGGCGGCCGATGTCGAACACCTTGCGCAAGGGGTCGAGCATGGTCGACAGCGGCACCATCCAATTGCACACCAGGTTGTACAGGATGTGCCGGGTCGCCGCTTCGAGTCGGCGGTCCTTGGGCCACCGATCGAGCAGACGCAGCGCCAACATCCCCCACCCGTGGGACACGTCGTACTTGTCGAGGGTGTTGAGCACGATTCCGAACAACGCCAACGCATAGGGAGTTGCCGTCGATAGCCCGCGGTCAATCGAGGTATTGATCAGATTGCACGCGATGATCGGCAACAGCAATGGCCTGCCGAAGTAAGCAACCGGACTCAGGCGTACTTGAACGCGGGTGATCGCTGCGACTTGCACATCGTCCAGCTCGGGCAGTGCTGCGAGCCCCTCGGTACCGATCTCGACTAGGCGTTTCAGCGTCGGTTCGACCGCCGCGGCGACGTCGGCTTCACCCGGATCGGGAGTCAGCTCGACTCCCAAGATCCGCAACACGGCGATGCCAGCACGCAACGCCGCCTCGTACTCTTGCCGCCCTGCACACGCGTCGATCTCCGTCTCCCACGCGATCAACTGATCCATGACGCTGTGGGCGTTTCGTTTGACTTCCGCACTGCGCCTCTCCAGCGCCTCCCGCTCTGCGCTGAGGTAGGCGGTTTCGACCGCTCCTGCGTGGAGTCGAAGCGCCAGTTCGTAGTGGTCCTGCCAGGCGCGTTCGCCGAGCAAGCCAATGCCGGCCTCGAAGCACGAGAAACCAAGCGGATATGCAGCCGCCTCTCGCGCCGTCTCGCCTGCCCGAGCGTGGAGTTGAGCGGCGCGCAACCGCTCGTCAGGATCGACGACGAGTGAATCCGCTGCTGCGAAGTGCCTCACGGCGTCGAACAACCAGCTGCCCGCTGTCGTGCAACGCTTGGCCAGGGCGCGAGCGAGCGCCAGGTGGTGGCGTTGTTGCGTGTCGTGGTCCAGCGCAGACAGCACCGACTCACGTATGCGATCGTGGTAGGGGGAGACGACGTCGTCGGCTCCCGCGCCGAGCCAGTTCACGAACGCAGCGCTGCGGAGTGCCAGGAGCGTTCCGAGTTCGCCCGGTTGGAGCTCCGCGGCTTCGAATACAATCGATTGAGGCAGGGGACTGTTGGCGATCGCAACGACTTCGAGCAGCTTGCGCTGGCGGTCTTCCAACGTAGCAGCACGTGCTCGAATAGCGTCGTCGAGTGAGGTTTGGTTGCTCAGCTCCGGCACGCCATGAGCGTTCTGCTTGCCCAGGTAGTGCGCCATCTCTTCGATGAAGATCGGCACGCCCTGCGCTTCTTGGGCGATGTACGCCACGTTCGCATCCGTAGCGGCCGCACCTAGGGTTGCCCGTGCCAGCCGCTGTGCGTCGCGGAGACTGAGCGCAGCTATCGGCAGGTCTAGGAAATGACCCACGGAGTCGAGTGTCTTGCAGCGCTCGAAATAGGACAGCAGTGCTTCGTTTGTCGCGGCTTCTTCTGGGCGATACAAGATGACCACGAGCAGGGGCACGTCTCGCGCCCCGTGCAAGAGTTCACCGAGGAGTTGCCCACTTTCCGTGTCGCTCCACTGCAGGTCGTCAATCGTCAGCACGATGGGTCGCCGTTTGCCGACCGCGGCCAACAGGTCGCGCAGCGCCGACCAAGCGCGCCGACGCACCTCCATTGCCCCTTCTGGCAAAACCTCTTCAGCTGCGTGCAAGGCCACCGCTTCGATCGAGGCCAAGGCGGGGAACACCTTGGCCAAGGCGCCGGTGTGCGCTGGTAGGTACTCGGAAGCGTGACCGGGCTCCTGTTGCGAGAGGTACAGCGCGAGATCGTCGATGATGCGGTCGAACCCCTTGTAGGGGACCCGCTCTCGCTCGTAGCAGCGTCCGCGCAGGATGAGGGCGGAGTCGACGTCGGCGACGGCGTTGAGAAAGCTCGTCAACAAGGCGGACTTGCCAATCCCCGACTGACCGTGGACGTGAGCGAGGGTCAGTTGTCCTCCCCTCGCGGTGCCGTATGCCTGCTCGAGCGCACACAGCTCGTCGTCGCGACCAACGAAGCCAGGTTTCGTGACCCGGTCGCCGAGAACCTCCGGTGTGGAGGTACCGCTGAACACTCGCAGGAGCTGGTCTCTGCCGGGGCGCTCGCGCGCATCGGGGTTGAGCAGAGCCAGGCAGACGTCACTGAGATCCTCTGGCAGCTGTGGCAGTAGTGCACGCGGCGCCGGCGGCGGGTAGTGCATCTTCTTTAGATACAGTTCGAGCTTCGTATCCGCGAGAAACGGTCGAACGCCGGTCAACATGCCGTACAGCGTTGCGCCCAGAGCGTACCAGTCGGCGGCAGAACCGACGGGAGCGTCGGCTAGCTGCTCCGGTGCCATGTACGTCGGCGTTCCGCCGCTGCGATGCAATGAGCTGAGGTCGTCGAACGGGCGCGCCAAGCCGAAGTCGACGAGAACGACTTGACCGTCCTGTCGCACCAATACGTTGGCGGGTTTGATGTCACCGTGACGCAGCCCCGCATCGTGCAGTGCGCCGATGCCCAAGGTGATTTGTCCGAAAGCACGACGGATCGCACCCATGTCGCGTTGCGGGAGCGTGGGCTGGACACCACTGTCGACGCTGGGCGGCAAGCGCGCGGCAGACTCGACGACCGTAGCTTCACCATCGAGGCTGCAGTTGCGCGACCAGCGACGTGCTGCGCCCGCCTGCGTTGCCTCGTGTGACGCTTCGACCGTCGAGAGCGTGCGCGAGAACGGTAAGTCACCTGTTGCTTTGGAATCGCCGTCTTCTGCTTCGCCGCGAGTCCAACGGGAGAGCGACACTCCCTCGACTCGTTCCATGGTGAAGAACCACATGCCGCGCTCACTCGTGAGCTCGTAGACGGGCGCCAGGTTCGGATGTGCCAGGTCTGCAACCACCCGAAACTCTCGTTTGATCGAGACCCCGGCGGAGGCGTCGAACGCGCTGAGTGTCTTGAGTGCAACCTTCGTGCCCCGTTCACGATCGACGGCTTCATAGACGGTGCTCATGCCGCCGCTGCCGAGGTGCCCGACGACCTCGTAGCGGCCCAGAAGTACCGGGCGCTCGTGGGTTGCGGCCGACAACTCCGCGACGACGCTTTCCACTACCGAGTTGCGCACTGGGCCCAGAGCGTACTCTGCCACGGCTGAACGGGCTACTGTTCACGAGGCCCGTGGTGGCGTGTGAGATTGCAGCGGCTGTTCAGCGACGCACACCTGCGTAGGTACAATCCTGATGTTCGTCATCGCGAGTTCGACGAACGTTTGGGCGACGGGGTTTGAGGACCGTGCAATCGAGGCGCACAGTTTCCCGCCGAGTGGTGCGCTCGCCTACATCGACACGTGGCTGAAAATCACTCAGAGTTGCTCGGCGAGGGTGCGGAGCGCGCCAGCGTCGGAGCAAGACCTGTCAGTTCGAGGGGTTTCATGGGTAAGGCAGCCAAGTGTCAAAACTGCGGAGCAAAAGTCGACGCAGCCGCAAGTGACGCTTGCGCCCAGTGTGGGATGCCGTTGGCGCAGGGTAAACTGTTTGCGCCCGATGCGCTGCCGAAGCGGCGCGACCCACGAGCGGGTGAACGATCTGACCAGGCCACCGCTTCGGTCGGCGTGTCGCGCCGGCCAAGAACCGGGATGATCGTCGTGCTTGCGTTCGGTGCCGTGGCCGCGGGCGCATCGGCGTACTTTGCCAACGCGCGCGTGGGCGACGAAGGTCTACCCGAACGGGTGCTCGGCGTCGAGGGGGCCAACGACGTTGGCGAGGTCGTGGAGGCTCACGCGCGTGCAACCAATTCGGTCGTCAGCGTTCCGGCTCCGGAGCCCGAACCGGAGCCGACCGCAGAGTTTACGTTTCATGGGACTCGCTCGGGATACCGCGATGCGTTCTACGTCAACGGCGTGATCGAAAACACATCGCCAATCGAGATCGCGAAGCCCAAATTGGTGATCGTGATGCTCGACGAGGGCGGCAACGAGGTGGGCACTGCCAGCGGCTACGCACTCGCAGAGTCGTTGATGCCCCAGGAGAAATCCTACATCTCTGCGATCGTGTCGAAACCACCGGCTCACACGGACCTGCGTTTCGAGGTCGTTGCGCGAAAGGCAAGTTACGTTCCCAAACTCGCTAGTGGGTTGATGATCAAGCCGAACGCACCGGTGCGAAACGGGGGCCTGGTCGAAATGTCCGGGGTCGTGGAGAACACTGGACCGGATGCCGCGAAGTTCGTCAACGTGCGCGTTCTGTCAATGAGCGAAGACGACAAGCTGTTGGGCGTATCGTCGACCTACGCCGGCAGCGAGCGACTGGAGTCCGGAAAGAGCGCCCGGTTCTCGCTGAACGTCGTTTCGACGACGCCACCGGCCGCGCGCTATGAGTACCACGTGCAGGCGCGCGTCGCAGACTGAACGTTCGCTCTCAAACCCAGAACCTCGATTATTCGAGGTAGCTACGCAGCAGCTCGGTCGGTGCGGCGTAGTCGACCGTCGTGGTGCAACGAACCTGGTAGGCGGACGTGCCGCCTCCCGCGGCCATGAGCCCGAGTTGGTTTCCGTCGAGTTTGATGCGCGAGTAGCCGCGTCGCCCGCTCAAATCGACGATGAATCCATCCGGTGTCCAACGTGTCCTGAGTTGGTCGATGTGGGTAAACACCTGCGGTTGCCCCGCCCGCTCGACCAAAACATACGCCAGCAGGGGTTGAGTTGCGTAGCCCGGATCTGGCAAGGCGTTCGGGTCGGTGAAGACTTGAAGCGCCTCGACTTCAACTCCCGGCCCGATGCAGCCTCGCCGCTCGATGCGCCGAGTCTGCGACAGCACGTCGCGTGGGATGGGGCTCGAGCGAAGATCTTCCGGCACTGCGGGGTTGCGCTCGAGCGGCCGCATTTGTTTCAGCACGAAACGCCCGGGGTGGTGACCGCGTTGGAGGGCGGGCCAACCCGCTTTGACTCGTCGAAATTCGAAGTCCATCACCAGCGAACGTCGTTGCTGTGCCGGCGGCAGCGAAGCGTTGCTTCGCTCGAGCTGCGCGTCGGTCAAACGGCGCGCCACCTCGAACAGATCACGGAGCTCGTCATCGCTGAGCACGGTGACACCGGGTGAGGCTTCCGACGATAGTGAGAGGCGTTCGACTGTAAGCTCGCTGCCGTGACTGACGACGCGAGAGCTCTCCGGGCTCACGAGGCGGTCAGTTGGCGGGTTGGTGACGCTGACCGCGCCGGGGTGCGCATCGGCCAGCAATTCTGCCTCGTCAACATACCTGCTGAGTGTGAACACGCCGTTGGACGCCTCGAGTTCGTCGTCGAAACGCGCGTGGACCAGCACGGCCATGTCTCCCGCTAGGTGATTCATACCGGCCTCGTGCCGTTCCTCGAAGGCTTCGACACTGAAGTAGGACGCCCAGGTCTTGCGCAGGGCGTCAGCGAGGCTCGCTCGTTTCTTCAGTCCGCGTTGGGCTTTGCGCGGAACGAAGAAGCCAGTGTTCGAATCATACAGCCCGGCGCCGCTCGAGCCTTCGACGTCTTCCACCGTGCTCGACGAGCGGAACCGCAGCCCTTGCTCGCGAGCATAGTCCGCGAAATGGCGACGGATCGTTTCGAGCTCACCTTCGACGGCTTTGGGAAGCGGTGCTTGTCGAATCATGCGCTGTATCCCTCCTTTGCGCACCACTGCAGCGACGGCTCCAGCGGCTCGCGACGACAGATAGCGGCGGGCCGCGATGCGGTCGCGTTTTGACGAGAAGCGGCGCTCGAATTCGTCGAACCCTTCGAGGGCCAAGATCCGCACCTTCCTGTTGCGCTGAAAACTCGCGTCGGCGAGCAGTGCGCGAATTTCTGGCAGCAGCGGCGCGAGGTGTTCGCGGTAGGCCCGAATCGTGATCGCCAGGGGTCGATCGGGGACGGCAATGGACAGGCGTCGTGGCTGGGCTTCTGCTTCGTTCCGCACCGCCGGTCCGAATGCTTGCAGCAGGTGTACCATTCCGACGGCCTTGCCACCGATGAGCGGCGCTAGCCCGTCGAGGGAGCTCGGCCCTACCTGCGAGAGATCGACGATGTACGGGGCGTCGTCCGACGCGACGTGTCGCGGCGTGGGCGGCTTGGGACGTTGCAGCTGTTTCCAGCGGGCGTACTGTTGCTCACTGATGCGTTGCAGACGCAAACCATCCGGCTCGGCGGAGAGTACGACGGGTACGCCCGAGCGTGCCAGGTTGAGCACCTCGGGGTCTTCCAGCAACCCGCCGCGGTACACGTTGAGGATGCCGCGACTTTTTGCCAGCAAGTTCAAGTGTGACAGCGGCGTCTGTGGGATCGACGTGACGATGCCGCGCGCTTGGGGCAGATACTCCGGCAGGGCGCCGAGCAAGAGGATGTTGTCGGCCGCGGCTGTCGACAGGCGCGACAGATCGCGAAACACCTGCAAGCGGCCCGCGGCGATCCCGGGCGTGTAGACGACGGTCTCACCGGGGACGGTGACATCGTCGTAGCTCATCACGCGTTGGGCGTACTGTGGGTTGGACGATGCCAAGCGCTGGGCCACTTCGGCCTGCCAGGGCGAGCGCGTGATCCACTTCAGTTGTGTCCGCACCTCGGCGGGGACGCTGTTTTGGAGCAGTTCGAAGAACACCATCACGTCATCGAGGTCGCCTTCGTCGCTGTACTCCAGTTCGAATCCCCAGACCGCCGGTTGTGCTTCTGAACGCGCGGGAATGTAGATCAGGCTTCCTGCGCCGATGTCGCGATCGGAAGCCTCCAGCGCCCGGTCGTAGAACGCGTCGAGGTACAAGCGGTCCTCGACGAGGCGCAGCCCGTCGGGCAGTTCACCTGGTGAGGTTAGTGCCCAGCGTCGAGCTTCGTCTGGTGCCTGAAAGGGGTGCGGTTGCAGCGGGCTGAGGCCGGGAAAGGGCTGCCCGTTCAGCAGACGGAACCAGGCCCACTCGTCGTGGTACAGGTAGCGACGTCCGTCGAGATAGTGGATGCGCCGCGCTTGGGTGGAGAAGTCCGTGATCACGAACTTGGTGCCGATGATGGCGGCGCCGATTTCGTCGCCGGGTGGCGATGCTGCCATCTGCCGCAGTTGGGCGAGGGACGTGATGCGCTCGGTGGTGAAGTCCTCGAAGGCGGTGGCCGTCGGCAGTGCACGCGGTTCTACCGGTTTCTGGCAGGCCATCGACAGGAGCAACGAGGCCTGGCTCACAATCAGGGCCAGCAGTCTCCAGCGCATGGGTGAGTTTACGCGCGAGTCCCTCACGACCTTTGTGGGGGCGACGACGATTGGTGCGAAAGGAGCCTCCAAGTCGGCTCTGACTGAAAGTTCGTCCAGACTCCGCTGCGACGGACGGCGATTGGCTGACCCGATCGCGTACCGCTCAGATGTGATTGACACTGGGAGTGGACCGCGCTGCCGCAGCGAAGCCCGTGGGGATGCGATTCTGCGTCGTTGGCTGGCAGGCAGCGTGGGATCGCGCCTTTTCCGAGCTGCTTCGAGATTTCTTCCGACGGTGCCTACCCCTCGCAAGCGCCCGCCCTCGCTTCGCGCGCCCGCTGGACTTTGCATTCCAGGACGCCATCAAATCCGATCGGCTCTGGGCTGGTGTGGCATTGAGTGAGGTGTTCCGCGGCTGGGTCGCAGGGAAAGAATCAGCATGACACTGACGAAATCGATTCTGGCAATTGGGTGGATCTTGGGCTTCGTGGCCGGATGCGGCAACGACGGCGAAGGCAGTGGAGATACCGCGAATTCTAGCGTCACCACAGGTCCCACGGACAAGGCTCCCAGCGCAGGCCCGACCGATACGACGATACCTTCCGTCACCACTCCCGTGCAGCCCTCGGATACCTCGACGGGTCCAGCTCAGGTCAGCCCAATCGTTCAGCCGACGGAGTCCACCTCGACACCGACGCCTGATGCCACCGTCACGACCCCCACGTCCACGGGGCCCGAACCCACGCTGGGTGCGGGCGGCGGGACCGGCCCCGGCCCGACAGGTACAGCCGAAGGTGGCGCCGGGGGCGATTCCACCGTGGTTGGTGCTGGTGGAGCCGGTGGAGGCGGTGGCGGCAGCCTCGGGATGGGTGGAGCTCCATCTCAGGTAGACCTCGGCAAAGAGTACTTCAGCGAGTGGCCGCAGGGGGCGGAGCCCGACGCCATTGGACTCAAGCTCGCCCGCCTGTTCAACTCGCAGACTTCTGATGGAACCAGGCACTACAAAGAGGCGTGTGCTTGGTATGGCGCGTTACAGATCGCTGTCTTGCTTGCGGATGGCGAGCTGTTGCAAAGCCTGACCGGTCGTTACGACCGATACAAAGGCGGCTATGCAGACCTCTTCGCGACCGAGGGACACGTCGACGAGAACGTTTGGGGGATCGTGCCCCTCGAACTGTCGCTGCACAACGAGGATTCGGTCTATCTCGAAGACGGCACCGCCATTGCCGACCATCAGCTGGACAATCTCGGTACGCAGGCTCGCGACGCCATCGACGACATGTTCATGATCACTGGTCTGCAGGTGCAGGCGTACCGCGCGAGCGGCGATAAGAAGTACCTGGACGCCGCGGCGGAAACCATGGAGGGCTACCTCAATCGGCTGCAACAGGACGACGGTCTGTTCTTTCAGCTCAAGCCCACCGACAGCGTCCGGTGGGGGCGCGGAAATGGCTGGTTCGCCTCCGGCATGACCGAAATGCTGCGCGAACTCGACCCGGGCCACTCGAGCTATGCGCGTATCCGCGAGGGATACGACCGCATGATGGAAGCTCTGCTCAATTACCAGATCGGCTCTGGCACTGGTGCGGGCCTGTGGCGCCAGGTGCTCGACTACGACGGCAGCGAGAACTACGCCGAAACGTCAGGCAGCGCGATGTTCACCAACGCGATGGTCACCGGCGTGAAGAACGGTTGGCTCGACGAGGCCTCATACGGCGCCGCTGCGCGCGCCGCCTGGATTGCGCTGGTGGGCTACCTGGAGAGCGATGGTCGTCTGAAGGGCGTGAGTGACTGGATGTACGGCGGAACGACCCAAGAGTACACTTCTCGTGGAACGGTTACCGGTGACAACCACGGGCAAGCCCCGATGCTTTGGTCCGCGGCTGCACTGATCCGTGGAACCGAACTCGACAAGTCGCAGTGAGCCGCCGCGGCTAAGCACCGGCCCGGGGTCATACCCGGAGCCTGGGTCAGCCTCCGGCGTACTTCACGCTACAGCCGTAGGCTTGGGTCTTGGGCACGCTGACGGGCTTGCCCGCTGCGAGCTCATCGAGCGCTTGCTCCACGTAGTTGATCAACTTGCCGCCGGTGGGCGATCCGCCTTCGGCGTCTGGTGAGTTGTCGATGGCTCCCGCGTAAGCCAATCGCCCTGAAGAATCGATCACGAACATGTGGGGCGTGTTCGTCGCGCCATAGGCTCTCCCCACGCTGCCGCTCGGATCCAGCAGTATTGGGTGATCGAGCCCGAACGTCTTTGCGCCGGTGCGATTGACCTCGATACCGTGACCCTGTCGCCCCTCGCCACCAGAGTTGATGGCAAGCCAGACCACGCCGTTCTTGCCATCGCGCTCGTGAGCGAATCCTGCCAACGAGCCCTTCGTATGAGACAATTTCACGAAGGGGCACTGGGGATTGAACCACTCGAGCACGACTGTCTTGCCTTTGAATTCGGCGAGGGTCACGCGCTTGCCGTTCACGTCGCTGAGCTCGAAGTCTGGCGCTGGTTCTCCGATGGCGGCGCGTCCTGCTTGGGTGGCGGCCTGGGGCGCAACGTGGGGCGTGGGAAGTTCTGCCTTCGCGGGTTCGGTTTGCTGCTGCTGAGCGGTTTGGGATTGAGCAACCTGTGCCGGTTTGGTCACCTCGTCGTTCTGACAAGCCGTCAGCGCGAGCGAAGCGCTCAGTGCACAAGCGGCGAGGGCGGTCTCACTGTTTCGGAGGGCGGAGCATCGACGGAGCATGAGTGGAGCCTGGGGCGAGCGCACGCGACCGTCAACCAACCCTTGGTGACGCCGCGCGGCAATGACCGGGCGCTGAAACTGGTCATCGACACCGCCCCGCGAAGGAATTAGGCCTGTCCCGATGGCGATGGGTACGGACGGTTTGCGCGGTGAGCTGGGCGTCCAGCGCGACTTTCTGAAGGAGTCCGTTCCCGCCTACGCCCGCCTGTTGGAGTGGTTGCCGGATCTGTTGGAGCGTCACTTCGTCGAACGCCTCTCCGCCGCGTGGGCCGGGCGCACCTTCGGGGCTGTCTACGAACGTCCCGTGCTGCTCTTGGCAGCGCTACGCTACGCATCACTCTGCGGTGGCGCGGACCACCCACTGTTTGCGGGTCTCGTAGAGCCAGCGGACGCGAGTGCGTTGTCTGTGTCGGCGCTCTCGTCGGCGCTCGATGATGAACGATTCTGGCATGCCGTCGCAGCGCGGCGAGTGCAGACGAACGAGGTGAGTCGCGCGGTGTGTTGGGTTTGGGTCGCTGCGCTGCGCGCGCAGGTCGAGCCAGACGTTCCGGTCAACCTCTTCGACGTCGGCGCCAGCGCGGGATTGACGCTGTCCGGTGACCGATTGGAGCCGTATTGGCGCGATTCACAGGGTTCGGTCTGGTTGTCAGGGATGCCGCTCCCGCCGATTCGCGCACGCGTGGGGTTCGAGAAGCACCCGGTGAACCTCGACGACGAAGATGACGTCCGGTGGCTCGAGGCGTGTATTTGGCCGGGTCAACAGGAGCGGATCCATCGGTTTGCACGGGCTCTGGCCGCATATCGCAGCTTGGCCCACAGTGATGCGCCCATCCGTGTCGAGTGCGCCAGTGTGGGGGAAGTGGCCGCTCGCATTCAAGCCTTCCAGGGTAGCGCCATCGCCTATCAGACGATTGTGCGCGACTACCTCGAGCCCGATGAGCGCGAGCGATACGTCTCCGACATGCGGCGTTGGCTCCGAGCGCATCCCGTGACCGCGAACTGGGTCGAGCTCGAATTGCCTCACGACGGACAGCCCGCGCCGCGCAGCTGCGCGATCACCGTTCACGTCGCGGATTGGTCGGGGCTGGTTCACTCTTTCGAGTTGGCGCGCTGCCACCCGCACCCCGACGTGCTCGACGTCGATGAAGCGCAGGTCCAGGCGTTCCGAACGCTCATCTCGACGAGCTGAGCAAAACACCAATGCGCAAAGCGCCAAGCGGCGCTGAAGGCGCTTGGCACCCAGTCACCCATCTTTGCGACGGGTCTCGCTCAGCAGCAACCGCTCGGACTTGACGTAGTCGTTGTCGACGGCTCGCTGGTGGCAGCTGTTGCAGGTTCCGCTCGGGTCACCGCCGTACTCCTCTCCCTGGGGAGCGCCGAGGCCGCGCCAAGCGATCCCCACACTGCCGTCGCCGCGCTCCTCGAGTTCGAACCACTCCCAACCCTTTGCGCCCGTCGAGTTGAATCCTCCGCCGCGCTTGACCATCGCGAACAAGCGGCGTGGCCCGGCGTCCGTCATGGCGTCTTTGACCATGATGGTACCGGCAGGAAATCTATCAGTCGGCGCGACGGGCAGCGCGTTGACGTACGTTCGATTGGAACCGGCGAGATGAGTCTCTCCCGAGGGCTCACTGGTTACGGGTACGCTGCCCCAATCTCGGAACGCTTGAAAGTCGCGTTCCATGGCGATGAACACTTCGTGGGGTGGGAGCTCGACTCGCTCGGGTGGGTTGCTCTCGCAACCTGCGCAGAGCGCGACGACCCCGACGCTGACAGACGCCACGCCGATCAACCGGAGAAGGTGACTCGTACCGACGATCGACGTGGCACGCTCCCAGCCCAACACGAAGCGCTCGTTCACTTACTCACCAGCCGCTGCAGGATCGAAGATTGCGACGTACTGACCCTTCTGCACGAGCTCGCTGTCTCCCGCAGAGGTGTGGGCCTGAACGACCGCCAACATCCAGCCTGGGCCGAGTATGTCCGCCATGTCGATCATGCCCGACGACTCCTCGTCTTGGGTGATGAACGTCGGAGACGTGAGAGTCGGATCGAAGAACACGGGGTTGTGCTGCAGGGTTTCGACCAACGTGTCCGTCTCGACGTCATATCGGTAGACTCGGCCGAGCCGCGCGTTCCCACCGACATCTTCCTGCAAGTAAACATGACCGTATTGGTCCATCGTCATGTTGTCGAGCATCTTCTGACCCTCGGTCCCGTCGAGAAGCATCTCGATGGTTCCGCCAGCTTCCGGATCATGCACGTCGTCGAAGCTCAACCGCCACAGGCGGCTGGGCGAGCTGAATGACGCGGTCGTCACGAAGTAGTAGTGGTTGGGGTTGTTGGGATCCCACACGCCATCTTCGGGGCGGTTGAATCCAGTGACGCCGTTGGTGTTGCTCTCGGTTTCGAGGGTCGACCCCGACCAGTTCTCGACGTTGCCGAAGTTGTACAGCTCGAACGGCGCCGAGGGGATGCCTGCATTGGGTTCGCTCGAGAATCCGTCCACCTTCAGCCCGTATAGGTTGCCGCCGGTAAGACCGGCGAGTTCGACGGGCGTCGCGCCGGTGTCGTTTTTCTTGCCGTAGTAGAAGTACACCTGGCCGCCACCCGAGTCGTCCATGCCCGCGACCACGGTGGTCTTCCCTGGCATGGGGTTCGGGACCACGTTCTCGAAGCTCATCTTGCCCAATCCAGGCAATTCGTAGGACGTTCCGTCCATGCCGTGAGCCATCGCGCGGCCGGAAGACCCGTTCTCTTCGCCGCCGAAGAATAGGCGACCGTCGAAACCCAACCCCGACTCGACGTCGAACAGTGCCGATGGTGCTGGCAAGTCTGCGCTGCAGAATCGCGAGAACGACACGCCGGTCGTCGCAGGCGCGTAGCTCGACGTGCTCGGATCCCAGAGCACGATTTGCTGCATCAGATCCTCGCCACTGAGGACGGCCAGGTCAGCCTTGCGGATGACCCACTTGGAGACGAACGATCCCGTAGCCCCGTGGGCACGCTCAATGCCTTGGTTTCCGCTCAACTCGTGGTGCGACAGCAAGGTAAACGTACCGTCACCATTGTCGTAGGCCCCGAGTCCATCGGGAATGCCGACCATGCGATACCCCGCTTCGGTCGTATCGCCCACCGTGAGGACGGCCTTGGTTTCAACTCCGGTTTCCACCGGAACCAAGTAGGCTGCCTCGCTGCTGAACACGCCGCCGTCGAGGTCCCCGTGGGGTCCCGTCTCCGTGGTGCCGTGCGAATCGTCGAAGTCGACGCCGACCGACAGTTTGCCGTTGTGGATCATCAACAGGGCAACGTGTGAAACGATGCCCGCTTTGATGTGCACGGCGACGGGGTCGCTGTACCAAGACGGCTCCACACCTGGGATGAGCTCGTCGCAGCTGACGTCGAAAGCGTCACCGGTGACCGTCGCGTTGCCGACCGGCACCCCCGACAAGCGAAACACAGCCTTCTTGCCGGCTTGTAGGTCGAAGGTGCGGATGTCAGTGCGCTTGCCTGATACCGCCAAGCGCAAACACCCAGCATCGTCTGGAGCATTGGTGAGCGCGACTTCCAGTTGCCCCACCTCTTGCGTGTCGTCTTGTGGGTTCAATGGTTTCTCAGAGCCGCAACTAGTGGCCAAGGTTGCCACCGTCATTGCTGCGACGGTAAATCGAGTCTGGGTCATGGATGATAACTCCCGTACTGCTTGTATCTGGAAAGGGCGAGCTCCCCGTGGGAAGCGCCCGCACGCTATTCGGGGGCGTGTGGCATTTGCGCGACGGGTAGGCAGATTCCCCGTGCCTGCGTTTTGCGAAGTGACGCGTTGATCCGTCAACGTCGTGCCAACAACTCGTAACCCAATCGCGACATGGCGCGTGCTACGCAGGCACGAACGTGTCTCCGGCATTCCCCAGATTGCTCGTCCTTGCAGCCCTGACGCTTTGCAGCTGTGCACAACCTGTAGATGGTGTGGAAGAACGCGGTGCAAGTGACGATCAGGTTACGGTGCAACTGGACCGTAGCGACGTGCCGCTGTTGCAGGCAGCTCCAGACGAGCTGGCGCGTTTCGACGAAGGTGACGTGTTGTTCGAGACGATGCTGCGCGAAGCTGACGGGCTCGGTCCTGTCTACGTTCGCGCTTCGTGTCAGGCGTGTCACGCCGGAGACGGGCGTGGTCCAGGGCTGGTCAGTCGGGTTGCCGTAGTCGAGCGTGACGGTGTTACCCCGTCGCGAGATCAGACTCGCGTACCGTTCGGATCGGTCGTGAGGCCCTACGCCGCCGGTGGCGCGAAACGGGCCGTGCTTGCGCCGACCGACGATCCATCGATTCGGTTGACGCATCGCTTCCCTCCTGCCGTCTTTGGTCGGGGCCACATCGAGGCCGTCGCCGACGAAGCGATCGAGCAACTCGCTCGAGCGGCGGCAGAGCGAACCGGACCCATCCGCGGCCGGGTGAACCGCGTGACTTACCAATCGCTACGCAACCCTGGCGCGACACTGCATTCCTACGACCGGGGCACCCCGAACCTGATCGGTCGCTTCGGTCTCAAGGCGCGCGTTGCAACCCTCGACGACTTCGTCGCGGACGCGTTGCAGGGCGACATGGGCATCACGAGTCCCCTGCGACCCGACGAGCCGCCGAATCCCGAGGGCCGGCTCGATGATGCGAAGCCCGGTATCGACGTGGACCTGACGGTGGTCAACGCCTTGACCGATTACGTTCGGCTGTTGGAAATCCCCCAGCGGCGCTCGGGCTCAGCTCGAGGTCGGGAGTTGTTCGGCAGGTTGCAGTGCGCGACTTGTCACATTCCCAGTCTCGAGACTCGCGGCGATTACCCGGTCCGCGGTTTGGCCGCCAAGCGTGTGGAAGTTTACACCGATCTGCTTCTGCACGACATGGGACCCAGTCTTGCGGATGGGGTCGAAGAGGGCAGTGCGTCGAGTCGAGAGTGGAGAACGGCTCCGCTGATCGGACTCCGCTTCTCCGGTGCGTTCTTGCACGACGGGCGAGCCAAGACATTGCGGGATGCCGTACTCGCCCACGGCGATCCAGAGTCCGAAGCGCGAGAGACCGTGCGGGCGTTCTCGGCTCTGAACGACGAAGACCAAGACGAACTATTGTCGTTCGTGTCGACCTTGTGAATGGAAGGAGCAGTTGAACGATGAACCGTCGCTGTTGGTTGCACCGCCTCAGGCCAAAATTCTCCTTTTCGATTTTTCTCGGCGCGTCGCTGTCGCTCGGTTGCGGTCGCGACGAACAGCACGCGACCAACGTTCAGCGCGACATGAAGGAGATGATCTCGACACAGCTTCAGGCGTGGCTGAACGCCAGTGTCGAGCTGCGCGACGCCGCGCCCCCACCGCAAGCGGACGGCTGGAACGTGCAGCGCGACGCCGAGGCTCTCGCCGCGACTCGGCGTGCTTGGGGGGCTTCGCGACAAGCCTACGAGCGTATCGAGGGCGCCGTGGCCAAGATTTTTCCGGAGTCGGACACCGCGACGGATGCTCGCTACGAGGACTACCTCGCCGTCCTCGGTGGTCCAGGAGATCCTCACCCGTTCGATGACGAGGGTGTGATTGGGATGCATGGTATCGAACGCGTCTTGTGGGCTGACTCGATGACGCCCCAGGTCACGCATTTCGAACGCGGGCTGCCGGGTTACCGGGAGCCGCGCATGCCCCAGACGGAGCAAGAAGCCGCCGCGTTCAAGACGAAACTCGCGGCACGGCTGGTGAGCGACATCGAACGCCTGCAGCAGCAGTTCGAGCCGCTGTCCCTCGACATCGCGTTTGCCTTCCGCGGGCTCATCGATCTCGCTGCTGAACAGGTCGAGAAGGTCGACCGCGCCTCGAGCGGCCAAGAGGAATCCCGTTACGCGCAAACGACCATGAGTGATCTGCGCGCCAACTCCCAGGGCTGCAAAGATGCCTACGAGATATTCAAGCCGTGGTTGATCGAGCGTGGTGGTGCAGACATCGACGCGCGCATCACCGAGGCGTTCGCCCGGCTCGATGAGGCATATGCCGAGGTTCCTGGGGACGCCATTCCGGTGCCTCCAAAGAGCTGGACCAGCCTGAAGCCAAATGCCGACCAGCTCGCGTCACCGTTCGGAAAACTGTTCTCCGCAGTGCGGCGAGAAGCGGATCCGTCGGTGTCGGGTTCGCTCCACGCCTCGCTCGTCGAAGTGGCAGAGAAGCTCGAGCTTCCATCTCTGGTGACGCGCTGAGGGACTGCCGCAAAACAATCTTGGCATTCGGGCGAGCGTCACGCGACCATGCTCACCAGGGTTGCGCCGGTGACGCCCACGACAATCACCCACACCACGACAAACGCGACGCGCTGGTTGCGGTGCAAGTCCAGCGCAGGTGGTGACGTGAGCAGACGGCCGACGAAAAACTGACCGATGCCGATGACGCACAAGCCGACGCCCAGGGCAGCCGCGGAGCGGCGGCTCGACGCGCCCAACATCGTCGAGATGAACCCGATTTCGAGGATGAACAACAACAAGGCGAGCACACCAGGGCCCCAGATCTGCCAAGCACTTCCCGTTCGATGTGCTCTCCACCACACCCCCGCGAAGACGCCTGCGACGATCATCCAAGCCAGCGCTTCGGGGAAACGGGCCTCGATGACCAACTGTCCCAAAATGACGTATGTCCACAGTACCGCACCGCAGGTCCACAACGTCGGCCCGAGCACTGGTCGCCGAGATCTGCCGCTTGTCGCGGGCTCGTCCGTTGGCGAAAGGAAGTCTGCGGCACTTTCTTCCGGTGTGGTTTGGGTTGGTTCTTCACCCGCCGGTTGGGTTGCGCCGGAGCTCGGCGCTGCCGCTCGTGAAGTCGTTTCGACGTCGCTCACAGCCACTTCTCCCCGTCGAAGGTCAACTCGACTGGCTTGCCGTCGGCGTTCACCTCGACTTGCCGCGTGATGAGCCGCGACTGCAAGCGGTCGTCGCTCAGTACCAGTGCAGCGACGCGTACGGCGCGCGGTTTGGATGGTCCGAGCTGTTCGACCCGTTTGAGCACCAGCTTGACGGACTGGCCGCCGCGTTCGAGTCGCAGCGCCGCCAAACCGAGCCCGCTGGCATCGAAGTCCGGGCTGCTTGGGGCGCTCTCACCATCTTGCCGAACGATGCTCGCCATCACCGGATCCTCGGAGGGTGCTGATTGCACCAGGACGAGCCCCGCGACGTCGGGCAGCGGTGTTTCCAATAGCCGCCGCTGGAGCTGTTCCTCGATTTCTGCAGGTTCCTGGCCGCGTGCGCCGGCAAGCAAGAACGCGCGTACAATCGAGGCCAGCTCGCCGATCCGTCCGTCGTCGCCACGGCCGCCTGTTTGCGTCACACGTTGCAACAGCCGTGTCGCGACGTCGAGGCGACCAGCGCCCGCGTGGGCCAACGCGAGCCTCAGCACCACGCCGGCGTCTCCAGGGATCAGTCGAGAAAGGCTTTCGTACGCCGCAACCGCTTCATCGTGCAATCCTTCGGCGCGCAGGCGGTCACCCACGAAGGCCAACGTCCACGGATCTTTGGGAGCGCGTTCGACCAGCTCGCCGAAGGTATTGCGACCGGCCTGCTCCTGACCGATTCGACGCAGCGCCGACGCCCCCTGAGCGAGCAGGCCGGCATCGACGATTGCGTCGGAACGCAGCGCACCGATCTCGGCGACGAGTGCCTCGCGCTTGCCCATCGATTCGAGCAAAGACAGCTTCAGGCGCCGGACCAATCCGCTGTGCGGCGCGAGGCTTTCGAACGTTCGCAGCACGCTCAGTCGCTCTGGATCGGTCTTCGCCTTGCGATAGGTTGCTGTCAACTCGTCATCGACGTTGGGCTCGTCGTTGCGCAGCAGGCGCGCCAGCTCTTGCAGTTCGGCAAAGCTGGTGACGCGTCGAAGGCTCTGCTCGCGAAGAAACGTCGCAGCGTCGCCCTGGCCTTGTTCATCGAGTTCACTTGCCATCGCAATGACCGACTGCCCCGAGCTGACGTCCTCCATGAGCGCGAGTAGGTACTCGCGCTTGTCCTTCCAGCGCCGCAGTTCGCAAGCTCCCAGTGCGTCGAGGTAACGCTGGACGCTGAGCCCCCGCAGCCGCCATACGGACTTCTTCAGCGGTAGGGCGATCTTCGAAACGGCCGAGCACGTGGTGCGCCGTGAGGAGCGGGCTTCGGGCAACACCAACGTGTGCCGCGTCGAGACAGCCGCGCCAGCGATGAACGGCAATGCGCGCACGACCCCTTCGATGCAGCGTTGCAGCACGCGGTCCTCGCCCTGGGTATCGGTCAAGTGGACGCGCACTCGCGTCGTATGGCCTGCGCCATCGATTGCAACGTCGATCGTGAAGCGTCGCCCGACATCGGGGCGAACGGCGCTGCGCGCGTCTCGACACGACTGAATCGACTTGGCCGCCTTTTGCAGCGTGCGCTTCACCCCGAACTCGATTGCTTGGGCCAGGGATACACCGCCGCCGAAGCTTCGAGGTGGCTCGAGAAGCGTCGAACCCGCAGTCAGCACGGGGGCGACGCGTGTGCCGTATGCAACGTCCGCGCGCGGTGACAGTTCCAATACGCGTTGCGCGAAGGGCAGCGTGCCGCGGTCTTCACTCGGCGATCTGAAGAACCAACCGGTCCACGGCGTGACGAGCTGCGCCGAAAGGGCCAATGCGATGGCTGGCTCGATGCCTTCGTCGCGCAGCGCCATCTCGTCGATGCGCGTCTTGGCCCAGCGCTGCGGCAAGTCCGCGGCGCCGGGCAGCGTCATCTTGTTCACTGGACGTACCTCGGTCGCGAAGCGAGTGCCGTCGCGGAACTCGAGCCGCACGTGCTTGGGGAGGTTACCCCTCAAACGGCCGACGACAGCGACAGTCGATCCGGCGCGGATTGCCCCGGCATCTCGTGGATAAACGCGGTCGACGGTAGGGCCAAGCGACAACCGTACGTCGCGCAGAACCGGTTGCAGTGCATCGGACAACAATAGTGCGCCCGAACGTGCTGCATCGGATCGGTCGGCGACTTCGTAGACCGAGCCGACGCCGGCGACCAACTCGGCAAGCATCCAGCGATCGGCGCTTGGACCGACGGCGATTGCACTCAGTCGTGGCATACCCGCCGCTCGCTTGGAGATCCGTGTTCGAATGCTACGGGCGTCGGGTTCGCCCACGGTGGGTCGACCGTCGCCGACGTAGACGACCATTGGCGCGCTCGCGCGTTTGGCGGCACCATCATCGCCGTGGTCGTCGCTCTCGACCTCGCCTGCGCCATCGACTCGGTCGGCCGCAGCTTCGAGGACGTCGGCCAGATTGGATGCTCCTGCAGGGTGAATGGTAGCCAGTGCGCTCCGGATCTGTTTGATGGCGTCGGAACTGGCGGGTACCGGGGCTGGTGAACCGAGGGGATGCAGCGATTGATCCGCGCTGAAGGCGACGATCGAGTCACGGGGCCCGAGCCCGTCGAGGATCGCATCGACGACGGCGCGCTGCGTTTCCAACGTGGCCGAACCGATGCTGCGTGACGTGTCGATGACCAGCGCGAGTGATACCGAAGCGTCGCGTTCAGCGGGCAATTCGGTGCGGATCATCACGAAGGGGTCGCCGCCGTTGGGGTCGGTCTGGACGTAAGCGCGTGCGTTCCCTTCCAACTGCGTATCGTTCGTCAATTCGAAGACGAGATCACCCGTCGGGCGAATGTCCGCGGCGCGATGGTGCAGCGTCGTGTCGATTGGACCGGTCGCGACGCTGCTCGAAACGATGCGCGATGTCTCGTGGAGCACGCGTGCATCGACGGCGAACTCGCCGATCAACGGTGGCTCGTCACCGCCGTCCATCGCAAATCGGTAGTTGGTCTTGCCGCCTTCCGTGGGCAGCCATTGGGCGTACTGCACGATCAAGTCCAGTGTGTCGCCCGCCTCGAGCTGCTGCAGATCACCGCGTAACCAACCGCCGCCGGCCCATTCGAGACCGAACGGGGCGTCGCCCGGGATGCGCTTGGGGCTGGACGAAATCGCTACCGATGCGCTCTCGGCTCCGTTTCGCGTGCGCTTGACGACACTGCGCAAGATCGCGTCTTGCGGCAGTGCCAAGCGAACCGGAACGCGCGCTGCGGAACTCGATCCGTTGAAGTAGCGGGTTTCGCTTCGAGTGAGCGCCAGCTCGCCATCGAACTGCACGTCGACCGACTGGGAACGGATCACCAACGGACTGCCCGTTTCCGTGTCGGCAGGCACTCCCTCGATGGTGGGGATCGTGCTGAACCCGCCCAGCTCCGAACGCCACGGTGCGGCGAGCCCGCCCGTCCAATCGTCGAAGGCCTTTTCGGGCACGACGCTGATGTTCTCGGCGTGGATGTTCGCTGTTTCGCCGGTAGTGACCCGGGTTTGCGTTCCAGCGCGGTTCAGCACCAGTTCACCATTGGCGACGGTGACCGCCGCTGCACCGTCGCTTCCAACCGCGAACGCGATCGCGCTCGATGAGACGGCGCCCACCGCATCGCCCAACGAAACTTGCGTGATCGCCTCGGAACCGGCTTGCACGAATACGCGGCCCGCAAGCAACGTCAGCGTACCGCTCTTCAGCTCGAGCGAGCTGCTTCGGTCGACCGCGACGATGGTGCCGTCGTCGAGACGCAAACGGGCTCGACCGTCGTCACCGGTCTGGATTCGATCTCCGTCGCAAATGCGGGCCCGCCCGTGTACGTTGGTTGCTCGTGCGTCGCCGCCGATGCTGGCCGCGGTATCCCCGGTGTGTTGCAGCAACACGTCGGTGTGAACCGCGTGCAGATCACCGATCGTGACGATGGGCGCCCGTAGCTTCGGTTTGCAGCCGACGGCTCCGAGGGCGAAGCACAGTGAGACGCACAGCATGACGCGCAGCGAGAACGCATGCATCGAGTGCTGCTCGGGGCAGCCTGGCGTCGATCGCCTGCATGGATTCGAGGACCCGTGAACTCGACCTGGACGAGCCGGCGCTGCTGGTCTGGTAGGGTCGAGACGCGTGTCGGCGCGGGGCTCCGCGTCTCGACCCCAACCATCTACGAACGGTCGCGCACGTTGGCTCTGTGCTGCCAGCTTGGGGTGAACGGCGCGATTCATTGCGCCACCTCCTTCAACGAGCTGCCGTCGAATTGCACGCTGCGCACAGCTTGCGGTTTTCCGTCTCCGGTGCGGAATCCGAGTTCTAGCGTCGCGATGCGTTCGTCGCTTTGCCCTTCGCGGGAGACGACCGTCAGCGTTACTTTGGCGCCCAATCGTGCGGCGACGGCGGCGTCTTCAGGGTCCAGACGCAGCTCGAGGCGCGAATTGCTTTCGTCGTTCACGAAGGCTTCGGCGACGCCCAGCAACGGGTGGTTTTGAGGTGCGGGCATCATCGTACCGGCGGCATTCGTCCACAGCGCGGGCCGTAGTTCGGGGTGCGCCCAACTGAGGATCACGCGCGCGCCGCGTTCCCCGTTGCTCGTCGCCAGGCGCGCGGCGCGAGCACGCAATCGAGACAGTTCATCGGCGTTGTTCGACTTGGCGGAGTCTTGGCGCGCCCAGGCCAGGAACGCACTGGCGAGCGCTCTTGCAGCGACGGCGATCGGGCCGTCGCCGTCGGGTGAACCGCTGATGCCCGCCTTCTCCGTCCAGCTCACGGCGGCTTCGGTTTTGCCCAAACCTTGAGACGCTGCGGCGAGCAGGAGGGGGACGCTCGGATCGTCGGGTGTCAGTGCTTGTAGCGTCTCATACTGACGTAGCGCGCCGTCGTACCACCCGTGCGCGCGGAGCAAGTCGCCCAGGCGTCGTCGTGCGAGCGGATCTTCGGGGGCAAACTCGACGATTTCGCCAAACGTGCGCCGCGCCTCGTCGCTGTCGCGCTGTTTCTGTTCACCGGTTCCGCGCTCGGCGAGTCGGAAGTAGTACTCGCCGACGGCAGTGCGCACGTGGCTCGTCGCATCCACCCGTCGGCGCAGATTCCGTGCCCAGGCTCGACCGCCCGCTGTGTCGCCGGTGTCTTCGTAGGCGTCGAGCACTTGCAGCGCCAGCTCCGTGTCTTCGGGAAACTTCTCCGCTGCGCCGCGCAGCGCGGTGAGCCGTTCGCCGGGAGTTTTGGCCTTCTCGAGCAACGCCTGCAGGATCTCCGGTTCGATACTGCGCAGACCCAGCGCCTCGTGAAGATCTCTCAAGTCTTGCGAGGTCGTTACGCGCAGCAGCATGAAGCGGTACACCGCATCTGCTGCCGAGGGGCTGACCGTGAGCAACATTCTCCACAACGCCACTCGGTCGTGCACGCTCTGCAATCGCGCCACGAGCAGGACGAGGAGTGCGGAGCGTTCGCGCCAGCTGGAGGCCTCACAAGCGCTCAGCGCTTGGTGATAGACGTTCAGCGCCGCGTCAGCGCCAGAGATGCCAGCCAAGCGTTCACCCCAGAGCACCCGTCGTTCCGCCAAGGGGAGATCTGCGGCCGCACCGCAGGGCGCGCGTTCGTGGCCGATACGACCGAGCGTACTCGGCGTCGGAGCCACACGAGCGAGGTGCCTAGTTCTCGTTTGGATGCGCTTGTTGGAGGCCGGGGGAGCGAACGTCATCGGGTAGATCACCCTGACGATTCCGGATCCCGGCTGAGGAAAGCTCAGATTGTAGATTGCGCGCACGACGCATTGGGTCACTGACGCGTCGGGCATGGTCGAGCCCGCATCGCCAACGTTGGTCACCTTGCCGGCGCGAGAAATCACGAAGCGAACGCGGACCCCCCCTTCGAGATCCGGTTGGGTGCGCAGTCCCTGTTCGTAGCAGAGCCGGAAGCGTCCGAAATTCTGCCGGACGATGCGCTTGATCACCTCGGGTGGCAATTGCCCCGCGACGCTGACGTCACCCAAGCGTATGGTCGGTGCGCGCGTCTCGTGGGAGCCTCCGAGCCGCCCCGAACCCGAGCCGAATCCCGAGCCGCCGCTGCCGGCGCCGTGGCCAATGGCGAGTTTGCCGAGACCGAGCCCGCCGCTGCCAATAGCATCTCCGACGTCCTCGCCCCACATGTCGTTCAGTGGGTCGTTGCGGTCCGCCTTGTCGCGCCGGGCCCGTTTCGGCGCGGCGGTCGCTTTGTTCACCGGGCGGGCTGCGGCCGCGCTCGTCGTCGGTCTCTCGTCGGCGAGCTCGCCGCCTTTCTCTTCCATCGGCGCCGAAGGCTTCGACGCTTCGGCAGCAGCCTTGCCCGCGCTTGCTCCGTCGAGCAGTCCGATCATTCCGAACGGTTCCGATTCTCGAAGCGCCTGCGACCGGGCTTCGAGGGGGGCGGGTGAGTCTTGCGGGCCCTTTACTGCATAGCGTTTGTTGCTCTCCGATCCGGGCCGTCCCATCGACCCTTCTTCGCCTTTGGCGCGAGTGCCCGTGCCACCCTCTTTGTTGTCCGCCTCTTCGACCTCTTCTTCGGCCATGTATTGTTCGACGTTGACCATCTCGTACTTGGATGGGTAGCGGGTGACCGACGCGGCGCTCAAATACATCCCGCCGTTCTCCCACGGTCGCCAACGGGCGCGACGAGCTCGCTGTTCGGCGTAGAGGTCGCGCACTGGTTCCACCTCGCGGGCTGTCTCTCGCTCCGTCGGCACGTACCAACTGGTAACCGGAGAGATCAGTCCGAAGCGTTTGCCGATGTCCACCAGGCTGGCTCGCCCCGCTCCCTCGTTCATCAGTTCCGTCAGTCGCTGCTCCCCCCAGCGCCTGCGTAGATCTCCTTCGTCGTCCAACGGCGATGTGCGCAGCGCAAGTTCGACTGACCCGCCACTGCCTTCAATCTTGATCTTCTTGGGCGCCTTTCCTGTCAGTCTGCCCACCACGATCAGCGTCTGTTCGGCGGAGATCGGGGGGAGTTCGCGGGGGAGTACCCGTTCGACACCCGGTCCGAGATCGAGTTTGGCGCCCAGCCACAGCGGGTTGCCGGCTGCTTCGAGCAAACGCAGTGAGGCGCGAGCCGCGCCGTACGCATCGTAAACCTGTTCCGCCGGTGCGCCGCGTGCGACGCTTTCGAGCAGGGCAATGTTGGGCTGGCTGCCTACCGCCGCGACGAGTACCCGGATGCCGTCGGGTAAACGTTTGAGCCGGGCTCGCAAGGCGTCCGAACCGAGCTCGCCCACCGACGGTGAACCGTCGCCGATGTAAACGACCGAGCCGCGGCGGGACGGATCGAGCTGACTGGCGGCTTCGGTCAGCAGTGCGCCGATGTCGGTCGCGCCGCCGCGGTCGACCGCCGCAAGCCCGGCGAGCCACGCCTTCTTCTTGGCGACATCCACCCCTTGTAGTTTGCCGCTACCTTTCGCTGCCTCACGCAGCGCCGCATCTCCAGTCCACAGCGCCGCGCGGTCGTTCGGACCGAGGTGCGCCAACAGGGAGCCGGCCATGGTGCGAGCGATCGACAACGCGCCGGGCTCGGTCGCGGCGGAAGCGTCGACCACGATCGCCAAATCGACGGCCTCGTCGGAATCGCTCATCGGTGGCGCTCGCAACGGCACCGCGATGTAGTCGTCTTCTTCCTCGGACACACTCGCCGCGTAGCTGTCCACCGAGCCTTCGGGGGCTTCTTCGGTGGGGAGTTGGTGCGGAGCGCGGTAGGCTCGTTGCTCGTTCTGGCCATCGTCGAACAGTTCGATGGCCAGGTCGGCACGCGGGACGAAGTCGAAGGCTTTGACGACGACCTGCTTGCCGTCGAGTTCCCCACCCATTCCAGAGCGCACCGTCTTCGCTCCAGCGCGACTGAGATCCACCGAGACCGTCAATTCTTCGATCCGCGGCAGCGACGCCTTGGCGCCTTCGGCGGCCATTGGGTACACGTACATACGACGTTCGCCCTTTGGGCCGCCGCGGGAAAGCCATTGCCCGTAGCGAGTAACCACCCGACGCATCGCGCCGGGGTAGATCGGGTACAAGCGGGCGTCGTAGACGCCCGCTCCAGCCCATTGCAGCAGCGCGGGATCTTCTTTGGAGCCCTGGTAGACGTTGCTCTCGTACTGCGCTACCGCTTCAGCGCTCTCCTTCACGCGACCCCAAACCAACTCGCCGTCGCGATCGACGCCGAATTGACGCAGTACCGCACCCTGGGGCGTGCGGAAGCTGAATATCCCCTCGACGGTGTCGGAACTGGGATTGACGAAGGTTTGATCGACCTCGGTCAGGGCGAAATCGCCGAGGACGCGCACCTTGACGTCGAGGCGTTGGATCACGAGCGAAAAGCGCGGCTTGCCCTGGTCCCCGGGCGGACGCGCGCCGACTGTCCCGATGCCAAACGGAGCGGCGTCGGCGGCCGGATCGGCCGTGCCCAGTCCACCGGTCCAGTCTTCCCACGCGATCTGTGCCGTTCGCGTCACATCGCCATTGGGGGCGAAGGCGAGCTGTTCGCCCATCGTCGCCCGGGTGGCCTCGCCCGCGCGGGCGCTTCCTCGCAGCACGTAGGCCGTGACCGTGGCTTGCGATACGTCGATGCTCGCTCGGGCTCGCGCCAGCTCCAATTTCCCTCGTGGTGTTTCGACCGTGACCGACGGCGCCGACTCGCAATCGACGAACGCCCGCCCAGCAGACAGCTTCGTCACACTGTCGGTCAGTGTAAACTCAGCGGGGCCAGCGATCAGCCACGTCTCGCCTCCGTCGCGACGTAACCACGCGAGCCCGCCGGCGTCGACGACGACATGAGCGCCGTCAGGGAGACGTTCGCGTGGGTACGGCGAACGAGCCTCGCTTCCCCGACTCTCGACCGTGACACGACCCTTGATGGCCCGAAGTTCTGCCATCGTCAGCCCGAGTTCCGCTTGTGTTCGTTGCGCTCGTTGCCCCGTGGCACGGCACCCGGTGGACAAGGCCCCGACCGTCGTCATGGCTACAAAGAGCAACCTCACCCAGATCGTCATTCGACCTCCCAAAATCGAGGAGCCCTCGTCTCCCTCAGGCGTGCTACTCGAACACGCCTGGCTGACTGAAGCAACCCTCACGCGTGCCGCCGCCATTGACGGGCACGGCTGTACAGTGCGCAGACTTCACCACATGATCCTGATGCCAGCGGTCGCAGCGCGAGCCGGGTTTGCCGGTGCGGCACGGCTTCGGCGCTGAACGATGGGTGTGGGCATGCTACCTCGGGTGGCGCTTGGCGCGTATCGTTGCGCATCTGCCGAGCGACACCCATCGCCGCGTGAAGTTCCCGCGCCCCGTCGACCGAACCTCAGCGGATCGATGTGCACCGGCGCACCCAAGGCTTGCGCGGGGAGGGTGTCAGAGCCGGCCCGCGGGGCGTGTCGCGAGTACTCTCGCCGTGCAGCAGGCTCGTCTCACGCGCTGTGCGCCAGCGCTACTGCTCTACTGCGGCCGCCGCTCGACGCGTTTGCCGAGCCAATAGGCAAGCCCTGCGCCGACGCTGTACGCCACGAGGTCCTCGACGGAGAAGCTGGTGCCGATTACAGTCGCGGCAAGCCGGTTGTCTTGCAAGCCCAAGGCATCGACCAGTTTGCAGTACTGAGCAAACTCGACGGCGAAAGCGAACAGCCAAACGCCGATGGTCAGACGCCAAAGAGCGACCGTCATGACGGTCGCGAGCGCGTGGAGCATCAGCGGCACGACGAGAACGTCACCGACGTAGGGTCGGATGAAGTCGTCTCGGGCGAATAACGCAATACACACCTCGACGACGAACAGCGCCAGCGCGGCGACGAAGTGACGTCGATGAAAGCGCATCTGCGTCGCTATTTGCCACATCGCCATCGGCGCGCCATCTTCGGCTCCGGTTTCAGGTCGAACGGAACCGCCCCGGGGCGACGGCAATCGCCGCACGGAACTCGAGCCGACTTGCCATTCCCCCGAGAGCCCGCGTGCGACGAAGCCGACGCTCGGCGACCTCGTGGCCGTTGGGGCGCTGCTGCATCGCCGCTGCCGTCGCTCCACAGCGTTCGACGTTAGAGCAAATCCAACCAGCGTTCGTCCGACGCACGCAAATTTCTCCATCGTCGTCTGTTGCTCGGAACGTCAGGGAAACAGGTTGCAGTTGGAGTAGGTGGGGTTGGTCGTGCGTTCACGAGGATCCAAGTGCTCGGTGGAGTTGCCGAGACTGAGCGGTTGCGCGACCGTTCGGACCTCGCCACGAGCCTCGGCAGCGGTTGCCGCGTTGCTGCCGATTTGTGAACGCCACGCGAAGTCGCCGCTGTCGTCGGCGAGGGTGGCGCTCATCGCGCTGGGAGGTTGGTCTTTGGGGGAGGCAGCAACGTCCGTATCGCCGGCATCGAGGGTGCCAGCGTC
>QJWJ01000495.1 GCA_003235365.1 Deltaproteobacteria bacterium
GAGGGGCTGCAGTGACGGACCGGAGCGAACGGCCGCAGGCACCTCGCGTTTCAGGCGGCCTCACCCGTTGAGGATTCAATGGCTGAGGTGGGTCGAGACGCTGGGCGTCGGTGGGCGGCGCGTCTCGGCGCGACGCCGACGGTGGTGGAACACACGACGCTGGCAAGAGGGGACCAGGACGACTGTGAGTCTCGGAGGCAAACGGGGCGGTCAGGTCGAAGGCACAGGGCCGTGCCTCGACAATCCTGGGTCGAGCATCGGTTGCAGGACCTGCAACCGTGCACCGACGGCTCAGCCACCGCTTGCAGATCCCAATCACCGTCGATGCAACGCCTTGTGCGCGCCCGGCACGATTCGTGGTCATGCCCCCACTCGGTCCGCCTCACGACGCAAACGACGCAGCCCGAGCGTCGTGTGTTCCACCACCGTCGGCGTCGCGCCGAGACGCGCCGCCCACCAACGCCCAGCGTCTCGACCCACCTCAGCCATTGAATCCTCAACGGGTGAGGCCGCCTGAAACGCGAGGTGCCTGCGGCCGTTCGCTCCGGTCCGTCACTGCAGCCCCTCGGTGAACGACGCGACGGTCAGCGCTTCGATCGAGTCTCGGGCCTCCCCGCCCGGCCCGAGGGTTCGGGCCGCATGACACTTCTGCACCAGTTCGATTGCCCATGGCCCCAAATGGACGAGCACGATTCTCGGGCAGCTTTTCAGGCCCCCGTTTGGTGAGGGCCCGAAAAAGCGCCCAATTGCAGCCGCTTTCTCGACTTCATTCTCGTCGTTGCATCGAATGGAGCGTTCGCGAATCGCTAACGCTCACTTAACCATTGTCGTGATTCGCTTGAGCGGGGGACACTTTTGTCCCTCCTAGCTCGCACCTCTTTCTGTCTATTGCATCTGGAGCGCGTGCCGAGTATTCGGCGTGCCTATCCGGACGTGCTCATTTCAGGTGTCGGCGTGTGGGCTCGGGGTGAAACACTGCCTTTGCTCGCGAAACGCACCTCAGCCTCGACCGACTGCTGCCGCGCGTGACTCGCTATGGCTACACCCGACTCGGCGGAGACGATCTGGAACCCTCCTGTCCCAGTTATGAGCCGAAGCGGAAGTCAAACCGAGCAACAAATGGCGTTTGGCGCCCATCGGATGACTGGGACGCCCCCCGGACACAACCACGGTAGAATCATGAAGTATCAATTGCGTCTAGGCGTGCCCCTCGTCTCGAGTGTCGTGATTGCGGTCGGCTGCGGAAACGATCGTCCCTCCTTCGGGTCGAAGGACGACGACGACCAGATGCCGGTCGAGGCCGGCACAGGCGCCACGGGTGAGCCTGCGGTCGTCGACGGTGCACCGTCGTCCTCGTCCTCACCGCGCGGCGACTCCGCGCCGGGAAGCGGTCCTGGGGCGAAGCCGCACGAAGATGGAGGCTCCGCTGGCGGCAGCGGAATGTCTGGCGTGGAAGGCGGATGCGAACCCAACCCATGTCAGCACGGCGGCACGTGCCAAGCGTCGGGCACGACGTACGAGTGTGACTGCCAAAACGGCTACAGTGGCGTGAACTGCGAAACCATCGACGAGTGCGCCTCCGATCCGTGTGTCAACGGTACGTGCATCACTCGCGCCGGCACCTTCGAATGTGATTGTGGCACCAGCGGGTACTCGGGGGAGCTCTGCGATGTACTGATCGAAAACTGCGCACTCAGTCCTTGTGACAATGGCGGGGTCTGCTCCGACGTGGACGGTTCGCGCGTGTGCGACTGCACGGACACCGGCGCTACCGGCGCGAGCTGTGAAGTCGACATCGACGAATGCGAGAGTGACCCTTGTGAGCACGGTACCTGCGAAAACGGCGTCGGACAGTACACCTGCGATTGCACCGGGACAGGGTACCAGGGAACGAATTGCGAGCTCGAGATCGACGACTGCCAGGACGACTCTTGCGATCCGCTGACGACCTGCCAAGACCTCGCTGACGGCTTCTCCTGTTCCGCTTGCCCGGCGGGCTACACCGGTACCGGAGAAACGGGCTGCCAGAACATCGACGATTGCGCACCCAACCCCTGCGCACACGGAACGTGCTTGGATCGGGTTGCGGGTTATGAATGCGACTGCGGCACGACCGGGTATACCGGGACGAAGTGCGAGACTCTGATCGAGAACTGTGCGGTCAGCCCCTGCGAAAACGGTGGCACGTGCACCGACGTGGGCGCGTCGCGCACGTGTGATTGCACGGGCACCGGAGCCACTGGGGAGAGCTGTGAGGTCGATATCGACGAGTGCGCGGACAATCCCTGTGCACACGGCACCTGCCAGAATGGCGTTGGACAGTTCACCTGCGATTGTACTGGGACCGACTATCAGGGAACCAAGTGCGAGACCAAGATCGACGACTGTGCGGGCGACCCGTGCAAGAACGGTGGGACGTGCACCGACGGCAACCGCTCCTTCACCTGCGACTGCAGCGCCACTGACTTCAACGGTCCAACCTGCGAGACCAAGATCAACGACTGCGCAGGCACCCCGTGCAAAAATGGTGGGCAGTGCATGGACGGCAACCGCTCGTTCACCTGTGACTGCAGTGGCGTCGACTACAACGGAACGACCTGCGAGACCAAGATCAACGACTGCGCAGGCACCCCGTGCAAGAATGGTGGGCAGTGCATGGACGGCAACCGCTCGTACACCTGCGACTGCAGCGGTACTGGCGCCACCGGCAACCAGTGCCAGAACGACATCGACGACTGCCAGTCAAAGCCTTGCCTGAACGGGGGGATATGCACGGATACCGGAGCAAACAGCTTCTCTTGCGGATGCTCGGGAGACTGGTCCGGCAGCGTGTGCGGCAACGCAACCCTGGCCATCGATGTCAAGTCATACGGTTACTACACCACGCTCGATTGGCTGCCCGTTGGGGGCTGGGCGATGGTGGGGAACAACGGCAGCTTGGGCGAGTACCGGGCATTCTTGGTCTTCGCCATTCCAGACTTCGATGGGAAGGTTGCCTCCGCAACTTTGCGCCTCAACCACGACCGCTACGAATCACCCCAGACCACCGAGACGGTGGGCGTGTTCTCGGTGGACACCAGTTCGGTTTCACAGCTCGGCACGGCCGGTACGGACTGGCTGACGGTCTTTGCCGACCTCGGCGGCGGGACGTCCTACGCACAAGTCACCGCGAGGGCGAGCACCCTGGGATCGATCTTCAACATACCGCTCCAAAACGCGACCACCGCCATCTCGAACGCGCGAGGAGGAGATTTCGCTTTCGGATTGGCCGACGTCACGCTCTCATCAGCAGTAGACCCGGTCGAGCTAGTCCACTTCCTCACCGATGACAGTCACCTCGGTCAGTTGCAGCTGGTGATCACGCCTTGAGGGCTCGCTCGCCGAGCCCTCGTTCCCCTTCAGTTCCCCTTGATGTACAACCTACACTCGGCCATGGGCGCACCGCTCTCGGGGTCGGTACAGGTGCCGGCGTTCTGCAATGGCGGGTACGCGCCCAGGCCTTGCGCAAGCTGAATGGTGAGGAGTGGGCCGCTGACCTCGTAGACGCCGCTCATCCCCTCTCCGCTCGGTAGGTACTCTCCAGCTCCCGAACTGAAAGTGACTTGAAAATTGTGGGCGGCGTTATCGTAGGTTCCCAGGGTCCAAGTGGATGACCAATCCGCGTCGACTGCGGTATAGACCATCGATGAATCACTGATGGTGAGCGTATGGGGGGCGTCAGATGGCCCCAGGTACACCCACTCGCCCGATATCTCGAATGGATCAGATGGGGTCGTTGGTGCAGTCGACGCTGTTGGTGCAGTCGACGCTGTTGGTGCAGTCGATGCTGTTGGTGCAGTCGACGCTGTTGGTGCAGTCGACGCTGTTGGTGCAGTCGACGCTGTCGGTGCAGTCGATGCTGTCGGCTCTGGAGCGGAGGCAAGCGGCCCCGGCGCGGTCATGGAGCTCGTTGGGCTCGTCGAACTGATTGGGCTCGTCGAGCTCGTTGGGCTCGTCGAACTGATTGGGCTCGTCGAGCTATCGCTGCCCTCGCTGCACCCCGCGAGCGCAAGCGTCGTCATCGTGATCGTCGTAGCTAGGCAGCCGATCCTCATTTGTTCCTCACCTAGTCCCCTGGGACAGATATTCTTCAAATTGCCGCGGCGCCCAATTGGGCTGATGATTGGTCACAACTGTCGGCAACCCCCGGAGATCTCGGCCATCCGCCTGGTTTCGCTGCGCTTCCCCCCCTGACTGCACTCAGTTCGTCGCTACTGGGGAAAGCCGTCCTAGTATCGCAAAGGTGCGCGTCGAGCAAGCGAGCAGCCGCCATGGCTCTCACTTGCTCGATGTCACCTTCAGATTGGGTTTACTGGCCGAGGCAGGCCTCTTCCATGTAGGACCAAATCAGGTCACCCACGTGATCCCCGCCCGACTGCGTCGGATGCAGACCGTCATTGGTATCGCCATTGACCCACACCGGTCTGAGGTCCACGAAGTGACACTTCGGTGCTGTCGACCCTTCACACACTTCCTGCATGTCCGGCTGAAAGCCGTCGAGACAAGACTTCAGCCCCGAATCCGAGCCGGGTGGATTGCCCGGTTCCGGATAGCGCGTGTAGATGACGTCTTCCACGCCGTAGTCGGCCATCTTCTGAAGTAGCTCTTCGAAGGTGCCCTTGCACGACGGACACGATGACCCGGTGAGGCAGTCGATGCCGCCGCCGTCCATGATCACGAGCTTGATTGGCGTGTTGCCCTGCGTGGCCGCACTCCACTCGTTGTTCGCGATGTAGTTCATGTTCTGACCGCTGACGGCCACGTTGCGGTAGCTGTCGTTCGCGCCGAGCGAGCCCGCGGCTCTGGCGTGATCCTGGATCACGTTTTGGATGTACTGGGGCGCGATGGCATAAAACGACTCGCCCATGATCACGACGTCAGAGCCCATTGTCTGACCCTTCTCACAGGTGCCGGGGGACGGACCATCGCCGCCGCTTTCTCCGCCGGCGCCGCCTGCGCCATCAGTGACCGTTCCGCCACTGCCGCCAGCGCCCGTACCTTCGCCGCCGCCGCCACCCATACCGTTGTCCACGGGGCTACCGCCCGTTCCGCCCGCGCCGCCCGTGGGGCCGCTAGTTGGGCCCGGACCGGCTTGCGTCCCAGTCGGACCGCTCGTGTCTTGCGGCTGCGTCGTTCCGGTCGGGCCTTGCGTCGTGGGCGAGCCAGCCGTTGCGGTGGGGCCCACGGGGCTGCTCTGACTCGGGGTGGGCGAGGGCAACGTCGTTGTGGGCACGACGGGATTCGTTGCTCCGCTGCTCGGCGTGCTCGCCGTCGAGTTCGTCGTCAACGTGCCGCTGGGGCTCGGCGTGGTGAGAGCACCGTCAGTCGTGCCGCCGTCGCCGTCATCTGTCGAGCAGGCGACCGCGCCGAGACCGGCGAGCCCGATGACCAAGAGGATGCCAGACTGACCATTCTGTCCGAAAATTGAATTCATTGTGTTCCTCCATCGAGAAGACATCGAAGGCACGACGTGGGACAGCGGCAACCGCGAGAGCCACGACTTGGATCCTCGCACGACCGTGATTTGCAACCGCGACGAATGCCGCGTTGACGTCGTAGCTCGGACCATCCAGGTCGTATCACGTCCCAAATCATCGTACAGAGGACAAATACGTCCCCCCTGGGAAGTGCGTCGCTGGCAACGCCAAGTCTGAAACATTACAAGTCGACCCACTGTTGTGGACCGCGCTCGGCTCTCGGTCTGAGCAGGCGTAGCCGACACTGCAGAACACTTTCGTGCGCTCCGACTGCCAGAGTATCGCCGTCCTGCAACACGCATCAGGGCAGTGACCCGGGACGTGCCCCACGGCGGTACACAGCCCGGGGCCAATGTCACGAGTGTGTGTCATGTTGTTTTTCGAAGTTAACAGCGAGCCGACGAAAGAGTCTTGCTCGTCTTGGCTTCGGGCCTGGCGTTCGTCTGCGGCGAACCGGGTCGAGTGCCGAGCTGGAAGTCGAGAGCTGCCATCGCTCGAGCTGTTCTTGGCTCCAAGTGCGGCGGCTCGATGCCGTTCGCGTGATGCAACAGAGTCGAAGAGTCCAAGAACTTGATGAATGACGACGCAGCCCTTCGTGGGCTCGCTGCGCCTTCCCTGGAATGCATGAAGAACGGCGCAATGACGATGCATCAGGAAATGGACCATTGCCTGGTGCGTTTCCTTGATTGAGACTGACGCGTGGAGGAGAGGCGCATGACGCAACCCGGCGTGGGGGGTGTTTCGAACCCCGGTGTTTCGAATCAAACGGCTCCGAGCCAGAGTGCTTCGAGCCAAGGAGCTTCGAGCCAAGGAGCCTCGAGCCAGGGCGCCGCAAATCAGGCGCGAGGCGGGGCAGACGGTCAACGCCAAGAATCGAACCTGCTACCCAGTGTGTCGATCCCTAGGGGCGGCGGAGCCATTCGGGGCATTGGCGAGAAGTTCACCGCGAACCCCGTCAACGGCAGTGGTTCGATGGCAGTGCCGCTCGCCCTCAGCCCGGGTCGCAGTGGTTTCGGGCCGCAACTGAGCTTGGCCTATGACTCGGGAGCAGGCAACGGGCCTTTCGGCTTCGGGTGGTCGCTGTCGTTGCCACGCTTGAGCAGAAAGACGGACAAGGGCGTGCCCCAATATCGGGACGCGGAAGAATCAGACGTCTTCTTGCTCACGGACGCCGAAGATCTGGTGCCCATGCTGCTGCCCAATCTGAAGCGCCACGAGGACCCGAGCAGTGTTCCGGGGTTCGTGATCCATCGCTACGTGCCGCGCGTGGAGGGTACCTTCGCGCGCATCGAGCGCTGGACGGAGACGGCCACCGGCGACGTGCACTGGCGGTCGATCACCCGCGAGAACGTCACCACGATCTATGGTCTCAGCGGTAACTCTCGCATCTTCGATCCCAACCAAGCCGCGTCCCAGCATCCGCGTCGTGTCTACGAGTGGCTGATCTGTGAGACCTACGACGACAGGGGCAATGCGGTCGTCTACGAGTACGCAGCGGAAAACGACGTCCACGTCAACCGGATGCGTGCCAGTGAGCAGAACCGGGTGCGCACGGCAAACCGCTACCTCAAGCGTATCCGGTACGGAAATCGCGTCTCCCGACTGATCGAGCCGGATCTGTCGCAAGCCGAGTGGTTGTTCGAAGTGGTGTTCGACTACGACGAGGACCACTACGCAGAGCTTCCCCTCGATCCGGCCTTGCCCGAAGCCGAGCAGCACCGCTTCGCCCAGGCCTGTGTCGATTCGAACGCCGCGTGGCGCGTGCGTCCGGATCCTTTCTCCGTCTACCGCTCTGGTTTCGAGGTCCGGTCGTATCGCAGGTGTCGGCGCGTCTTGATGTTCCACCGCTTCCCGGAACTCGGCCCCGAGCCGTGCCTGGTGCGGGCCACCGAACTCGAGTACGACGACCTCGTCGACTACGGGCAGGATCCAACGCCGTCGGTGGACGTCGAACTGAGTCATCAGGGCAGCACGCGCTACGCGTCATTCTTGCGGCGCGTCGTTCAGTCCGGCTACGTGCGTGATGAGACGCGCCCCGTCGAGGAGAGAAACGGGCTGCGTTACGTCACCTACTTGCAGAGCTCGTTTCCTGCGTTGTCGTTCGAGTACAGCAAGGCGCAGATCCACGACGCCGTACGCGAGCTGGACGCCGAGAGTCGTTCCAATCTACCGGTGGGCGTCGATGGCAACGTCTACCAGTGGGTGGACCTCGACGGCGAAGGCATCTCGGGCATCCTGACCAAGCAAGGCGGAGCCTGGCAGTACAAGGCGAACCTGGGTGACGGCAAGTTCGGCGCGATGCAGACCTTGCGCACTCAGCCCGCGTTGTTCGCGCGGGCTGCTGGGGGTGAGCAGTTGCTCGATCTGTCGGGCGATGGTCAACTGGACGTGGTCGCGTTTACCCGACCGGCGCCCGGTTTCTACGAGCGCACACTCGACTTCGACTGGGAGCCGTTCAGGCCGCTTCGACGGCTTCCAGACATCCGTTGGGACGATCCCAACACGCGCTTCGTCGATCTGAGCGGTGACGGACGCGCCGACGTGCTCGTGACGGAGAGCGAGGTTCTGACTTGGTACCCTTCCCTCGACGAGGGCGGTTTCGATGCGGCTCGACAATTGCGGAAGCCACGAGACGAGGAGCAGGGGCCGCGGCTGGTGTTTGCCGACGGAACCCAGTCCATTTACGTCGCGGACATGACCGGCGATGGACTCAGTGACCTGGTGCGCATCAGGAACGGCGAAGCCTGCTACTGGCCGAATCTCGGGTATGGGCGCTTCGGTTCCAAGGTCAGCATGGACAACGCGCCGCGCTTCGACCGCTCGGATCTGTTCGATCAGACGCGGCTGCGCCTGGCAGACATCGACGGCTCCGGCACCAACGACATCCTGTACCTCGGTCGGGACGGCATTCGCATCTACTTCAACCAGGCGGGCAACGCCTGGAGCGAGGCGCGCGAGCTCGGTTCCCTTCCCCTGAGCGATCAGCTGTCCGCGGTGACCACGGCTGACGTGCTCGGCACTGGCACGGCTTGTTTGGTCTTTTGCTCGGGTCAGCCCGCTCACGACAAGCGCCCGCTGCGCTACGTCGATCTGATGGGCGGGCAGAAGCCTCATCTCTTGACGAAGTTCAGCAACCAGCTGGGGACGGAGACCCGCGTCGACTACGCGCCCTCGACCAAGTTCTATCTCGACGACAAACGCCAGGGCAGGCCCTGGGTCTCGCGGTTGCCCTTCCCGGTTCACGTGGTCGAACGCGTGACGACCCACGACCACATCAGCGGCAATCGCTTCACCACTTCGTATGCGTATCACCACGGGCACTTCGACGGTGTCGAACGCGAGTTTCGCGGCTTCGGCATGGTCGAACAGCTCGACACCGAGGAGTTCGCTTCCTTCGAGGCCTTGGCCGATCCAGAAGCGACCAACGTCGACGCCGCTTCGCACGTGCCGCCGGTGTTGACGAAGACCTGGTTTCATACGGGCGTGCACATCGGGCGCGAGCACATCTCGGACTACTTTGCCGGGCTGCTCGACGCAACGGACTCAGGGGAATACTACCGCGAACCGGGCCTCACGGATGCCCAGGCCAAAGCACGGCTCTTGCCGGACACGGTATTGCCCGAGGGGCTGACTCCCGCCGAGCAGCGCGAAGCTTGCCGTGCGCTGAAGGGCAGCATGTTGCGTCGGGAGGTGTACGCGCTCGACGCCGGCCCCGATGCGTCGGCCGAGGCGCAAGAGCGAGCCGCGACGCCGTACAGCGTGGTCGAGCAGAACTTCACGTTGGAGCTGGTACAGCCGCGGCAAACCAATCGCCACGCCGTGTTCTTCACGCACCCGCGCGAGGTCTTGACGAATCACTACGAGCGCAACCCGGCGGATCCCCGCATCAACCACGCGCTGACCCTGGAGGTCGATGCTTTCGGCAACGTGCTGAGGTCGCTCGCTGTCGCCTACGCTCGCCAGAGCCCGGCCAGCGACGCCGGGCTGACGGCGTCGGACATCGCCAAACAATCGACACCGCTCATCACGTACACCGAGAGCAGTTACACCCAGAACCAACTGCTCGCGAGCTCAGAACAGGGGCACCACCGGGCGCCGCTGCCCGCAGAGACCCGCACCTACCAGCTGACGGGCTTTGCGCCGGAGGGCGGTGCGGCGCGCTTCAGTTTCGACGAGTGGACGCGGAACGGCTTTTCGCTGCTCGAGTCAGCTGTGGAGATCGCCTACGACAGCGAGCCCAGCCTCGGCCAGAGGCAGAAGCGCGTCGTCGAGCACGAGCGCACGCTGTACCGAAAGGACGACCTGACGGCCCTGTCCCCCCTGGGCGAGGTCGAGTCCCAGGCGCTGCCGGGCGAGCTGTACAAGCTGGCATTGACCCCCGCGCTGATCGCACAGGTCTTCACGCGCCGCAGCTCCGGGCAACCCGACGAGCCCTTGTTGCCCGACCCAGGCCCGTTGCTCGAAGGACGGGGCAGCGATCAAGGCGGGTACGTCGCCTGGGACGGTGGCTTTTGGATCGCGTCGGGAAGGGTGTTCTTCGATTCGGCCGCGGACGTCGACAATCCGGCGGCGACTGCGGCCCTGGAGTTGGCGGCGGCGCGCGAGCGGTTTTTCGTAGCGCGCAAGGCTGCCGACGCGTTCCGACACATCACCTGGGTCGAGTACGACGCTCACGAGCTGCTGATGACTCTGACCACGGATGCCGTCGGCAATTCCGTTTCGGCCGAGAACGACTACCGGGTGCTGCAGCCACGGCAGGTTACAGACCCGAACCGCAACCGCACGGCGGTAGCTTTCGACGCTCTCGGCATGGTCGTGGCCACGGCTGCCATGGGCAAACCAGGTCAGGCCCTGGGCGATGCTCTATCGGGGTTCGAGGTGAACCTGACGCTGTCCAGCCTGCGCGCCTTCGTCGCCGATCCCGACGCACAGGCTGCGCTGCTCTTGGGCAACGCAACGACGCGCACGGTTTACGATCTCGGGCGGTATGCGCGAGCCGCACAGCCCGCTTTCGCCGCCACGCTGAGTCGAGAAACGCACTTCGAACCCGCGCGCGACGCTCAGACCAAGATCCAATTCAGCTTCGCCTTCTCGGACGGCTTCGGTCGCGAGATCCAGAAGAAGATACGCGCGGAAGCGGGCGACGCGTTCCAGCGTCTGCCGCCCACGCCGCTGCCGAGCGGCGACCTCCGCCCGGGGGATCTGATTCGAGACGCGCAGGGCGTACCCGTGCCGGGCCCAGCGCCGCGGCGTTGGGTGGGCTCCGGGAGAGTCGTGTTCAACAACAAGGGCAAGGCCGTCAAACAGTACGAGCCCTTCTTCAGCACGACGCACCTGTACGAGAGTGAGACGGAGGTGACCGACACGGGCGTCAGCCCGGTGCTGTTTTACGATCCGGTCGAACGCGTCATCGCCACGTTGCGTCCCAATCACACCTACGAGAAGGTGGTCTTCGACCCGTGGCAGCAGACGACGTTCGACGTGAACGACACGGTAGCGCCCGACGCCGACCAAACCGGCGATCCGCGCACGGACCCCGACATCCAGGGGTACGTTCGAGCGTACTTCGAGGCGCAGTCGCCGGGCTGGCAGACCTGGTTCGACGAGCGCATCGGCAACGGGCTCGGCCCGGCCGAGCGCGACGCCGCTCAGAAGGCGCAGAGTCACGCCAACAGCCCGACCACCGCGCACCTCGACGTGCTCGGCCGGCAGTTCATCACCTTCGTTCGCAACAAGTTCACGCGTGACGGCGCCACGGTGGATGAGCGCTACGCCACGCGGGTGGAGTTCGACATCGAGGGCAATCAACGCGTCGTGCGCGACGCCGTCAAGCAGGCCTCGGGCCCGGGGCTGGACGAACTCGGGCGCGTGGTGATGCGCTACGCCTACGATCTGCTCGGCAATCGCATCTATCAAGCCAGCATGGAGGCAGGCGAGCGCTGGCTGCTGGCCGATGCGGCTGGCAAGCCCATCCGCGCTTGGGACAGCAGGTTGTTCTCGCGTCGCACGACCTACGACGCACTTCGCCGCCCCACGGGGCTGTTCGTGACGCAGAACGGTGTCGAGCGCCTTGCTGAGCGCACGGTCTATGGTGAGAGCCAAGGTGACTCCAGCAATCACCGGGGTCAGGTCTACCAACGTTTCGATGAAGCGGGCGTGATCACCCACGTCGCGTACGACTTCCGGGGCAACTTGCTCCAGCGCCGGCGTGAGCTCCTACCCACGTACCAGCTGGCCGTCGATTGGCAGCAGAACCCAGTCGCCAGCGATGGCAGCTTCACGACCAGCACCACGTTCGACGCGCTGAACCGTCCCGTGACGGTCACGTCCCCGGACGGCAGTGTTTATCACCCGGTCTTCAACGAGGCCAACCTGCTGGACGAGGTCGAGGTTCGCCTGCGGGGCGCAGCCACGGTCACGACCTTCGTGACCAACATCGAGTACGACGCCAAGGGGCAGCGCACGCGGCTCGACTACGGAAACGGCGCCACGACCCACTACGACTACGACCCGCTCACCTTTCGCCTGGCGCGTTTGAGAACCACGCGCCCAGCGAACCCTGATGCGACGGCGTCCCAGATCTTCAAGGACGTGTCGGTGGTGCAGGACCTGCGCTACACCTACGATCCGGCTGGCAACCTCACGCGCATCGAAGACGCGGCGCTCGCCAGCCTGTTCCACGGCGGCCAGAGCGTCGAGCCCGTGGCGTGGTTCACCTACGACGCGGTGTATCGGCTGATCGAGGCTGCCGGGCGCGAGCATGTCGCTCAGAACGCCTTCGACTTCGCCCCACCCAACGGGAACTACCGGGACTACTGCTTCGTGGGGCAGCGCGCCAACCCCAACGACCTGCAGGCTCTGCGCAACTACGCCCAGCGCTACGAGTACGATCCGGTCGGGAACCTGGAACGGGTCGTTCATCGGGCCGACAGCTCCGGCTGGACGCGTGCCTATGCCTACTTGGAGGACAGCCTGCTGGAGCCAGGCAAGAAGAACAATCGCCTGACGAGTGTGACCTTGGGCAACGGGCTCACACAAATCGAGTCCTTCCTGTACGACGCCCATGGCAACACCGCGCGCACGTCCCACCTAGGAGGTGGTGCGCCTGGTCCGAACCTGCACTGGGACCACAAGGACCAACTGCAACGGGCCGATCTCGGCGGTGGGGGTACTGCCTACTACGTCTACGACGCCGAGGGCGAGCGCGTGCGCAAGGTCATCGAGTCACAGAGCGGCGTGCGAACCAAAGAGCGACTCTACCTCGGGGGGTTTGAAATCTACCGTGAGTACGACGCGGCCGGAACCACTCGACGCCTGGAGCGGCAGTCACTGCACATCCTGGACGAGAAAGAGCGTCTGGCTCTGGTCGAGACGCAGACGATTCAGAACGGGAACCCGATCAGCAACCCCGTGCCCCTCCAGCGCTACCAACTGGGCAACCACCACGGCTCGGCGAGCGTGGAGCTGGACGCAACTGGGGCGCTCATCAGTTACGAAGAGTATCATCCCTACGGAACGTCGTCCTTCCAGGCGGGACGCAGCGCTGCTGAGGTGAGCCTCAAGCGCTACCGCCATTCGGGTAAGGAGCGCGACGAGGAGACCGGGTTCTCCTACCACGGTGCGCGTCACTACGCGCCCTGGCTGGGGCGCTGGCTGTCCACCGAACCGAAGGGGGTGAGTGTGGCCATGAACCTGTTCGAGTACTGCCATGGCAATCCGATCCGGTTCGTCGATCCGAACGGCATGGATCCGACGAGTGACCAGCAGCGCTTCCGGCGTGTCTTCGAAGAGCGAAGAGCCGCAGACCCCTCCTCGGCACACGCCCAGACATTGATCCAGGCCTTCAGAGACACCGGGATCTCCGGTGGCTCGGCTCGCGAGCGCTTCGTTTCGATCTTGGGCATCACCGGCGGCAGTCAGCCTGGGCCCTCAGCACACTTCGAGCAGTATACGATCCGCGAAATTGGCACCGAATCCAGCCCCAGCGGCGTGGGCGACACGGGCTTCAGGCGGGAGCTGAGAGACAGCATTCAGTATCAACCCGACGCAAGTGGGGCGGATCGGCCTCTGCATCGTTTGAGCAGCGACCAGATTGGCCATTTTCTGACAGCGGCCCACATCGGCTTCTACATTCAAGAGGGAAACAACTACATCGCGAGTCGGCAGCGCGAGGCGGCCCAGTATCGAGCACAACACCCCTACCTCTCTCTGCTGCGCGATGCGCTGGATCCCACGACAGACCAGCAGGTGCAACACGCCTTCGAGACGCAGCAGTACGAGTCGGCAGCCATCGGTCACGAGCAGATCGCCGATCGAGCGTTCTCGGGCTGGGGACTCACGTCCACGCTCGCCGCGCCCCTGCTGGCTTCACCGGAAGACGTGACGAACTTCCATCGGGGCAGGCTGGATTTGATCCGGGTGGACGACACCCAGCGCGGCAACAGCTACCAAGATCTGCTCCTGACCTGGATTGGGTATCGATTCGGTCAACACATCGCAAACAACACGTTTGGCTCACGCGAAGAGGCCGCGCGTTGGCTCAGCCTGATGCTGACCGACCAGGACCTCAGTGCGGTGTCCCAGAACGACCCCTTCTACCGCGACGCTCAGCAGTTGCAGACACTGTTGCAGCAGTTCCGAGACCATCAGCGTCGCATCCACCCCCAGCGACCGAACTGAGTCATGGCGTCGAGTGAATTCGGTCGAAAGCGACGGGCGTCGGAGTGAGTACGATCAGGGAGCGACTGAAATCGCTGTCACTCTCCGAGGCCCTGGGCATCGCGGCAGTCGTCGCCTTCCTCAGCACCGCCACGCTGGCGGTGCTGAGGTCGACTCCCATGCTGCAATCGTCGAGTGTGTCCGTCGATGATCGCGTGTTTCCGGTATCGTACGACGCCGCAAGCTCGTTGCGCTTCGACGCGGAAACATTCCGTGTCCAGCTTTCGGAACAGCCCGGTTGTGTCGAACTCCATGCCCTGCAAGGCAAGAGCGAAGTCTGCAATCGCCACCTGCATTGTGCGGATCGGCCTCCCAAGGTGTGGGCGTTCGAGGTGTTTCGATCGGGTGCGGATGCCTTCTACGTGGAGACGGGTTCTCAGTGCAATTCCGCGTGCTGTGACTTCCGTGGCACGACGATTTCGAGTCGCGGGCAACGCCTGGACGACACATGGCCTCAGCGCGTGCTCACCAGGCTCGGCTACGTGGGGCTCGGGGCCCTGGGCCTCGGAATCTACGGATTCGTCCGGCGCGGACGCGGACTGCTCGCCCGGAGCGCGGGGATAGTGGGATTCGCGCTGGCCACGGCCCTGCTGTGGTGGAACCTCTAGGGCGAGCCCAACCGGAGGGTCTCTACTCGGCGAAGCGGGCCGTAAGTGAACGCCCGACGACCCCGAGCTCGAACCCGATCGCGGCCGGGATGGGGACACCCCCTCACCTGGATGGACCGTCGGTCTCCGGAACGCGCCTGTAGCCGAGCGCCAAGAAAAGAAGTACCAACTGGTAGGACAATGATGGCTTCCTCCGCCATACTTTCCGGCCACCCATGTTGCGCAAACGCCCCCCCAAAACCATCCTGATCATCACGCAAGTCTACTTGCCGGATCCTGCGGCGGTGGGAATGCTGTTCGCCGATGCTGCCCGCGCTCTGGCGGAGCGAGGTTACAGGGTGAGAGTCTTGACGGCCGACCGCGGGTACGATGACCCGAGTGCTCGATACCCGCGTCGAGAAACCCTCAACGGTGTCGAAGTCCTTCGCCTGCCGTTTTCCAGTTTCGGGAAGAACTCCATCGCCAAGAGGCTTGCCAGTGGCTCGCTATTCGTTGCGCAATCGAGCCTGCTTTCGACCTTCATCAAGGACGTGGATGCGGTGCTCGTTTCCACTTCCCCGCCCATGGTCGGCTTGGCGGCGCTCTGGGTGGGAACCTTGCGCCGGGTACCCTTGGCCTATTGGGTGATGGACCTCAACCCGGACCAGATGGTCGTCTTGGGGAAGTTGTCGGAAGAATCACCCTTCGTCAAAGCGTTCGACTTTCTCAACCGCGCCATCCTCTCCCGCGCGGAGTTGGTGGTAGCCCTGGACGAGTTCATGGCAGAACGCTTGAACGCGAAACTCGACGTGAGCGACAAGTTGGAGATCTCGCCTCCTTGGCCCCACGATGATCATCTCGAAACAGTCGACCACGCCGACAATCCGTTCCGAAAGCAACACGGCCTCAGCAACAAGTTCGTGGTGATGTACAGCGGCAACCACGGCCCATCGAGCCCGGTGACCACCTGCCTGGAGGCGGCCAAGCGCCTGGAGTCTCGGGAGGACATCGTCTTTCTGTTCGTGGGTGGGGGCATCGGCAAGGCAGCGGTGGAACAGCGCATCGCGGAGGGGGCACCCAACGTTCTTTCGCTGCCGTACCAACCTCTGGACTCCATCAAATACTCACTATCCGCTGCCGACGTTCACATGGTCACCGTAGGGGATGCCATCGTGGGGGTGGTCCATCCGTGCAAGGTCTACGGAGCCATGTCGATTGGGCGTCCCATCTTTCTGACAGCTCCAGAACGCTGTCATGCCACGCCTTTGGTCACCGCCCGAAACGCTGGCGTCCGCGTCGACAACGGAGACTACGAAGGCGCGGCACGCGCCATCGTAGGCTTGGCCGACATGCCGAGGGAGGAACTTCGGGCGATGGGTAGGCGGGGCCAAGCCCACATTGCCGAGCACTACTCCCAAGCCAAGCTGGTCGAGCAGTTCGTTGATCTGGTAGTCACCCGTCTCCGACTGAATTGAAGCGCCGGAGCGGACCATCGGGGGACCCGACTCCCCCCCGGAAGTGCTCGGTTGACGGATGGATGACGGCCCCCTACTTTCCGTCGGGCAGAGGGAACGAGTAGAGCATGAATATGGAGTACGACGCATGTATCGTGGGCACCGGACGCGTGGGTCTCCCGCTCGGGCTGACGATGGTGGAAGTGGGTCTGAACGCCACGGGTGTGGACGTAGATCCCGCACTTCGTGATTGCGTCAACGCGGGACGCATGCCTTTCTCCGAGCCTGGCTATGACGCCATCGTGGCGAGCAAGCGTTTCCAGGTACATGCATCCCCGGAAGTCGTCGCGAAGAGCGCAGCTCTCGTCATCACCGTGGGCACGCCGCTTCACAACCACATCGAGACGGATTTGGCTCAGATTCAGCGGGTGCTCTCGAGCCTCACTCCCCTCCTTTGCAAGGGGCAGCTGGTCTGCCTGCGCAGCACGGTAGCCCCTCGCACGACGGAGTTCGTTCGTCGCTTCATCGAGCGACACACGGATCTCGTGGTTGGCAAAGACATCGGCTTGGCCTTTTGCCCGGAGCGCATCGCCGAAGGAAAGGCCCACGAAGAGCTGCGCACCCTCCCACAAATCATCGGCATACAGGACGAGATGAGTCGAGAACTGGCAACGGACCTGTTCTCCAAGCTGTCTCCGGACATCATGTGTACCGACTTCGTCAGCGCCGAGCTCGTCAAACTCTTCAACAACGTCGCGCGCTACGTACACTTTGCGATAGCCAACCAGTTTGCACTCATCGCCGACAGCTTCGGCGCAAATATATTCGAAGTGCGCGAGCTGGCGAACCACAAATACCCACGCAGTTCGATTGCCCCGCCGGGGTTTACGGCCGGAACTTGCCTGCGCAAAGACTTCGGCATGATCAACGAGTGGAATCCCTACCCAGACATGCTGCTCAGTGCCTGGAAGATGAACGAGTACTGCCCCGCCTTTCTGGTCGAGCACTTACTGCGTCGCACGGAAATCCACAATCGACAGGTGGCCATCTTGGGCTTCAGCTTCAAGAAGGACACGGATGACACCCGCGACAGCCTGGCCCCCAAGCTCTATCGCTATGTGCAGCGGCAGCTTCCGAGTGAAATCAGAGTAACCGACCACCACCTGCCCGCTCGAATCGACGAGTCGACAATTGGGAGCCTGGTCAACTGGAGCATCCAGGAGGCGCTGAAAGACGCAGAGTGCGTCTTCGTCGCGACCAACCACACCGGTTACGACGCGGCGCTTCGAGCCCTGGCACAACAGCGACCCGACACCTGGATTGCAGATCTCTGGAACGTCACCGGGAAAAATCAAGTGTTCTACCAAGCAAGAGATCTTGGAAAGGAAAAGGAATGAAAGCGTTGGTCACTGGCGGTAGCGGTTTCCTCGGAGCGGCACTCGTCGAGCAACTACTTGCCGCCGGCACCGAGGTGCGCGTGCTGGACGACCACTCGCGCGGACGGGCTCGACGCCTGGAGCACCTCGACGTGGAAATCATGGACGGTGACGTGCGCAAGTACGAAGACGTCCGCCAGGCCGTCGAGGGCTGCGAGGAAGTCTGGCACCTGGCGTACATCAACGGCACCCGCTACTTCTACGAGAAACCGGATCTGGTCTTGGAAGTGGGGGTCAAGGGTGCACTCCATACCTTGGAAGCATCTCTGGCGGCGGGTGTCCGGCGTTACGTGCTGGCCAGCACGAGCGAGACCTACAACGAGCCCTCTCACGTCCCAACCACGGAGAAGGAGCGCCTGTTGATTCCGGACGTGACCAACCCCCGTTTCAGCTATGGGGGTGGCAAAATCGCGAGTGAGCTTCTCACCATTCACTACGGGGGGCACCGCGGACTCGAAACGGTCATCTTCCGCCCCCACAACTTCTATGGGCCGGACATGGGCGGAGAGCACGTGATCCCGGAGATTGCCAGACGCATCATCGAAGTCTCAGACGGGTTGACCAAGAAGAAGGTAGACCTTCCCATTCAGGGGGACGGCAGCGAAACCCGTTCCTTCTGCTTCGTGACGGACGGAGCTCGAGGAGCCTTTTTGGCCGGAAGGAAAGGCGCCCCGGGAGAAATCTACCACCTGGGAACGGAAGAAGAGATCTCCATCGCCGAGCTCATCCACCTGATTGCTGCGGAGCTGGGCATCGAAGCCAACCTGGTTCCAGGAGAATTGAGGAAGGGGGGGACCAGGCGGCGCTGCCCAGCCATCGCCAAAGTAGCCGCCCTGGGGTACAAGCCGGAAGTTTCACTGAAGGAAGGCATTGCGCGCTCTGTCTCCTGGTACAAGCAGCAGATACTCACGGAACAGAGCGCGCAATGATCGCGGAGCTCGACATCCAGGGACGCCGCATCGTCGTCACTGGCGGGACCGGGTTTCTGGGCCGCTACATCTGTGAAGAACTGCAAACCTGGAAAGCAGACGTGCGTCCCGTGGGCAGCCTGGACTACGATCTCTGCGAGCAAGCGGCGGTTCGCAGGCTCTATGCAGATCTCCAGCCGTCCATCGTGGTTCATGGTGCGGCCGCTTGTGGTGGCATTCAGGCCAACGAGGAGAATCCGGGGCTATTTCTCTACGCCAATGCCGTCATGGGATTGATGCTCCTCGAAGAGGGGCGGCGGGCAGGGCTGGACAAGCTGGTGCTGATGAGCACCACCTGCGCCTACCCGCAGAACGCACCCTTGCCTTTCAGCGAGGAGCACATCTCAGACGGTCCACCTACGGGCACGACGGGGCCCTACGGTCTCGCCAAGCGTCTGCTCCACGAAGCGTGCGCCAACTACGAGAAGCAGTACGGACTCCGCAGCACCGTGCTCGTTCCGTCGAATCTCTATGGTCCAGGTGATCACTTCGACGAGCAGCGCAGTCATGTCGTCGCGGCCCTGATCCGGCGCTTCGTCGAAGCAAAACGCTCAGGGACGGAGCAGGTCGTCAACTGGGGCACAGGCAAACCCACACGCGAGTTCATTCACGTCAGGGACGCGGCGCGAGGAGTCGTCTTGGCCTGCCGACGCGAAACGTCGAGCGCCCCCATCAACCTCGGCACGGGTCAGGAAACCTCCATCCGAGAGCTCTCCGACATGATCATGGCAATTGCAGGCTACGAAGGGCACGTCGCCTGGGATGAGACCAAGCCGGATGGGCAACCCAAACGATACATGAACGTCGACCGTGCAAAGAAAGTGCTCGGCTTCGAATCTCGGATCGATCTGCGACAAGGCCTCGAAGAGACGATACGCTGGTTCGAGAACAACCTTTGACGGGCTCGGTGGCCTCGAGCACGCACGTCCCGCCCAATCCAGTCCGCACCGGCGAGGACGACTCGGAGGCAAGCGGCGCGCGAAGGGCGCCGCTTGCGGCACAATAGTCGTCCCGGGCGGCCTCACTGCTCTCAGTGCTCTCACTGCGCGGGCGGCCTCGGGTGCAGGTGTGACGCCGATGAAACTCCGGCGAGCAACGGGTCGAAGGTTATCGTTCGAGGCGAATGCGAAGCCGCGATGCTTCCGTGGTGCCTGAGCGCCGTCTGCGGGGATGGCTACACGCACGACGGCGTCGAGGATTGCGACGATGGCAACCGGGACAACACGGACATGTGCACGAACCAGTGCAAGGCAGCCAGCTGCGGCGACGGAATCAAGGCCGTCAATGAAGCCTGTGACGACGGCAATTCGGATGACCGAGACGAGTGCAACAACCACTGTACCGTCGACGGCTGCGGCAACGGTGCCGCCAACCCGGGCGAGGAATGTGATGACGCCAATCGGGACGATCACGACGAGTGCTTGAACACCTGCTTGAAGGCCCGCTGTGGGGACGGCGTGCTCGGTCCGGGTGAAGAGTGCGACGACGGCAACACGAAGAACGACGACACCTGCACCAACGCGTGCAAGAACGCCTCGTGTGGCGACGGTTTCATCCAACCCGGGGAGAGTTGCGACGATGGCAACGACGTCGATGACGACGATTGCTCGAACCGTTGCTTCCCACACGAGTGCGGCGATGGCATCGTCGAGGAGGGCAGTGAGTGCGACGACGGAAACGCCATCAACGACGATGGTTGTACCAACGTGTGCACACTCCCCGTCTGCGGCGACGGCATCGTTCAAGACGGCGAAGAGTGCGATGACGGCAACGGCTCGAACACGGACATGTGCACTGTGGGCTGCATGCTAGCGCGTTGCGGCGACGGCTACGTGCAGGCCGACAACAACGAGACCTGCGACGATGGCAACACCGAGGACGGTGACGCGTGCCCCAGTATGTGCGCCCACTGCGATCTCTGCGGTGATGGGATCGTCAATTGCTTCGATGAATGCGACGACGGAAACACGGACAACACCGATGGCTGTACCAACTTCTGTGCGCCGGCCGATTGCGGCGATGGTTTTGTCCAGCCGCTGGGCGCCGACCAGGTTCCCGGCACTGCCGACGACGAAGAGTGCGACGACGGCAACGGTATCGACACCGACACCTGCACTAGCGATTGCAAGGCCCCCCGCTGCGGAGACGGTTTCAAACAACTGGGAGAGGGCTGCGACGACGGCAACGACATCGACGATGACGCTTGCCCGAACCACTGTGTCCCGTACGAATGCGGCGATGGCATCGTCGAGGAAGGCAGCGAGTGCGACGACGGCAACGACGTCAACGACGATGGTTGTACGAACGCGTGCACACTCCCCGTCTGTGGTGACGGCATCGTAAACGGCACGGACGAATGCGACGACGGCAACTCGAGCGACGCAGACAACTGCCTCAGCGATTGCAAACTCGCGCGCTGTGGCGATGGGGTCGTTCACGCTGGCGTCGAGGTCTGTGATCTGGGAGCTGGCATCAACGGGGAAAACTCGGCCTGCTCCACCCGGTGCATCCCCACGAGCTGCGGCAACGGCGTCGTCGATGCTGGCGAAGAATGCGACGACGGCGGGGATCCCCAATCCAAAGCCGACAACACGGACAGCTGCCTCGACGACTGCAGCTGGAACGAATGTGGCGACGGCGCCTGGTATAGGATCCAGACCGACACAGGCAATCCGAACGCCGTTGAGCAATGCGACGACGCCAACTCGGACAACAGCGACGAATGTCTGGACAGCTGCGAGTACAACGCGTGCACCGATGGCAGCGTTTACGGCCACGCGCTCGGCGCCTACGCCGACCCGGATGGTGTCGGACCCAAGACAGCATCGCCGGGGCCCGAGATGCAGGAGTACCTCTGCGGCATCTACCCGGGTTTCGACCCAGAGTGCCAAAGCGCGATGTCAGGCGGTGCGGCGGCAGGCAAGCCCTCACCCGGCGACGCCGACAACCGCCCCGAGCGCATTCGGAGCGCCACCCTCGAAGAGTGTGACGACGGCAACGACGACGACAACGACCAATGCACAAACGCCTGCACGTTGCCTACAACGGTGAGTTCGGCGCCGTGACGTTGCTGAAGTCCGAGGACAACAGCGCACGGGTTTGGAACGCTGATGGCTCTGGCGAGCCCGTCGTGCTCTCAGCGGGTGCTCGATCTGCCGCTGCTGATGGACGCATGCTCCGCTTGGGAGAAGCTGCGCTGACGCGGGCTGCACCACCCCTGGGTGGCGCGCTCTCACATGGGACCCATGACGCTCGATACTAGCTCGATGCTGCGCGGACTTGACAGGTCACGGTGCGATGCCGCAGCATCCGTGACCCTCGTGATCCCCGTAGTGGCCGTCGACGTCGAGGCACCTTCGCCAACGGTGGCCATGCAGCAGGTGCTGATGGACGCCTGTAACGCCTCGGTCACTCATCTGCGTTGCGTTCCGGCGCGTGAGGTCAAAGGGCAAGAACCGGTGGCAGTTGCCATGATCTCGACACCAGGGCCGGACGTGATCGTGATCGAACTTGCAGATGCGGTGCGCGGTGAATGGTTCACGCGGCGCCTCGACTTCGAAGCTGCCGATTTGCCGACGGAGCGCTGGCGATCTGCCGGACTGAGCATCGGTTCGCTCGTTGGTCCGGCAGATCGCCCTATCGAGGAAGAGCGCGTGAGTACGCCAGAAGACCGCGGCACGCGCCCTTCAACCCCACCCGCGGCCGCGGCTGCGACACCGTTCGACATGGGCATCGCTCTGCAAGGCATTGCCGGGTTCGGGCTCGAGCGCGCGGCAGTGAGAACGGGTGCGCAGCTTGGGCTTTGGGTGACGCCCTGGGTGTCGTTCGCTCCCCACGTCGCGGCGGGCTATTCCGTGGCGACGGATGTCCCGGACAACTTGCGACTGCGCTTCGTCGATTTGAGCGCCGGCCTTGGCTGGCACTGGTCCGTGAGCGAGCGCTGGTGGGGGCGTTTGCGTGCGCAGGTGAGCCTGCAAAACGTTCGAGCGAGTGCCAGCCCCTCCGAGCCAGGCCTCGGGGCGCATGCCGAGGAGGACACCGCGTGGATCCCCGGCGTCCGCGCGGGCGTGGATGGTGCTTGTACCTTCGCCCGACATTGGTCAGCCGTCCTGAGTCTGGAGCTGCTCATGCAGGACGGTGCGACGCAAATCCTGGTTGAGGATCGCCGAGTTGCGATGGTGCCCGCGCTCGGGGCTCTGGTCGGGGTGGGACTGGAATTCGGGGATTGAGCCCGGATCGGGACAGGTCGGATTGGTTTTTTGGGCTTGGCCAGCCTGATTGGCGCGGCTCACGCTACCTACGACCACCCGATGTCCACCGAAGCGAAACTCCGACTGGTGCGCGAGCCGCCCGCGCCGGTCGAGCCCGCTGCGCTGCCGTTGACGGACGAGCAGTTGATCGCGGGGTTGTTGGACGGCGATCCGCGAGCGGGCGAGCAGCTGTACGACCATCTGATCCGCGTCGTGGACTGGACGCTGCTACGCGTCGTTGGGCGCCGCGATGAAGAGCACGACGATCTCGTGCAGTCGGTGTTCGAGCAGGTGGTCAAGACGATTCAGAACGGGCGCTACTCGCGCGCCTGTTCACTGACGTCGTGGGCTTCCGCCATCGCGTCGAACTTGGCGCTCAATTCGTTGCGCCAACGCAAACGCGACCAGTACCTCTTGCTGGCTGCTGATACCGCCCGGCTCGACCGCGCGGCAACGGACGTCGAAGCTCAGGTCATGGCGCGACGGCGCCTGCAGCTAGCGCGCACGGAACTCGCCAACATGGATCCGGGGCGCGCACAGGCGTTGATCCTGCACGACGTCAACGGCATGCCATTGGTCGAAATGGCGGCGGCTCTGGGCGTCACCGTCGCGGCCATCCAGTCGCGACTGTCTCGTGGTCGGCGTGAACTGTGCGAGCGCATGGCGCGCGTCGACGCCGAGGTGCCGAACACTGTGGCGAATGAATTCGAAGGGGAGCAATCGTGACTGCGCCTTCACCACTCGACGTTTTGGGGCAGATGCGACACGTGGGGGGTGTCGTGTCCGATGCCGATGCGGAAGCGGCCCGTCGCCGGCGCATCGCCTCGCACATCACCGCGCTGCAGCGGCAATTCGACGCCGCCCAGCGCAGGCGGGGCCGCCAGCGAATGGCACTGACCGTCGCCGTCGCGGTTGCGTGCGCGGCGGGTCTCGTGTTGTGGGTGCTCACTTCGAATGGCAATCGTGCTCCCGTCCTCGACGGCGCTTACGCGCAGCTCGCCGGTGGACAGCTCGAATTGCGGCAGACCGAAGGAGTCGTCCCCGAATCGATCGTCGACCGCGTGGCTTTCGACTCCGGTCGCGAGTTGGTCTCACGAACCGAGTCGCAACTTCGATTGCCGAGTCACAGCACGTTGGAGTTGGCGCAGGACAGCCACTTCCGACTCGGCCGAACTCAGCTCTCGGCCGATAGCTGGGCAGAGACCGTGGTCATCGACTCGGGTTCGGTCGACCTCGACGTTCCAAATCCGGAAGCGGAACGCCAGTTGCTCGTTCAAACGCCAGTACTCGTCCAAACGCCAGATGCTTCCATCGAAGCCAAGGCGGCGCAGTTGTCCGTCAGTGTGCCCGCTGGCAACCGGGGAGGCACTCGCGTTCACGTGATCCGCGGACAGGCAATCGTGCGCTCCGTGACGAGCGCGATCCTGCTCGAGGCTGGGCAGAGCTGGCAGGCTCCGACCCTGAACAGTCCCGAGCCCCAAGCACCCGAACCCTTGCCTCCGACGTCGGCAGCGTCGGAGCCAGAGCGGGCGACTTCGCCTGCCCCCTCCGGGTCTGTGGTGCCGCGGCGAGCGCCGTCCAGGCTCGGAGAGGCGAATCGGTTGATGCACTCGGCGTTGCTCGCTAAGAGCGGCGGTATGCACGATCTCGCGCTGCAGCGCTTCATCGAGCTGATCCAGCGCTATCCGAGCTCCCAGATGGCAACGACTGCTCGTGCCGAGAGGTTCCGGTTGCTCGCCAAGCTCGGGCGCCGCAGCGAAGCGGAGCAAGCGGCCAAGCAGTACTTGAAGGTTCACCCTCACGGCTTCGCCAGCGCGGAAGCTCATGCACTACTGGATCGAGGCGACTGAGCGGCGCTTCAGACGAGCGCTGCAGGCTCGCGTGTTGTCGTGGGTAGTCGTCCCGCTGGCGTGTACTACCGATCAGGTGCGTTCCCTCGACCTATTGGCCAGCGAAGCACCCGCAATGGCAGATTGCGCCGTTCCGTCCGATTGTCCAGCGAACAAGCCACTGTGCGTCGCGGGGCTGTGCGTGGAGTGTTCGGAAGATCGACACTGCGACCAAAAGAAACCCGCATGCCATCGAGGCAGCTGCGTTCAGTGCGTCACTGCCGAGCATTGCCCCACAGGGTCGGATTGCAATCTCGGACTCAACGGCTGCTCCCTCTCCTGTGCGGAGCCGAGCGATTGTGCTGGACAGAAGGAGGCCGCGTGCGACGTCGCGGCCGGGTACTGTGTCGAGTGCACGTCCGACGAGAACTGCATGGACAAGAAGGCGCATTGCCAAGACAACACCGGGCGCTGTGTGGAGTGCAGCACCGACGCCCAGTGTCCCGAGCCGCTGCGTTGCGATCACGCAGCTGCGCGCTGTGTCGCGTGCTTGGAAGACGCAAATTGTGGACAGGGCGTTTGTGATCTGGCGCACAACGATTGTGTCGAGTGCCTCGCTGATGCCGACTGCGCGCCGGGTGAGAGCTGTGAAGGCCGTCGCTGCAGCGCCGCGTGCACCGCCGATGCCGAGTGCAAAGCGCCGCAGACGTGCCGAGTCGAGCTGGGGCATTGTGCGGAATGCGTGACGTCAGACGAATGCATGCACCCCGACCGCAGAGTCTGCGACGAAGTGGGAAGCTGTGTGGAGTGTGTTGCGGATGCAGATTGCACGGACCCCGTACGTCCCGGTTGCGTTCAGGCGACCTCGAAGTGCGCGCCGTGCACGCGCGACGCCCACTGCAAAGCTGACCAGCGATGCGATCTGCAACGGACTGAATGCGTGAACAATTGAAGCGGGACACGAAGTGTGGAGGCTCAGCCTGAATCCGCAGGCACACGTTACCTACGTTCGATTCGTCCAGTCAAACGAACGAGGTTCCCGCACATGATCCCTTTCACACGTCTGCATCTGTCTCTCTGCACACTCCTGCTCGGCCTGGGCTGTTCGAGCTCCAGCTCCGAGCAAAACACTACCGCGCCCGAAGACGAACTTCTCACTCCGCCGGGTGCGGACAGTCCAACGGTACAAGGGCCAAGCAGCGCGGATCTCGACGGGACCAATGGTCAGCCGTCACCACAAGCCTCTGTCGACGATTCCACTCCACTGATCTACGACGCAGACTCCAAGCAGTGGGACGTCCCCGACGACGCAGACTTCACGGGACCCCCGCTGGATGTCAGTGACGGACCGACCAGCGCGGACGAGTGTCCAACCACATCGGTCATCTCGTCGAGTTCCGGTGCTGCCGCCGAACAGACGTGCTTCTTCAGTGAGGACGATCCGGACACGCCGGCGGCTCGGATCGATCAGGTCGTCGAGACCGTCGATGGCAACGAATGGGTGCACGTACGGCTCACGTTGAACCCCAACTTCGTCGATAACTCGTTCGGCGAAACCGCCGTCGGCTGGGATGGGGACGCTCAGGCCGACGGAATGAAGAAGAAGCACCAGGGACACACCTTCAAGGATCTCGTGGGGAGCGACCATGCCGAAATGAAGATCACCGACGCTTCTGGCAACGTGGTGCTGCACTTCAAGCTCGACTACCTCTCCGAAGATGAGAACTCTCCATCCGGCTACTCGTCGTTGGGCGTGACCGGTGGAGAGGGCAAGATGCTCGAAGGCGATCCCGAGTGGATCGTCGCGGTGGCGACGTCACTCGACCGAAACCTCAACGCCTGTGGGTTGAGCGGCCACGTCGAGAGTTCACCGATGCCCGCCCTCGAAGCCAGTTCCGATCCCGAAGAGCCGGATTGGGACTATCGCGTCGTGTACGAGGTTTGGATCGACGTCGACGCATTTGGCTCCGAAGGCTTCGGTGATGCATTCATCGAGTTCGTGCACGCATCGCCCAGCAAGGCGTCAGAAAACAGCGTGGACGTCACGCCCGGGGACTGCCCACCAGAAACGGACGAGCCGCCCGCCGTGGATGCGCCGCCCACTGACACGGATGCAGGCGCACCGGGCACGCCCGACGATGGGGGCCCCCCCGTTCCCGCACCCGTTGGAATTGCGCGCTGATCGCGGTTCGTCTCACTTCAAGTAGGCCGCATGGTTTGCCCGTTTTGGGGCACTGGCGAGAGTGTCTGACTGGCAGCTGACCCCATTGATGAGTTCAACAGCTCACGATGCCGACTACGGCGCCAAGCACGATCGAACTGCCAACTCGTTCACTTCAGCTGGCGTGGGTTCCACGGAGCGAACTTGGCGTAGGCAAGTAGCAACACCACTGCGCCCACGACCGACGAGGCGAGTCCCGCGGTGGGGCCCACCTCGTGGAGGCCGACGGCGCGTCCAAAGAACCCGCCCGCAAGCCCACCCAACACGCCAAGTCCTAGCGGCGCGACCGAACTACCACGTCTTTGGCCCGGAACCACCCAGCGCGCGATCACTCCAACAAGGAGGCCTAGCCCGAGGAACAGCAAGGTCTCCACTATCGATCGCTTCGTGGGGATTTCGACTCGACGAGTGACGGCGTTTCGCTTTCCGGCTCGGAACGCTTCGTCTGCTGCGGCGAGACCTTGGCTATCCACTTGTCGAGCTGACGTTCCGCGTCCGCTCTCAAGATGCCGTAGCGCTCTTCCAGCTTCCCCACCAACTGATCGCGTTTGCCGGCAATCATCGCGAGGTCATCGTCGGTGAGCTTTGCCCACTGGGACTTGAGTTGCCCCTTCAGTTGGTGCCATTCGCCTTCAATTTGTGTCCAGTTCATCGTGGTTCTCCGTTGTGGGGTCAGCTCGCAGTTATCTGGCGCGAAGTTGTGACAGTCGCCGGTTTGGCTTGTCGCGGAGGGCGTTCGGGGCTGTGAGAAGCCGTGGTCAGCCGTTGCGACGCAGCTGACGCCTGCATGTTGAAGCGCCACGCGAACGACCTTTGTCGCATCGACGACTCCCGCATCGAGTAGGCTGATTTGCTCATGTGTCATCTCTCTCGTCCCTCCAATTGCCCGGGGGGACGTCGGTAATGAGACGAGCGTTCCGGCGGCCTGCGCCAACGGGATTGATGGTCCGCGTGTAGCCCGAGCTTCCGCCCTCGCTCACTTGCCACGGATAGCCAAAGCAACATCCGTGCCAGGGATACTTTCCGCGGAAAGTGGCCCACTGCGCTGAATAGCGCTCTGCGTACACGGCGAATCGCTCATTGTGATGGGCTGCCCGTCACTCTGATCGCAGCAATGACGTCGACTGTATCGCATGGCTCAGCTGGGAGTTGATTGCCACAGGATGCCCCGCGGGGCGCAGTTATCGCCCGCTGCACGTCGCCATCAACGCCGCGAAGCCAGCGCTCGACGAGACGTCTGCCTGCCGCAGCCGCCAGGGCCACTGCTGCGGCACGAGCGATGTCTGGCCAGGGCCGAGTTGCCGGAACGAATCGTACGTCAAACGGGAAGGCCACGTATCTCGCGCCGAGGGCGCTGGTGAATTGATGAGGGAGTCGGGCGACATCGTAGCTCGCTACTCCGTCGTTGCCCAGACGGTTCCGAAACGGCAGAGCCCGTTACCCCGCGCCTACAACGGTTGGTGCCGGCAATGACGACAGCTCAGATGGCTGCCACTGGTGCAGGCTCGGCACGCTTCGCCAGAGCCATCGTTCACGGCGCAGCGCAACACTGATGACGCGGGCGGCTCATTGCACAGCTGCTCTCGCCCTCGTTGCGCCGTGAGCGAATCGGACCCGCCGCACGGACCGTCCGAACCGTGCCGCGCCGACGCTCAGGGGCAGTCGCTGGTCACGACGGCGCCCTGAGCAGCAATCGCGGCCAGGTTGTCCGCCTGCAGTTCACAATCGATGGGGTTACCGGTGACGTTTAGCGAGGTCAGGTTGGTAAGCCCCACGAACGGCCCGAGGTCGGTGAACTGGTTTCCGTCCAGACGCGCCAGTGAAAGGTTCGTCAGCCCGGCCAGGGGCGAAGCATCGCTGAAGCCGGAATTGCGAAACCACAGAACGGCGAGCTTCGTCATCCCGCCCAGCGCAGAAACGTCGCTCACCGGCGTGTTGTCGAGGCGCAGGTGTCCCAGATTGCCGAGCAAGGCGAGAGCCTCGATGCCACCGAGGTTCGGATCGTCGTTCAGCCACAGCTCCGACAGCTGCTCGAGCGATGCGAGGCCACTGATGTCCACGAGGCTCGGATTTTGGTTGATCCACAACCGCTGCAGCCCCACCAGCGAACCGAGGGCATCGACATCGGCCACCAGGGTGGCGGAGAGATCGAGCATTTGGAGGTTCACGAGCGTGCCGAGCGGGGTCACGTCGCTGAGCTCGGTGGATCTGAGGAACAGCGACACGAGAGAGGTCATCGTTCCCAGTGCGGTGACGTCGGTGACGTCGGTCCCGCTCAGGTCGAGCGACTGCAGTGTGGCCAAGTCGGCAAGCGGTGCGACGTCGCTGACGGGGGTCCCCGCCAGGGTCAGGTCGACGAGTTGCTCCAGTGACGCGAGCGGCGACACGTCGCTGACAGCAGCCCCGTCCACGGATAGCGTCGTCAGGTTCACGAGCGAGGCCAACGCCGATAGATCGTCCGCGTCCGGGTCCAGGCTGACCTCGAGCTCAGTGAGCTCAGTGAGCCCCTGCAGGGGCCCGAGATCGCTTACCTGGGTGTCCGCCAGGTTCAGGGTTCGCAGCTCGGTCAGCCCGGCGAGCGGCGACACGTCGCTGATCGGATTGCTTTGCAGGTCGAGTTCTTCGAGCGAACTGAGGCATTCGATGCCAGCGAGCGACTCGATGGGCATGCCGGGAGCGCTCCATTCACCCCACACCAGGCGTGTCATCGAGGCGATTTCCTGGGGGTCGAGGTCCCCTGTCCGCGCCGACTGACCCGAGCCTGCCACGAGTGCCGTTCGCACGGCCATGTCGAGTCCCGGATCGGGGAACGTGATGGGAGCGTCGCAGGACACCGGCGAACTCGTGCTGCCCGCGTTGCCTCCGGCCGCTTCCCCCGCGGCACCGGACGCGGCACCTCCCGAGCCAGTCGTTGCTCCTCCGGCCCCAGCGGGTGACGCGTCTTGCGCCAATGCGCCAGCGTCGGCAGCCTCGTCCCCGCCAACGCCGCCCATGGCGTCGGAGCCGGTCCCTGCCGGGCTCGTTCCGTTTGGCCCGGCGTCGCTCTCGACGGGCACCCGGTTCCCCGGCGCCGTCGGCTCGGTATCCTCGCTCGACGCTGGTTCCGAGCCCGTCTTGGCATTGGACGGCGCTGGCTTCGGGTCGTTTGGGCTACCGTCGCTGCGCGCGCACAGTTGATCCGGAGGTTCAGCGCAGTCGTCGACGAACGTGACTTCCGCCGCAGTGAGACAGATCGCCGTGTCCCCGAATTCGGTGCAGGACGAATCGGACTCGCACACGGTGGTGCAGCGTCCGCACAGGCATGCGAGTGATCCGCAGTCAGCGTCCTGGGCACAGGTCGAAAGCCAGTGCGTTTCGCCGC
>QJWJ01000238.1 GCA_003235365.1 Deltaproteobacteria bacterium
AAACCTGCGGCAGCAAAACCCGAATGGGGTGCCGCGACGTATGCGGCGAAACCTGCAGCAGCGAAACCTGCGTGGGGAGCAGGTCAGTGGGCAGCGAAGCCCGCGGCAGCAAAGCCTGAATGGGGAGCTCGCAGCTTCGCGGCGAAACCCGCGGCAGCGAAACCCGCATGGGGCGCCACGACGTATGCGGCGAAACCTGCAGCAGCGAAACCCGCGTGGGGAGCAGGTCAGTGGGCAGCGAAGCCCGCAGCGGCGAAACCCCAAGGCAGCTGGGGAGCGGGGATGTACGCAGCCAAACCCGCGGCAGCAAAGCCGGCGGGCGCGTGGGGCGCCGGGTACCTCGTTGCGAAACCAGGTGCCTATTGAGCGGGAAGAGGGATTGCGGCTAGCGGGAGACGCCAATCGGGAATCTATCGGATGTGTGGCATCGCAGGCATTGTCAAGACGGGGGCTTCCTCCTTGCGTCTCTGCGAGGTTGGCGATTCATCGCGACGGGAGGACCTTGCCCGCATCGCCGCGATGAATCGCGCTCAGAGTTTCCGAGGGCCGGATGCGTCCTACCGTTGGTCGAATGGTCGCGTGAGCCTTGGGTGTGTCCGTCTGCAGATCTGTGGTGACGAGGTTGATGGACGCCAGCCGCTGCCTGACCACCTCGGGGGGTGGACGGTGTTCAATGGAGAGATCTACGATCACCAGCTTCCATTCGAACTGCCGGCTGCTGTGCGCGAGCCAGGGCTGAACTCAGACGGGTGGGCGCTGGCGGCCGCCCTGGCGCACGAGGGACCCCAAGGGGCATCTCGTGTGTGGGGGATGTTTGCCGCCGCGCGCTTCGAGCCTCGCGACGGAAGCGTCCTGCTCGTCCGCGATGCCATGGGTCAAAAGCCGCTCTACTTGCGAAAGTCCGGCGACGAGTGGGTGTTTGCATCAACACTTGCAGCCATTCACGCAGGCAGTGGTCCTCTGGCAGTGCGTGAACAGGCTTTGGTGGAGTACGCCGTCTTCCGAAGTGTCGGTGGCCATCAGAGTGCGTTCGAAGGGGTCTCCCAGGTGCCGCCCGGATGCTGGGTCCGGATTAATGCGGACGGATCGGTCCAGCGCGGGCGCTGGTGGACTGTCCCGGAGACGCCGGACAATCGCTTGGGTGCGGACCAAATTCGCCGCTGTCTCGACGTGGCGATTGCTCAGCGCGCCGATCCCGAGCATGAATTGGCGCTGTTTCTGAGCGGCGGTCTGGATTCCGCAATCATTACGGCGTCGCTCCACCACCAACGTCCCCGGTTGCCGAAGCGCGTGTTTACCGTGGGTTATGATCACGCGGAGTGGCAGGATGAGCGGCATCACGCGCAGCGACTGGCGGAAAGCCTGGGCATCGAGCACGTCGCTTTGGAGGTGCGGTGTGCCGAACTGCCCGAACTGCTGGAGGCGGTGGCCGTGGCAACCGAGGATCCGAACCAGGACCCGGTCACGGTGCCGACCTTGAAGTTGTGTCGCGCGGCAGCCGCCTGCACGAAAGTCGCGCTCACTGGAGATGGCTCCGACGAGATCTGGGGAGGGTACAGTCGCTTTGACGACTGCCCGACAGAGTTGGATCGCTACCTCGAGCGAACCATGACGTTTCTCCCCGCGGATCTGGATCTCGAAACCCTGCCGGCCAGCTATCTCGAAGGCATTGACCGCCCCGGTACCGAGCTGGCGCCGCTCGATCGCATCATGCGACTGGAGGCCTCCAATCGTTTGCCGAACTACCACTTGTCACGCGTGGACAAGATCGGAATGTCAGTGGGACTCGAGGTGCGGTCGCCGTTCATGGATTCGCGGGTAGTAGAATTGGGCTTTGGCATGACTGCCGAACACAAGCGTCCAGCTGGCATGCCGAAGGGGCGCTTGCTCGAGGCCTATCGTCACGACCTACCCGAGTGGCTCTTGCGCCGCTCCAAGCAGCCTTTCAGCGTACCGATCGATTCCTGGTTGTGTGGCGACCTCGAGGACTTCGCTTACGACCTGCTGGCTGGATCCAACGCTCACACTCGAGCGCTGCTTGATGCTAGGCCCTGGCTCGCACGTCTGGCCACGTGTGCAGAGGGGCCACCCCAGCTGCGCGCACCGCTGGCAGCGCGTGTCTGGTCTTTGCTGCAGCTCGAGATCTGGTTGCGCTGTTTCGCCGTACGTGTGGCTCAGCCTTCACCTTGGGCTTGTGCAGCCCCGCAGCAATCGATGTGATGGAATACGCTCTATCTCGACGCGCAGAATTGGCTGCCCGGCTCGCCGAAGCAGGAGTCGTCGACACGCACTACCACGTTGGCCCGGAACTGCTACCTCGTCGGTACCACGTCGAATCGTTGGCACGAGCAGCCCAGCCATGGAACGCCACCGTGGTCTTGAAGAACCATACATACGCGACCACGCCGCTGGCCAGTCTGGCACGAGCCGTGTATGGTGTACAATTCTTGGGCTCCGTCGTGCTCAACCGCTTCGTCGGCGGGCTCAGTCCTGACGCCATCCATTCCGCGATGTCCGGGAACAAGGCGGATCCCACGCGACAGTCGCCGGACGAACTGCCGATCGTCGTGTGGCTGCCGACCGTGCATGCCCGCGCACACCTCGAACACTTCGGTTACGATTTCGATCCGCGTTGGTCGGGATGCTGCGCCCACTCGCACGGGGAACCGCATCGTCACACCTCCGGGCGAAAGCCGACGGAGCGCGTCCGTGTCCAACCGATCAGCGCTTACCACAACGAACGACCAACACCCGAACTGGTTGCAGTGCTCGAGGCCGTTGCAAGCTACGGTGCTCGCGCCTGCCTGGCAACCGGGCACCTGTCGGCAGCAGAGGTACTCGCTCTGGTGCCGCTGGCCCTGAAAATCGGCGTCCACCGAGTCATCGTCACGCATCCGCACTACCCTTGTGTGGGGCTGGACGAGAGCGCCTTGAAACGGCTCGTCAGCGACGACCGGGTCTTCATCGAACATTGCTTCGCCATTCACACGATTGAAGAGGTTTCCATGCAGGCACTTGCTTCGGCCATTCGTGCCACGGGGCCCGAACAGGTCGTATTGTCTACGGACTTCGGGCAGATCCATAGCGAGCCTTTTCCGGACGGGACAGTCTCCTACGCCCTGGCTCTGCGAGAGGCGCTGTCGGGAGCGATCTCGGACGAATGGTTGGTCGCCATGTTCTCGGACAACGGTCGGAAAGCGTTGGGCTTGCGATGACGGACTCCGATCCCTCTGCGGTCATCGCATCGCTTCGCCGCGATGGTTACGCGTTGGTCGGACCGCTACACGACCCGTGGCAGGTCGCTTCGTGGCGTGCTCTGGGTGTGCGATTGACTCCCGGAATGCCGGCCATGGGTCAGTTCCCGCGGGAGCTGGCTCCTTGTTTCGCTCATCCGCAGATCACGGCGATCGTGCGTGCGGTGTTGGGAACTCACGCCCTCTTGAACGAGGTCGTCCTCAGGCCATTTCCAAGCCGGAATGCAACTCGAGACTGTGGACGAGACGCGTTCGACTGGCACCGCGATCGATTTGGCTACGAGGTGCGCCCGACACGTGACGCGGATCCCTCGGCACTGACGTTCATCACCTATCTCCAAGATCTGAACGAGATTACTGGCCCACTGCGTGTCGTGCCGCGCAGCCACCGCGATCCGGAACGCCTGCAGCCACGTCCACCGCCGGCCCCCCATTGGGGCGAACGTTGCTTGACGGGATGTGCAGGCCAGGTTTGGGTGCTGGACAACCGCCTGTTGCACAGCGGAAGTCCGAACTGGTCGGGCCAGGTACGATTCTACCTTGCTGCGACTTTCGCGCGTCCCGACCGGCCTCGCGCGGACGTCATGTATTGGCCGATTGTGCGCAGCTTCGCACAGCGGCTTCGGCAGTCGGGCTGCGACGACTTGGCTGCGCTCGTCGATGGATGGTCGGGTGACGGTGGAGTTCGAGTCGCTGCAGACTGGCCGAAGCCAACCGCAGGGGAGACCTCACGGTGCCGTTGAGTCGAGACGCAGTCAGGCTGAGCGCGTGGGACCAATTCGCCCGCCAGTTCGTGGCGCCGAGCGGTGGTCAGCCCCCCTATCACGCGCAAACGAACGCCTTGCTCCCCACTCTGGTCGCGCTGGTGGGTCGTCCGGGGCGCGTGCTGGACGCCGGATGCGGGGAGGGTGCTGTCAGTCGCATGCTCGCCGATTCGGGGCACGCGGTGATCGGCGTCGACAGTTCTGTCGTTCAGTTGTCGTTGGCCTACGCACAGGAGCAACGACGGCCCCGTGGGATCCGCTACCAGCACTTGTCCGTGACGGATTTGGCGTGTTTCGCCGATGACAGCTTCGACGCGGTGCTTTCCAACCAAGTCCTTCCCTCGGTATTCGACGCGCACGCAGCAATTTGCGAAGCCGCCAGAGTGGTTCATCCCGGCGGCAGAGGCGTGTTCGCCTTCCTCCATCCCAGTTATCACGTTGGGCGGCCGCTGTGCTCACCGGGATCGGGCGGGTTGACTCTGCCGTTCTACAATCGCTCGCTGCAGAGCTATCTCCGAAGCCTGCAGAACTGCGGCTGGGCTCTGGATGCCCTCCTCGACTGGCCTCGCTGCCAGAGACCACTCATGGTCGTGCTTGCTGCGGTGCGTACCGCCAGTTCTCCTACCACGTCAATTCCAATCGCTGGATGGTAGACATCATGAACCTGATTAAGTGGATCGTCTGCGAAGTGGCGCCGGAAAAGCGCGACATCTTCGATCGAATACTAGGTAATTGGGGCCTCGTCAGCATGGCCGAGGGGTTCGTCGCGCAACTGGGAGGGTTTGCGCAAGGCCATCAAGCGCCACTTCGAGGCTGTATCCTCGGACTGTGGCGAGATGTGGCATCCTACCAAGCATTCATGGGTGGGCTGCACGATCGCCTGGCCGCGCCGCACAGCGAGCAGAAGAGCTACGATGCAATCACGGTCCGGCTGGGCCATCCGTCGCAAGAGGCTCATGGCGTTGGGAACTTCATGGACGCCGCTCAACGCAGCGGCACAGGGGAACTCCTTCGCGTCGCACGTTGCCAGCTCAAAAGCGGGTGCCAGGAGTCGTTCCTGCGCAAACAACGCGAGATCTGGAATCCTGGCATGGCAGAGACTCGCGCCTGCCTCGCTGCGCTCACGATGCGGGACAACACGGATCCTTCCACGTGGTTCGTGTTGAGCTTGTGGCGCAGCGAGCAAGCTCACGAAGCCTACCGGCGCGATCAGCTGCCAGTGCTTCAGGAACGCGCCCAGCCCATGAACGAGATAGCAGAGATCGAAGGATGGATTGTGCCGCTCGAGCCGACTTGGCTGGTGGCTGCGGAGCAGTGACGTGAAGCCTCTACTGGTCCCGGATCCATTTGCTGGCGGTCGCGATGTGCTGCGCACCCTCGAATCTCGAGCCTCCGTGCGTCACTTCGCCGATGTCTCCCTGTCGGAAGCGCAGCTTCATCGCCTGGTGGAGGCAGCGCGGCGAGCACCGACTTCCTCCAACCTGCAGGCGTACAGTCTCATTCGCGTTACTGATCCACAAACGCGACGACGTTTGGCCGAGCTCGCGGGGGAGCAACGCCACGTGGCCGAGGCACCGGTTCTGTTCGTGTTGTGTGCCGACCTGGCGCGTCTCGATCGGGCAGCGGACATGACGGGAGTCCGTCGCGGCAGCGACACGTTGGAGGCTCTGCTGGTTGCCACAATCGACGCCTCCTTGGTCGGCATGTCGCTGAGCCTGGCTGCTGAGTCGTTGGGGTGGGGGAGTTGCATGATCGGCGGATTGCGCAAGCACACCGAAGCCGTCGCTCAACTCCTGGGTCTTCCCCCTCGGGTGTTTGCCGTCTTTGGCCTGTGCATTGGTCAGATCGCTCGACGACCGCCTCAGAAACCCCGACTCCCCCAATCGGTGGTCGTACACAGTGAGAAGTACGACGAAGCGGGGCAGGAGGCAGGGATTCGACACTTCGACCGAGTGTTGGCCGAGCACTATCGGGCGCAGGGGCGGAGCAGTCCGGACGATGCGTGGTCGAGACATGGTGCAACCTTGATGTCTCAGCGCCCCTTGGCGGGGTTGAGAGGCGCCTTGCAGCGCCTGGGCTTCAGGTTGGGTGACGCCGGTGCTTCGGCACCGGAACGGGATCCGAGTGCTCATGGGTGATCGCTCTTTGAACCTGCATCTGAGACTGCAACCACCAACTCCGGCAACGCGCCGGCAGGCGGGCGACGATACGTGGTTGCCGAAAGACCTGCAGCAGCGGTCCGTAGAAGGGCGCGCGCGCCGGTAGTCCGCAACGCAGCACGCTTCGGCGCACCGGAAGCTGGTATTGGCAGTGTTGCCCGCTCTCGGCGGTCGTCGTGGGGGCATGAGGGAACAGGCCCTGCAGTACCAGTGCAGAACCGCAGTACAGGTTTGCCAGTTTCACGGCGAGCGCACGACGTCTGGGCTCGAGTCCCGGACGAACGGAACACATGGTCACGAACCAGCGGGCACCGGTGACATCCGAGTGGTGGTCCGACACGTCAGGCGGGAGTAGACGCACGCTCAATTCCTGGGCCCACGATTGCGACCCGGCCGCTGGCAAGTACCAGACGCGCTCGCAGAAGTCGTAGTAGCAGCGTCCCGATCCTTCGGCGAACCAACGCACGCGTTGCCCCTCCGCGAGGGAGGCCAAGGCCTGACCGCGACCGGCCATCGCCAACAGGCGACGGTTGTCCTCGACGGCCAGTCGTTGTAGGGGATGGCCGCAAACCATGCCACCGGTTGCGACCTGGCGAGCCCGATGCCGGGTCCTCAGCAGGTACAGCACCGTACTAGTCAGCGCTGCGCTGAAGTTCACCAGCAGGCCTTCGTCTGGGGGAGGTCGGCAGCCGTCGTAGCGCGCCACACCGACGATTCGCTCCAGATCGGCCAGTGTCCGCGCCGAAGCGATCTCGGCGTCGCCCGCGCGGTAGAACAACACTGCCGTCGAGGCGTAGTGAGGAATCGCGAGTAGTCGTCCCCCCCAACGCGCGCCGTCGAGCGCGAACTCGAGCAGATCGTCGAGGTCGTGAACCTCGTCCGCCTCCAGAGCTGCGCAGTATTTCGCTGCGGCGAAGGAAGGCAAGAACATCGGATCGTACTCGAAGACGTCCGCCTCGGGGGGCGGAGGCTCGCTGTAGCAATCCCATGTGATGAAGCGTAGTTCGGTACGGTCCCATCGGGCCGCCAAGCAGCTTTCAAGCCAGGGCGTGTCAGCGAAGTATGGATACAGAGCCACGGTCAGAGGACGTTCATGAACCAACATTCCAACCCCCTGCGCCGATCGGAGTCGGCGCCTCGTCTGAGCCCAACGACGCTGGGCTGCCGTGGCAATGACCCGATGCTCTTGTCGGCACAAGTGCACCATTTCCAGATCGAGCAGTCGATACAGTGAGTGTTGATTCAGGTTTTGCCAAGTGGTGATTGATTGCGTCTGCGGAAAGTGGCAGCAATCCCCTTTGGCACCACGCTGCTATTCGCGGGTGAGCACACTTTGCGAACCGGGAACAGATCAGCAAAGGGTACGGTGATCCTACACGAGGTCGAGTTGGTTGACGCCAACTGCCAGTGACTGAGGCAGCGTCGGGGCACTGGGGAGTCGAAGTCATGGTGGAGGGGGAGCTGCGAGTGCGTCGTCCTGATGCGAGCGAGCTAGGCGAAATCCGCGACGGAAAGCTGTCCTATGATGAGCTCCTGGCCGAAGCTGAACGCCTTCAGAGCCAGATGGCGGCGGCGGCCGAGACGACGCGACTCCCCGATAGCGTCGACCCCAAGCACGTGGATGCGATGGCGTACCGCGCGCTGCTTGCCCTGGCCTGGCGCTGATGGTTGGCACGCGGACAGGCCTCGTGACGAATTAGACTGCGGCAGAGCGTGAGGCGGGGTTGTGTCGAACCGTCCATCGCTGCCGGCGGCTTCGCCCCCGATGTGCAGATCTGGGCAAGTCGAGTGCCCTGTTTCGCTGATCATGTGCAGATCTGGGCACTCGGAGTGCCCTGTTTGGCTTGGAAGAAGCAAAACTGGGCAAGTCGAGTGCTCTGTTTGACTGAAATCGTGCGGATCTGGGCAAGTCGAGTGCTCGGTTTGGCTTTCGTCGAGCCGGACAGGGCACTCGGAGTGCCTCGCGCGGCTTGATTTGAGCGAAAATGGGCGGTCGAAGTGGTGTGCGCGGCTTCATTCGAGTGCGGAGAAGCACTGCACCGCCGCTCCCAGCCGGTGGTGATGCGCCGCGTCCCGCCGCGTCGCGCGAATGGAACGTGCGGTGTGTGACGCGCTGCGGTAGCCGGCGTTGGGGGCAACAGCGGTTCGTTGGGTGGGCCTCGTGTTTTTTCCGCAACTCGTTCCGGGAGCCGCCGACCTCCACTTCGCAGCCGCGGATTGGCTGCAGAAAGGTTACGAGTCCATGTCTGATCCCAACGAACCCAACGTCACCAACGACAGCCCATCTTCGGCCGGTAGCGCGGTGTTCGCCTTCCGCGACGCGTACGAACGCACGGCGGCAGAGCGAACCGCTCTGAGCGAAGGGGAGCTGGCGAACATCAACCTGGCGATCCCGGGCATCGTGCGCTGCGGCTTGGCCGCGTCGCCCAAAGTGCGTTCCCTCGCCTCGCAGATTGCATCGCTTCCGCTGGATCACGCGCTCGTGAGCAATCTCGAGACGTATTCGCGCGCCGCCGGACACGTCCAGTCACTGTACGTCATTTCGAGCGCACCACCCGAAGAACTGGAGGAGGTCTACGAAGCTGCGGTCGAGCGCCGCTCCCTCCTCAAGTCGGATCTGACGAACCTCGCCAAGCACGGTTTGGTGAATGCCGACTCGGTCGCCGCCATCAAGAGCGACACCGGTTACAACAACGTCGGTTACGATCTGATGAGCTTGGTCGCACTGTACCGCCAATCGAGTGGCGCGATACAAGGCCGCTCCGCGGCTCTGCCCGAAGACATCGACGAGGCGGAGCTCCTCGCCAACCAGCTGTTGGAGTTGGCCGCGCGACGACCAGAGCGCGTCGTGGCTGACCCCAAGATTGCCGACGCGCGGCGTCGCGCGGTTACGTTGTTGATGCGCGCCTATGACGAAGCGCGGCGCGCCGTGGTGTTCCTGC
>QJWJ01000172.1 GCA_003235365.1 Deltaproteobacteria bacterium
TCCTCCCAGGCGACGACCGTGGTGCCACCAGCGGACGCCAATGCGGGTCGCCGTTGGTCTGCCAGGCGTACGTCGAGCCCGTCAGGCTCATCGATCGCCGCGCCGTTGACGAGTGATACGGTCGCGGCGTACGAAAGCTCGCTGCAGTCGGCAATCGCCGCCGGCCAGGTGACGACCCGTTGCCAGGTTTCCTGACCCAACGGGTTGCCCGGCACGCTGTCGCTCACCCAGCTGAGCAAGGCCTGAGACCCCGTACGCGTCGCCGCCGGCTGCCCTTGCCCCCGATCGACGTCGAAGTACGGCCCCACCGGCTCCGGTGGAGTGCACGGAGTCAATGGATTGGGAGCGTCGGTGGCGCCGGCATTGCCAGGTTCGAGCACCAGAACGCGCAAGCGACCGGTCAACGGCACGTCGTCGGACGGCGCCTGAGTCTGCTCCGTGTACACGGCCAGCAAACGCCCGCCACCAAGGCTGATCAGCGCGGGGCGATCTTCGGCGCGCGCCGGTACGTGCGCAACGCTCGACCAACTCAGGCCGAGACTCGGTACGCGCACCTCGAGCGTTTCCAACCCGTCACCGGTGCTGGCCCGCCACGCTGCAGCCCAGGTATCGTCGTACTTGGACAGCGCGACGTGACCCTCGATGGTCGGGCCCGCAGCGAGCACGTCTTCGTCCCCCAACGGGTGCAGATCGCCGTCGAACAGACGCCAGTGCACATCGGGAGCCGTGGCGCCGTCGTTGTGGTCGACCCAGGCGGCAACCAGCTCCGTCCCTGTCCACAGCAGGTCGGGATCAGATTGAGAGAACGCCTGAGTCTGATTGGCAAAACCGGCTTGGGCGACTTCCAGCTCACCGTCTTGCCAACGGACGCGGTGCAAGGCAATGCCGGTCTCGTCTGCGTCTACGCCCAGAACGCTGGACGCCGCGGCGTAATCGCTCGCGCCGATGGCCGCCAGGGCGGGAGCCGCCATCTGTGTGGCGATGAAGTTACCGGGAAGGACCGATTCTCCCAATCGGGCGCCATTCACATCGAACAAGCTGACAGCCAGGACCGGTGGCAAGCTCTGCACGGGCGCGACAACGCCAGCATCTGCGCCCGCATCTGCGCCGGCGTCACGGTCCAAAAAGCCATTCAACGGATCGGCCTCCACGTAGCCGACGGCGGCGCCGAAGGCGTTGGCCGCCACCGGGTGCCGCGCGCCACCGAAGAACCGGTAAGCCACCCCCGGGCGCGTCGCGGCGGCGAAGGTCTGCACCGTGCAGTCCGCAGAGCAGGCCTCCGTGGGGCCGCCCGTATCACACTCCTCCGTCGAGTCGGACGACGAATCCCAATCGCCATCCCCGCAGACTCCCAGAGCGCTCCCCAGCTGCAGCGCCGGACGCTCCTTTGAGTTGACGTTGCCGGCAAGCGGCAACTCGTCCGCACAACCGGGTAATAGAGTAAGCGACGACGCAACAGCGACCAACGACGCAGCCGCTGCGAACGATGCGAACGATGCGAACGATGCGAACGATGCGAACGATGCGAACGATGCGGTACGTGACGAGAGCTCATACCTCTTAGCCATGAGACGGCCTTTCTCTCTTCGCGACATACGGAGGCCACGTTCTCAACGGTTCCACCGCAGGCTCCAAAGTCATCCACAGGTAGCTAGCACGGCGAACCGTCGACCGGTGAGCCCAGGAGACCGGCCGTTGACTTGCCGTGGAAACCTCACCTCGCCGCTTGAAACGCTGGCACAGCGCAGGCACGGCCCCCAGGTGCCATGCACGCACGAACCCCGTGCGCACGTGCCGGCTACGGCTCGAATCCGTATCACCTGACACCCTATCACTGCCCCTCGCCCAGTTGACCATCAACCAGCTCGTATCACTTCCACCAGCAGGTGGTCAATCAACGATAACCACCAACCGCGACCATAAACGCCGATAGTGCACCGCAAAGTGTTAGACAGTGACCACCTGACCGACCTTCTGCAGCATAATCCCGTACCACCAAGAGCCACCACCGCCTCCGCAGCATAATTCCCGACTGCGAACTCGACGCAACCATCTTGGACATTGACGCAAACTCAACCCGTCATGTAAGAGCCTTCGAACGATGAGGGGACCCTCGCTTCAGCAAGCAACCACATCAACTCGGCGACACACCGGTGACGACGTTTCGACGCGCACCCACGTCTCCGAAGGATGCTCGTTCACCGAGACGCCCCCGACTTCTAAAACAAGCGAAGCCCCCAACACGAGCGCTCTCGAACCAGGAAGCAGCTGGTCTAGCTTGACATCTCACCTCCACACTGCGGCCTTCGTTTTACTCTGGGCACTGGCCGTACTCAGCGGCGTGATCTTCCCGCGCCAGGCCTTCGCCTATCGCACTGCCGGCCAGCTGAAAGAGTTTTCGGACACCGACTCGAAGACAACGAGGGTGCGCTGGCGAAACGATCGAGTGAGCTTCGTGCTTCATTCCGACAGCGCCCCCAGCAGCGTCGAGGGCGGCGCAGCCGACGTGATGCTCGAGGCGATGCGCCAGTGGAATGAACCGCTGTGTAGCAGTCTCGAACTGCAGCCCTCCGGCGTGACACGCAACGACGCCTACCCCGGCGACCACGTCAACACCATTCAATGGGTTCGCGACTGGAGCGCGCGTGGTTTTCCTAAAGACGCCCCGGCAACCACCGACGTTCAATACGAACGTGTCGAGGGTGAAGACTGGGTCATCGCCGAAGCAGACATCTATCTCGACGCGACGGTCCAGTGGCGCTTGGGTGCCAGCGTCGACGCGAGTGACTC
>QJWJ01000443.1 GCA_003235365.1 Deltaproteobacteria bacterium
GGCGATCTGGTTTCTCGTACGCCTGACGACGCCCGTGTAGCCCAGTACCGGCCAGGGCAGGACCCCGAGCTTCTGGCCAAGCTGTTTCACTATGGCCGCTATCTCTTGATCGCGTCGTCTCGGACCAATGGACTACCAGCTAATCTCCAGGGGCTGTGGAACGACTCCAATCAACCGCCGTGGCACTCGGACTACCACACCAACATCAACGTGCAGATGAACTACTGGCTCGCGGAGCCTGCTCACCTCGCGGAGTGCCACGTACCCCTGTTCGACCTGTTGGACAAAACCCTTCCCGTCTGCGAGGAGGCGACACGGGCCGAGTTCGGCGAGCAGGTTCCCGGGTTTTGCTACCGGACCAGTCTCAATGTTTTCGGCGGCCAGGGGTGGGAATGGAACGCCACGGCAAACGCTTGGTGTGCCATCCACTACTGGGATCACTACGCGTTCTCTGGCGACGACGTGTTCCTGCGCGAGCGCGCTTGGCCCTACTTCGAGGGGGCTAGCCGGTTTTGGTTGGCGAGGCTCGAAGCACTCGACGATGGCCGCCTGGTCGTTCCCAAGGGTTGGTCTCCCGAACACGGTCCGCGAGAAGACGGAGTAACCTACGACCAACTGCTGGTGTGGGAGCTCTTTCGAATCACGGAGCGCGCCGCCAACCTGCTGGGGATTTCGGGTGGTCTGGTGGAAGAAGTGCAGAACGCTCTCGGTCGACTCGTCGGACCCAGCGTTGGGCGCTGGGGCCAGCTCATGGAATGGATGGAGGACCGGGACGATCCGGAGGATCGACACCGCCACACATCGCATCTGATAGGGGTCTACCCGGGGACGCGTATCGACCCGTTGGAGACGCCCGAGCTTGCGGAGGCGGCGCGCGTCGCGCTCGCGGCGAGAGGACAAACCGGCGATTCGCGCCGCTCCTGGACTTGGCCTTGGCGCGCGGCGCTGTGGGCGAGGCTCGGCTCCTCGAAGGGGCACGCCATGCTCGACGGCCTCGTCGCGCACAACTTGCTTCCCAACTTGGTAACCACGCATCCCCCGCTTCAGCTCGACGGAAACTTCGGCGTTACCGCCGCGATCTGCGAGATGCTGTTGCAGTCGCACACGGGTGAGCTTCGTTGCCTCCCCGGCGTCGACTTCGAGGTTTGGCCCTCGGGGAGTTTCTCCGGTTTGAAAGCGCGTGGCAGTTTCGAAGTGGGGGCCCGCTGGGGTCAGGGGGCCGTCACGGTGGACGTCGTTTCGAAACGAGGGGGCGTTGTCGTGGTCAAGGCTCCGTACCCGTGCCGCGCTGCCACGGACGTCGAGCGCGGTATCTCGATCGCGACGCACGGCGGCGAAGAGGGCGCTGCACGAGTCGAAACCCGCGAGGCAGGTCGCTATCAGCTGCAGTTCGGCTGAAGCGCGTAGCGCGTCGATGGGCGTTGGAGAATCCGCTCACGCCGCAGTGCGAGCCGAGCGCTTTTTCCACCTACGGGTCGCGCTGGCTCGCGAGCTCTCGCAACAATTTGTCGCTATGTCATGGTGATGCCATGACTTGTCGGCCCGCCATCTCACAGAGTCATTTCACTGGCAATCGGCGGCGCCAGTCGCTAACCTTCCGACCCCATGGATGAACGGAAGCGCGGTTCCAGCAAGCAGTCGTTATACTTCCCGATGGAAATGCTGTCCGAAATTCGCTCCCAGGCAAAGCGCCTCGATCGATCGCTGTCGTGGATCATTCAGCGCGCTTGGACCCTTGCCAAGGCGGAGATTCGACGCATGCCCAACAGCGACGGCCGCGTTTAGCGGTCGCGCGATCGAATCGGGCGTTACTCGCAGATTACGTCCATGCTCTGGGCTTCGGCGGAGCACGTCGCGGTGCCCATGCCGCCCCAGTTGGCGTTGTTGATGCAGGGACGGACAATGTGTGCATCACCCATGGTGCATTCGCAGACCGACGAGTTGACAGCCAAGGCAGTGCCTCCGCACTCGCCCACGCTCCAGGTATTCCCGTCGCACGAAATCCCATTGACCGTTCCACTCGTGTTGAGCGCACCGCAGATTTGACTGGCTGCCTGCGGGTCGCTACACGTGAGCCCGCCCGGGTTGGCGCTGCCGCGGACCGTGACTCGCGTGTACGAGGATTGGGTGAGTTCGCTTCGGAACGTCTCCCAGGAAGTACACTGAGCCGCACCGGAGGCCACAGTACCCTCGGGGAACTGAGCTGAGTAATAGCTCGGTTGGGCATTGCACTCGAGGCGCATCGTCTGGGCCGGAGCGGAGCAGCTGTTGCCGTTGATACCACCCCAGTTGTCGTTGCCGATGCACGGCCTGAGCGTGTAACCGGCGTCGCGGCATGCGCACGCGGAATCGGCGTTGGTTCCTGCGCTGATTTCGAACGGGGCTCCCGTTCCGGTCGAGCAGTCCCCCACGTGCCAGTCGACGCCGTTGCAATCGAGGTCGAGCGTGGTGCTGGTGGCCAGCGCGTTACAGAGCTCGGTGGCGATTGCGGGATCGTTGCACGTGACGCCGGTGGTGTCGTTGCTCCCGCTGAGCGTGACACTGAAGTAGCGCCCCGTCAGATCCGCCGTGTAGTTGGCGTAGTCGATGCACTGCTCCGAACCGGTCGCGACCGTGCCCGTGGGGAAATCATGCTCGTACACCGAAGTGGAGTCGGTGAGGCAGCGCACCTCGAGGCGCTGGGCGCTCGCACCACAGGTCGTGGAGTTCATGCCGCCCCAGTTCTCGTTGTTGATGCAGGGGCGCACCACGTGAGCGCCACTGCCCGCCTGGTCGCACTGGC
>QJWJ01000460.1 GCA_003235365.1 Deltaproteobacteria bacterium
GTGCGTATTCCGGACGGAGTTGAACGGTCATTCCGGCCGGACTTGAACACTGATTCCGGAGCACTTGAACGGTCATTCCGGACGACTTGAACACCGATTCCGGAGCACTTGAACGGCCTGTTTCAGTGGCCGGAGCGTAGCGACAGGAGGGTTTTGGGGCGGCGAGAGAGCCGATCTCGTGGCGCCGGTGTGCGGCTGCCACGGGGTCGGGATGTCGAGACCGATTTCAATGCGCAAGATCCGAGAAGTCCTTCGTCTCAGCCATCAGGGCCGGAGCCACCGCGAGATCGCGAGTTCAGTGCGCGTCGCGGTGGGAACGGTATGTGGGCGGCTTCGCCGAGCGCGGGAGGTCGGTGTCACGTGGGAGCAGGCGGAGTCGAGGACGGACGCCGAGTTGGAAGCTCTGCTGTTTCGCGACGGCGGACGCAACGTCGCTGCGGCGCGAGCGCCCATCGACTACGGGTACGTGCACCGAGAGTTGCATCGAACTGGCGTGACGCTTCAATTGCTGTGGGCGGAGTACCAGGAGGGTGTTGCGGCACGGTCGGACGGCGTGAAGCCGTACCAGTACAGCCAGTACTGCGAGCTGTATGGGGCGTGGCGCAAGCGCCAGAAGCCTTCGATGCGGCAGGTCCACATTGCCGGGGAAAAGGGCTTCATCGACTACTCCGGGAAGAAGCCTCGCTTGTGGGATCCGAACACTGGGCAAGCGCGCGAGGTCGAGTTGTTCGTGATGGTGCTTGGCGCGAGCAACTACACCTACGCGGAGGCGAGCTACACGCAGAAGCTCCCCGACTTCGTCGGCTCGACGATTCGCGCCTTTGAATTCTTCGGAGCGGTTCCGCACATCATCGTTCCCGATCAGTTGCGTAGCGCCGTAAAGGGTCCCGACCGCTACGAGCCGGACATCAACGCGACATATCTGGAGATGGCGCAGCACTACGATGTGACCGTGATCCCGGCACGGCCACGCAAGCCAAAGGACAAGGCGAAAGTTGAAACGGGCGTGCTGATCTCTCAGCGGTGGATCCTGGCGAAGCTCAGAAACCGCGTCTTCTTCGAGCTGGGCGAGTTGAACCAGGCTATCTGGGAGCTCTTGGATGAGCTGAATGCTCGTCCTTTCCAGAAGCTCGCTGGTACTCGCGCTTCTGCCTTCGAAGAGCTGGACAAGCCGGCGATGCGACCGCTGCCTGCTCTGCGTTACGAACTGGCCGATCGTCGCAACGCTCGAGTGAACATCGACTACCACGTCGAGTACGACAAGCGCTACTACAGCGTGCCGTACCAGTTGGTACACGAAGCAGTCGAGCTGCGAGCTACCGTCGGGGTCGTCGAGATCTTCCTTCGAGATGACGAGAAGCATCGCCGGCGCCAAACACGGGGGCACGACTACAAGAGCGGTGACCGAGTCGCCACGCACACGCGCAGCTACGGTCGGGTGGGGACTGCGGTTACCGAGCCCGCTCATCGACCCGCTCACCACCAACAGCAAGTCTGGCCACCAGAACGCCTGGTGAACTGGGGGCGCAAATTCGGACCGGCGGTGGCAACGGTCATCGAGCAGATGCTGGCGCGCTACGTCGTCCCCGAGCAGAGCTACCGTGCGTGCCTCGGCCTGTTGCGTGCTGCGGAGCGCTATGGGGGACAACGAATGAACGACGCGTGCGAACGTGCCCTCGCCGTCAACAGTAGCCCCAACCGCAAGTACATCGAAGCCATTCTGAGGAGAGGCCTCGACAAGACGACCCGCGCTGAATCATCGACGCGGCAAGCTCCGGCTCACCACGAAAACATTCGAGGCGGAGATTACTACGACAGAAAGGAGACACTGCATTGACCACCATCGAAGAAACCATCAGCAAGCTCAGCGAGATGAGGCTATCCACCATGGCAGTTGCCACCAGGGAGCTGCTCGAGTCCTCGCCGGGCAACGACCTCAGCTTCGAGGAGAAGCTGGGCATCATCGTCGACCGAGAATGGACCGATCGCGACAATCGTCGGCTTGCCCGAAGGCTTCGGGACGCGAAGCTGAGCACCCGAGCCTCGCTCGACAACGTCCTGTGCGAACAGGGGCGCGGCATCGACAAATCGATGATTCGCCAATTTCAAACGTGCCGATGGATACAATCCAAACACAACGTCGTCATCGTCGGCAAGACGGGCGTCGGCAAGAGCTACCTCGGCTCCGCTTTGGCGGACGCCGCGTGCCGTCGTGGTCATCGCTCGATCTTCTTCCGAGTCCCGCGCCTGCTCGAAGAACTGGCGTTGGCCCGAGCCGCAGGTGAGTACGGCTCGCTTCTCGGCAAGCTCGCACGCTTCGACGTCCTCGTCCTCGACGACTTCCTGCTCAACCCGATGAACGACGTCGAGCGACGCGATCTCTTGGAAGTGCTCGAAGACCGCTACGACAAGAACTCGACCGTGATGACGAGTCAGCTCCCGACAAAAACTTGGCACGACGCCCTGAACGACCCCACCATTGCCGACGCCATCTGCGACCGCCTCGTGCACAACGCTCACGTGGTCAAGCTCGGCGGACCATCCATGCGGAGAAAGAAAGCCCTGCAGCAACCCTCTGACCAAAACGCCTAACCCCAGACCCCCGTCGCTGCGCTCCGACCCGTTCAAGTACGTCGGAACGAGCGTTCAAGTTGGCCGGAATAGGCACAGTAGCCCAAGTTTTGGGTCCTGCCTTCCCATTGTGCCTGGCAAAGACTGCTCAACTTCGGCTGGCGGCCTCCCTCGCAGAAGCTGCCTGGTCTACTTCTTCCTCGCAGGCC
>QJWJ01000364.1 GCA_003235365.1 Deltaproteobacteria bacterium
GTCGGTGATGCGCTGGAGTTCGGGGGTGGCGTTGTAGCCTACCGGCCGTAGTACGCACCCGCTGCTGACCGAAACGTCGCTGCGCGCGCGAAGCGAGAGATCTTCGTCGAACACGGTGGGGATGGTCACCTCGACGTTCCAGCGCGGTGAGCAAGAACCGTAGCCTGGGCAAAACGGTCCGAGTGGCTTGCACACGTCGATCGCGCCGTCCAGTTGGGTACTGACGACGAGCTCTCGTTCGGTGGGCGTGATCGTGAACCCACTGCGTGTGATCCGATAGGTGACCCTGCCGGCGACGCCGATGGACTGGTTGCGAGCGCTGGCCAAGGTTTTCGGCACCTGGCGCTCGAGTTCGGCGATCAAGCGCTTCTCCTCCACCACGACTTCCGCTCCAAGATGTGACTGGATGGGAAGGAGGGATTGAGCCGGTGGCCCGGGGGGATCGGTGCTGCACGTACTGCCATCGCCGGGCACGGCGGGCGGGGCGCTCGGACCGCACGCCAGTGCCAGCACCGCCGGGAACCAACGAGTCAGCGACAGCACCCGGGGCGCCGCGGACGTCGCAGCGCCGCTTGATCGTGGCAGCGCGGGTGGAGAACGCATGGACCGGCTGGGCGTGTTCTTTTGCACTTGCGCGACTTTACAATGGCGCGGCCCGCCGGGCGAGCCAGCGGCCCCAGCTGTTGGTCGGTGCGCCGACGGCTCGCTCGAGTCAGTCGGAAATCGGGCTGATTGGCGCTAACTTCATCGAGTGAAGATTTTCCAGTTCGACGAAGTGGGCCAAGACCTGCAGCTGCTGCCGATGGCCGCGCGCAGGGCTTTGGACCAAGCAGGGTACAAGCTTTCGCTGGCGCAGTGGCAGGCGCTGGACATCTCGCACCGCCGAACCCTTTGCGAACTCGGTAGCGAGGTCGCCGTCGATGCCGATGCGGTTGGAGCATTGCTGGCAGGAAGTGAATCGGCGGCGACGCGGATCGACTCGGTGCCCGAGCCCGACGCCCGAGACGTTCCCGAGGTGGTCAGCACCGCCTTCGGCGAAGCGCGTCCGATCCCAGGGGCCAGTTGGGCAGCACTGGCTCCGCTCGAACGCTACGCATTGTTCAAGGTCGCTCAGCGGGGCCGCCCGGCGCGGCTCGACTCTGCGTACAGAGAGATCATCGGCGCGTCGGCTCTTTCGAGTCACCTCGAGCCCACAGGGGGAGTGCGCATGGTGAATGTTGGGGGCAAGGCCGAGACGTTGCGACACGCCATCGCCGAGAGCCGCGTCAGCATGAACCCCGAAGCGTTCGACAAGCTCGCCACCCACAACGTGCCCAAGGGCGACGTGCTCGGCACGGCGCGGCTGGCGGGGATCCAGGCGGCCAAACGGACTTCCGAATGGATCCCCTTGTGTCATCCCCTGCGACTGACTCGCATTTCGGTCGACTTGACGCTCGACTCGCAGAACCACGCGGTGGGCATCCGTGCCGCCGTCGAAGCCGTCGATCGGTCGGGGGTGGAAATGGAGGCGCTGGTTGCGGCGAGCGCCGCAGCATTGACGGTCTACGACATGCTCAAGTCCTATGATCGTGGTATGCGAATTGGCCCGACTCAGGTTCGTGAGAAGAGCGGCGGCCGCTCTGGAGACTTTCGCGCATGACTCTCATCGACGTTCGAAGTGAGCCGCTCAGCATCGATGAATGCCATCGCGCGGTTGCCGCAAGCGACAAGGGGGGCGTCTGTCTGTTCGTCGGCGTGGTGCGAGACCACAACGACGGGATGTCGATCACCGCGCTGCAGTACGAAGCCTATTCGTCCATGGCTCGCAAACAGATGCAGGCGATCGTCGCTGGCATTCGATCCGAGATCCCGAACGTCGAGCTAGCGTGTTTGCATCGGGTGGGTGACTTGACGGTCGGAGACCTGGCTGTCGTTTGTGCGGCGTCGGCCCCGCACCGGGACGAGGCCTTTCGAGCCTGCCGGGCACTCATCGACCGCATCAAGGAGCAGGTTCCGATCTGGAAGCGCGAGCATGGTCCCGACGGCCCCTACTGGGTGGGGTGGCAGGACGCCCGTATCGGTGGTAGCTGAGTTCCCACCGGGCGCGGGCCTGCCGCCCTTCGAGGGGTCGCCACCCAATCGCGTCGCGCCCCGTCGCGGGGCGCGAATGTTGCCTGTTCGAGGGCGATGGGGGAGCATGAGCCGATGCACGGCACCGAGGCGCATCAACCCCGTCAGCTCTCGGTGCTGAGGTCTTGGGCCTGTTGGGGATGCGTGCTGTGGGCGGTGGCCTGCTTTTCGCCGACGTTGGGGTTCGGGTTCGTCAGTTGGGACGACCCGCTGCATGTCACTGAGAATCCGCTCGTTGTCGCAAGCGCGCAGCAACCGTGGACCGATCATTGGCTCACGCCGACCCTGGGGTATCCGACTCCGGTCACGGTGTTGAGTTATCGAGTGGAAGCCCGGTTGTTTGGCGTGGATTCGGCGTTGCCGTTTCATGCGACGAATCTACTGCTGTTCGGGACCATGGTGGGGCAGGTGTTCGCGCTGGCACGCTCGCTCGGAATCGGCGGCGCAGCGGCGGCGACGGGGACGCTGTTGTTTGCTCTGCATCCGGTCGTTGCCGAGCCGGTCAGTTGGGTCAGCGGGCGCAAGGACCTGCTCGCGGGGGTGTTTGGGCTGCTCACCATGCAGTTGGTGTTGGGGCTCATGCCCCACCGCAAGTCGACGAACGGCCGGCGTTGGGCGGGTATCGCTGCTTGCTTGCTGGCGTACGTGCTCGCGCTGCTGAGCAAACCCGTTGCTGGCTATCTCGCTTTGGTGCTTCCAACGTGGGTCCTGCTCGGCGTGCTTTGGCGTGACGAGGGCGCCTCGCCGCGAGAGGACCGCGCGTCGACCAACGAGCGCGAAGCGACTTTGCCCACGTTCTTCGAACTCGCCAAGAGCGCCGCCAAGCTGGCGTGGCCGTTCGCGTTGCTGACGAGCGTGTTGCTGCCCGTTGCCTGGCGCGGGCAGGCTGCCACCGAGAGCCTGCGCACGGGTGCAGGCGGCGCGGAGCTACTGCGTGAAGCTTGGTACGCCTTCGGCTTTCACCTGCGTCTGCTGATGGGTTTGCAGTCGCCGAGTGCCAAGTACCTCCCCGAGCAGTGGCCGCCGCCGCTGACGCCCAGTGTCGACTTGTTGCCACTGGTGGTCGTTGCGCTGCTCGTTGGATTGACGCTCCGCCTGCCTCCGGCGGCGCGTCGACCTGCGTGGGCGGGGTTGAGCTTCGCGCTGCTCTCGTACCTGCCGACGTCCAATCTCATCCCGTTGACGCGAACCTTGGCTGACGTCTACGTATTCATGCCATTGGTCGGCCTTGCGTGGTGGTGCGCGGCGACCATTGACCCGTGGCTGCGGCGCGTCGAGCGGCCCCTCCTGCGCGCCGTCCCAGCGGTGGCTTGCGGTGCTCTGTTGACGTTGCCCGCCATGGCCTCGTCGGCCCGCTGGCGAGACAGCGTGGCGTTGTGGGGTAGTGCCTACGAGGCGTTTCCCCACGATGCTCGTTTGTGTCGCAATCTGGCCAACGCGCGGTTCGAGCTCGATGGACCAGAGGGAGCGCTCGAACAGTACCGCGCGTGCGCGTCGCGCTTCGGCAGTCGGCAATTCGACAAGAACATCGGGATCACGTTGGCCGTATTGGGGGACCGGCAGGGCGCTCAGGACGCCTTGCTCCGAGCGCGAAATGCCGACCCCAAAGACGAGACTGTCGAGCGCTACCTGCGTCAGCTGCAGACTGCACCCTGAAGCAGAGCCCGACCGAAGCGTATGCCCGCTCGTCAATCGAGGCGGATGATCGCGGGGCTGAACGTGGGTGGATCTGAACAGCCATCGGTGCAATCCGGGGGAGGTTCGTTCAGGTCGACGTGGCAGCTCGGTGCACCGTCGACCTGATCGTTGTCCAGACACACCGCGATGGGTTTCGATACGCCCCGGTTGCCCACTTCGTCATACGCCAAGACCGCGAGGCACACCCACCCTTGGTAACCCTGTAGCCCCGCGCTGCGAAGCTCCCACTGTCGCCCCGTACACTCCAGGCTGGTGTCCGGGCTGACCGCGTACACGACCGGCTCGTCTTCGGCATTGGCGTGGCCGATGACCACCGACAGATCCGAGACCTGATCTTCGCACAACTGCTCGGGTGCCGTCCGGTCCACGAGCTCACAGAGCCCGTCGAGCGCCGGGGAGACCGTGTCTTCGCCCGGTGTGTTCTGGAACAACGGGGAGCCCGTCGGGTCGAGGGCCGTCAACTCTTGGAAGCGCGTGTTCTCCTGGTTGACGTCGTCGCAGCGTCCGTCGCCGGTCGTGTCGATGACCAACGGACCGTCTGCTCGCCGCGCGAACAGTGCAACCGATTCTCGGTCGACTCCAGAGAAGTGGCGAATCGCACAGCCCGAGGCGCAATTGGTTTCGTCCCACACCAGTGCCCGATACATTTGCAGATCCAGCACGCGAGCACCGTTGGGCGGAGAAATCCCGAGCGGATCGAAAGACACCGAACACTGCGGCGGCTCCCAACCCAGGTCGATCTGACGGACGTTCGGCGGATCCATCGAAATCGTCGGTGGCTGTTCGTCGCGGTAGTAGAGTACCGCGGCTGGTGGAGAGGTGTTCCCGGCCGCGTCCTTGACGGTCGCATTGACGTTGATTTGTACCGTCGACCCCTCCACGGAGGCAGTCTCGAAGGTGAATGTCGCCGTGTCGTTGAGAATCGTCCACGGCCCGTCAGCTTCGTACGGGTAGGAAACGTTGTTGAGGCTGATTGAGAGCGTCTCCCAATCCACTTCACTGGCCTCGTCGATTGCTTCGAGCGAAATCGTCGTGGTGCCTCCGACGATCTGCGTATCCTCGGGGGTTTTGATGCTGATCGTCGGGCCTTCACCGTCGAGAATGAACTCGTAGCGTTCGCTGTGTGTGATCCCCCGCAGATTGGTCGCAGAAAGCGACACCAACAACGGACCCGACGGAACCTCCTTGAACACCGCGTCGTTGTCGAAGTCGACACTCATGCGATAGATGCCGGGCTCCTCGTCGGATTCGGTCAGCTCGAATTTCTCTCCGAGGATCGACAACGTGACCGTGTCGATCTCAGCTTCGGTATCCCCCTTGACCAGCGCGTCGGCTTCGACTTCGTACTCGAACACGACGGCTCCCAGGGCCGACTCGGCCTCTCCCTCTTTCGGCGTGACGATCGTCACCTCCGGTCCGTGATCGATGAACACGTCGATTACCTGGGATGCCATCTTCGACTCGGCGGACGAGTCACCGCCGGTGCAGCGGATCCTCACTCGCCCCGACGGGACGTTTTGAGTCGGGAACGTGGCTTCGTAAACGTCGGCAGAGTCGCCTCGTATCGCGTCGATGGTCGAGATGACCTCGTTGTCCGTGTCCAGCAGCTCGATGACGATGGTGGCAGGATCGACTCCCTTCGAGCCTGCCGCTTCGGATGCGGAGACCATGCAGCTGACGTCGATGGATTCGTCGTGGACCTCATCGGGGTCGTCCTGATCTTCGGGGGAAAGGATTTCCACCGTCGGTGCTCCGCCGCCCGAGCCCGCATCGCCACTGCCGGAGGGCTCGCCGTCATCGTCGGTCGGGGCCTCGTCCGTCTCCTCGTCGTCACTCGCGGTCGGCCTCGGGGGTGGCTTCGAGGGGCGTGGGCCACCATCACCCTCGCTGCCCGGGTTGTCTTGAGTGATCGCTTCGTGTCTGTCGTCGTCACATCCAGTCAATGCGAGAGCGCACACCGGCAGACTGACAATCAAAAGCAAAGCAACCCGCGGATTGGATCTCATCCCTCGCACTGCGACCTCCAACTGATATTCCGCCCGCCGGCGCGGGCCGGTCGGGTTGATAAGTCTCGTCCGAAGCTAGCACGGAGCGCGCCGCCAGCACAGGGACCTGGTTCGCCGACTCGGGATGTGGGTTTCAGTGCGCTGCTTCGTTCCGCTTGCTCTGCGCGCGCCAATCTGCCACCGCTGGCCCCGGCGAGGTGTATCACCGACCCTGGGCGACGTCCGTCAGGAGCTCTCCGAGGCGTTTCGCCAAGCTAGGCCACTGATAGTCCGTCGTGTCGACGGCCATCTCATTCAGCTTCCCACCTCGCCAAAGCTCCCAAAGCTGCCTCATTCGTTCGGCGACGGCTCGTGGCTCTCGCCACGATGCGACTGTTCCGGCTCCGAGTTGGCGTAGCAGCCAGGCATCCCCGCCCGCATCGTCGACGACCGCCAATATTGGGCGTCTCGCCGAGAGATACTCGAATACCTTGCCAGCGATCACGTCGTGGCCTTCGGAGATGGTTTGCAGCAGGACGTTGGCGTCCGCACCACGCATCAGCTGCAGGCTCTCGGCGCGGGGTACCGGTGGGACGAACTGCACTTGGGCGTCGAGGCCGAACTGAGCGACCTTGGTTTCGTGCCCGCCGGATCGGCCGACGAACTGCAACAGGCTACTGGCCGCAAAGGCGGGATCGGCGTTGTTCAGACGCAGCGCTTCGAGCAGGACGTCGGGTTTGCGACGATCGTTGAGCACACCGGTGTACAAGAACAGGCAGCGATCGGTCGGGGCCGTCCGTCGTGCTTCGACCTTTGCATCGTCGTCACAGCCATTGGTGATGGTTACGGCACGCGTTGCCAGTCCTTCGAAGCGCCGCGCCATTTCCCGCATCGTCAAGGGGCTGGTGAAGACCACACGGCTTGCGGCGTCGAACACCTTTGCGGCCCATTCGAGATGCTGCCTTTCGACCCAAGGAGTCTCCGGGTGCCAGAGACTCCCATACGTCCACGGATCGCGCACGTCGACGACCAATGGGCGGTGAAGCTGCTTGGCGAGGTGATAGCCCACGCAGTAGTTGCGAAAATGAGGACCTGAAACCCAAATCACGTCCGGGATCGCCTTGCGACTCCGCCGCCACTCGGCCAACGTCGCCAGGACGCCCCAGTCGGCATGCCAGTGCAGCCACCATCGGCCACTGCGCAGCACTGCTGGCGGCGGCCGCTTCTGCGGCGTCGAGGACGCGGGACTCGAGGGACCGCGATCGCCCGTGGAACCGCGGAGCCTACCGACGACTTGGGCGACCCGAGAAAACGTGGGTTTCATCAGCAGCGGAGTCCGCAACACGTCGACACTGCGCGGAAGTTGTGCGAGCAGCGCGTCGTCGCGGGTTTCGCCGGCGGGGGGCGACGCCGCCAGAACGGACACGTCGAAGCCGAGCTCGGCCAAATGCTTGGCGAAATAGAACGGCCGCGCCGACCCGCTAATCGCGAACGGCGGGAACTTGTCGTTGATCATCAAGACGCGCGTCATGAACGCCTCGATTCGGAGCAGCGCGATGGACGTGCCACCCGGCGCGACGCGTCGGGATCTGCGTGGGCGACCGGACTCGATGGGCGATCGTCGTTCATCGAAGCCTGCCGCGGCGCCTCATGCCTCTGCGAGCATGCGGCGTTCGATGTCGCTGACGATGCGGGGTGCAGCCTTGCCATCTCCGTAGGGATTGACGGCGTTGGACATGCGCGCATAGGCCTCGTCATCCGTCAGCAATTCGCTGACGTGGCTGACGATGGCGTCGGTGTCCGTGCCCACCAATTTGACGGTTCCCGCACTCACGCCCTCGGGGCGTTCCGTCGTTTCACGCATCACAAGTACCGGTTTGCCAAGCCCCGGTGCTTCTTCTTGAACCCCGCCCGAATCGGTCAAGACGAGCGTGCAGGCGTTCATCAACGCGACGAACTGGCTGTACGGCTGTGGTTCAATCAAGCAGATGTTTTCGATGTCGGCTAACAGCTCGTAAACCGGCTTCTGCACGTTCGGATTGAGGTGAACGGGGTAAACGAAGCGCAAGCTGGGGAAACGTTCACCCAGCTGCTTGAGCGCCTTGCAAATGTTCAAGAAACCGCCGCCGAAATTCTCACGGCGGTGGCCGGTGATGAGCACGCTCGGTCGACTCTGCCAGTCCGGAGCGATTGCGCTCGCCAGTGCCGAATCGATTGCCTGCTTGGCGTCGGCTTCTTGCTGGCGGGCCACTTCGATGTGCAAAGCGTCGATCACGGTGTTGCCCGTCACCAGGATCCGTTCGGGATCGACACCCTCATTGAGCAAGTTCTGACGCCCGAAATCAGTGGGGGCGTAGTGAACGCTCACCAGGCGCCCAGCCAACACGCGGTTGGCTTCTTCGGGAAACGGTGCCTGGAGATTGCCGGTGCGTAGCCCGGCCTCGACGTGCCCGATCGGAATGTGACGGTAGAAGCAAGTCAGCGACGCGGCCAGGACGCTCGTCGTATCGCCTTGGACGAGGACGAAGTCCGGTGCGATTTGCTCCAGCACGGCATCGCAGCTGGCGACCAATCGCGACGTCAACCCAGCCAAGGTCTGGTTGGGGCGCATCACGTCGAGCTCGTGATCGACCGGGATCTCGAAGCGGTCGACGACCTGCTGCAACATCTGCTTGTGCTGGCCGGTGCTGACGACGATCGGTTCACAATGGGCACTGCGCTGCAGGGCGCGGACCACCGGCGCCATCTTGATGGCTTCGGGCCGGGTGCCGATGATGACGACGACGCGGAGCTTCTTGGAGACTTCGGTCATGCGTCAGTCCCGCCACACGCCGCAGATGTCGAGCACCACCTTTTCTGCCAGCGAGCTCGTGGCAATGCGCTTGAATTCGCGGTGTGCGACGAGTGCCACGACGATGTCGGCTTGCGCCAGCGCCGTACTCAGATCCGTCAAGGCGAAGTCGTCGTGCGTCTCCAGGTTTGGCTCGACGACGAGCAACTCGACGTTGGTCAGCCGCTTCAGTTCTTGCGCGATCTCGAGCGCGGGTGATTCGCGCAGGTCGTCGATGTCGGGTTTGAAGGCCAAACCGAGACACGCGATCTTGGGGGCGCGTAGCTTGTCTGCGTGGCGTTTCACGCGCTCGATGACCCAATGGGGTTTGCCGTTGTTGATGTCGCGGGCAGTCTTGATCAGCGTCGTGTGTTTGGGGTCCGCATCGACCAGAAACCACGGGTCGACTGCAATGCAATGCCCGCC
>QJWJ01000012.1 GCA_003235365.1 Deltaproteobacteria bacterium
AGAAGACAGCCGCGAAGAAGGCCGCCAAGAAAACGGTGAAGAAGACAGCCGCGAAGAAGGCCGCTAAAAAAGCGGTGAAGAAGACAGCCGCGAAGAAGGCCGCTAAAAAAGCGGTGAAGAAGACAGCCGCGAAGAAGGTCGCCAAAAAAGCGGTGAGGCGTCCGACGACGAAGAAGGTCGCGAAGAAGAAGGCCTCGAAGAAGAGTCGCTGACGGTGTTCGTGTCCCGAACGAGAGGTTCGGGACCAAGGAAGCAGGTCTGACCGCGAACGAAAGGCGGGCCATGGGCGCGGACTTGCAGCGGCTGCACCAAACGGGTGCCGCTGCAAGTCCGCTGCGAGTCTTGCGTTCAAGATACCAGGATGCAGGGTTGACAGACCGTGCAGCCCTGCGTTTCGACGGACTGCGAGCGGAACGACTCGCGCTGACCCGCGTGCCGGTGTCGTTCGAGGTGTGTCGTCCGAGCCGGCGCTGGCGGGGACTGGAAAGCACGAAACCAACCCGCGCTACTACTCATCGGCCTGTTTCAGGAACGCGAGGGTTTCGTCCAGATCGGTGGTGCGTCGCGCCGGTGGCAGTTGCTTGAGCAGACGCTGGCCATAGCCTCGCTGATGAACGCGACAATCCATGAGCGCAACGACACCGCGATCTCGGGTCGTCCGGATCAATCGGCCGAAACCCTGTTTGAGAGTCATCTGCGCCAGCGGCAAGAACAGTTCGGTGAACGCGTTGCGCCCCGCTTCCTGCAAAGCTGCCGCTCGCGCCTGCAGCACCGGGTCCGACGGGACGCTGAACGGCACTTTCTCCAGCACGACCAAGCGCAGCGCCTCACCAGGTACGTCCACGCCTTCCCAGAAACTCAGCGTCGCGACGAGCACACAGTGCGGCTGGGTTCGAAACGTCGCGAGCAGGCTCTGTTTCGGCGCTTGCCCTTGCACGAGCACGGGGCGCCCCTGGTTGCTCGCCGACAAGAGTCGATGCAACGAGCGCATCGCGCGGATCGACGTGGTCAGGACGAACGCGCCGCCGTCCGAGGCGTCGATCAGGTGCTGAGCGCGTTCGGCCATGGCTTGGGCAAAATCCGGCGCGTTGGGCGCCGGCAGGTCCTTGGGCAGATACAACAGTGCTCGGCGTTCGAAATCGAAGGGAGAGTCCACAGTCAGCTCTCGCACTTCGGATTCGGTGCTCACCGCTCCCAGTCGCGAGCGCGCAAAGGCAAACGGCGATGCGTCCCCCTGCTCGTCGAGTTTCGTCGGGGCCGTGGTCAGCGTGGCGCTCGTCAACACCACACTCGCGACGCGATCAAATAGTCGATCGCGGAGGGTTTCGGCCAAGTCGACGGCTGTGGAGCTCAAAGCCCTACCCCCCTTGGCGTTGTCGAGCCAGTTGACCCGGCCCGGCGAGCCGTCGACGATCACGGCCAGCGCTTGCCGCAGCGCTTGTACGCGGCGCAGGACGCTCTCCCAGGCCTCGGCAGTCACTTCGCCGTTGCTCTCGGCGTCTCTGGCTAGTTCGGCAGTCGTCTCGACGCTTTCCAGAGCTGTGTCCAACTCGAGGTAGCAGTCGTGGGGCGTTCCAACCCAAGCCTCGCGGGGTAGAGGCAGCCGCGGCTCGTCCTTGGCGCCGCGGCTCAGCTCGTCGAACAGCCGCTGCTGGGTCTCCGCTGCCTGTTCCGCGATGTTTCTGCCCAGCGCGAAGCCATTCGCCCTTGCTCCGAGCAGGCGGTTCACGTCCGCCAGCAAGGTGTCGATGCGCTTTTGAGATACCCGGACACCAAAGAACAGAGTCGCGACGTCTTCGAGTTGGTGCGCCTCGTCGAAGATCACGGCATCGTAGTTGGGCAACACCCGGCCGGGGTGTGGTCCGCGCAACGCCAGGTCGGCGAAGAACAGGTGGTGATTCGTGATCACGATTTCTGCGTCCTGCGCCTGTTGCTTGACCCGGGTGACGAAGCACGTTTCGTAGTGTTTGCAGCGACTGCCGATTCGCGTGTCGCTCGAGGAGCGCACGGCATCCAGCAGCGGGTCGCCTTCGGGGATCGATGACAGTTCTGCGAGATCGCCCGACGTGCTTTGCGCCTGCCACGCTTGCAGCACGCTCAGCCGTGTTGCGTTGCGGGGATTGGTGCTTTCGCTGCTGGCGAGCAGCTCACCATAGCGACGTTGGCACAGGTAATTGCTCAAACCCTTGAGCACGGTAACCCGCAGTGGGCGTCCGATTACCCGCTCGACCAGTGGCACGTCCTTGTCGACGATCTGATCCTGCAATGCCCGGGTCGCGGTCGAAACGACGATGCGCCTACCGCTGAGCGCAGCCGGGACCAGATAGGCCAGAGACTTTCCCGTTCCCGTACCTGCTTCGCAGAACAGGATGTGTTCTTCTGCTAGCGCGCGTTCGACGGCTTCCGCCATCGACAGCTGCCCTGGCCGAGCTTCGTAGCTGTCGATTGCCGCTGCCAGAGGTCCCTCTGGTCCCAACAACTGCGCGGCGCGACTCATGGCTGCGCCTCAAAGAACAGATCTTTGTCGCACAACGGAAGGGAAAAACGTGAGACTCGTTGCGCCGAACGCGGGCCGGTTCGTCCCGAACTCGCTCGGCCCAAGCGAATAGTTCACGAGGGCGCAACTCGGGGCGCTGAGGTCTGCCCAGATGGACACGGTTCTGACCTATCGGAGGTGCGGGCACGGACCGGCCAGGTGGTCACAGATCCGTGCATGCTGCACTGCGGCGTGAAATCGAGGTTAGAATCCCCGAGCCCGAGGAAAAGCCGCTTTGAATTCACGAGAGTTGAAACAACACCTGGTTGCCGAGGGGTTCCAAGTGTTCCGAGTGATCGGATCCCATGTCGTGCTCGCGGAACGTGTCCGCGACAACTTGATAATGGACAGCGGGGTCACCGCGGTCTGTGCGGATCCTCACGCGGTGCGTTACGTCGTGCGGGTGAGGGGCTCCGAGCACTCGACCGAGTCGGAGCCGGCCTTGCTCGCGCGAGCGCGGCAATTGGGTCAGTCGGGTGTCGCGTCCGGCTATGCGGAGGTCGAGAGTGCGGTCGTCCCGGTGGCAGATCCGAGCGATCCCGAAGCGACCCTCGATACTTGGTACGAGGTCACCTACGAAAAGGCGGGGGTGCCATTGGCCGAGTTACCGAGCGAGTTGCGCCAAGCGCTGGGGCTGGCGCGGGTGAGCTGAGCTGCGGGCTGAACCTGGCTCCGAATGTGCGTCTGAGCCCCGCGCCGAGTTCGTTTACCCCCGCGGCGTTGCGTGCTATGTGCGCCCGCTGCGCCGCAGGCGGCGCACGGAGCAAGACATGCTGAATCTTCTGCGCCAAGGCGGCATCATCAAAGGCATCATGGGCGGCGTCGTGCTGCTGATCATCGCGGCTTTCGCGATGGACTACCGAGGCAACGGCGTGCCGTTGTCCGGCAAGCAGTGCGTGGTCGAGGTCGAGGGCAGCTGCGTTGCGCCCAAGGACTACCAGATGTTGATCCGACTGGTGGCCCCCAACGGGGCTACGGAAAAGGAGCTGCGCAAGAGCGGCTTCAACGCCCGCGTCGTCGATGCGCTCATCGAGCGGGAGCTGTTGTTGCGCGAGGCCCGGCGTCTGGGGATTTCCGTCAGCGAAGAGCAGCTCGACGACGAGCTGGCGCTCGGGCGCGTTCACTACTCGTGGCCAGTCGAAGCTCCGACCCCCGCCGCGGTCGTGCAGGGCTTCCCCTATCCGATCACCGGCGCCAGCGAGTTGGTCACGTACATTCGCGTGCGCAATTCCAAGACCGACGCCTTCGACTACAAGATTTACCAGCGTCAGATCCAGAACCTGCTGCGCATGAGCCCTCGCGAGTTCAAGGAACGCCAGGAAGACGAACTCATCGCTGCACGTGTGCGGTCGTTGGTCACCTCAGCAGTCCGTGTTCCCGAGGAAGAAGCGTTCGAGATGTTCGAACGTGATCGAAGCCAAGCAACGGCTCGCACCGTCAACGTCCGAACCAGTTGGTTCGAGCGCTTCGCCGTCGACGGCTCTGACGAGGCGGCCAAGGCCTACGCAAAGGCGCACGCCGAAGAGATCGACGAGGCCTGGGAAGGGGCCAAGGAGAGCTGGAAAGCCGATTGTCCGCTGGTTGCGGAGCTGTTGCTGTCGTTCACGCCGGGCGCCGAGGCGGACGAGCGTGCGGATCGAGAGGCTCAGGCCGATCGATACAAGAAGCTGCTCAAGGACGGCGCGCCCTTCGCCCGGCTCGCTCGGGCCTTCGGGGATTCCGAGTCGGCTCGCCACGGCGGGGTGCTGGGCTGCCTGGACGCTGAGAAATACGGCGCTGGGGGCAAAGAGCTGCTCGACGCACTGAGCAAGGTCAAGCCGGGTGACACGACCGGCGTCGTCGAAACGCCGCGCGGCTTCCACATCCTTCGTTTGCTCGGCAAGGGGACTGCCGAAGAGGCCGAGCGATTGGGGAGGCTCGAGTTGGCTCGTCGCGCCGCGATCACGATGGCGGCGAGCGAGGCGGCGAAGACTTTCTCGCAGCAGCTGATCGCCGCGGTGAAGGGGGGCGCCGAACTCGCCTCCAGCGTCGAGCAGACCGTCGCTTCGTCCGTTCGGGTCGAGGGGCTCGATGAGGCGGTCGCCACGGCGTTGACCGAAAAGGCAAAGTTGGCCGCCGACGTTCCCGAATTTGAAGTCAGCCGACCCTTTTCGCGTTCCTCGAGTCCGATGCCGGGGCTCAAGGCGAGCGATGTCGCGGCCCGCGTGTTCGACCTGCCCGAGGTGGACAACCTGATCGAAGAGCCACTGGAGACCTACTCCGGCTTTGCCGTCATTCAGCTCAAGGAAAAGAACCTCGCTTCGCGCGAGGACTTCGAGGCGGACAAGGCGCAACTGATGGAGGGTCTGCGGGCTCAGAAGCGCGCCGAGGCGCTGACGCGTTACATCGCTCGCTTGAAGGACCGGGCGGCGCAGATCGTCATCAATCCTGCCTACGACCCCTCCACGCCGCTCGCCGAGGAACCCTCCGATCCGGACTCGAAGAATTCTGGCTGAGACAGCCCTCAATCTGCGGCCGCGCCGTGCTCGCCCCCGTATGCGACCCTCGACGCCCCGTGAGGTGAACCGAGTTGGAGCGCTTCCGCCGCCAGACGTGACGGCGCTCGACAACTCCACCCCGAGGGGTATGGCATTGGGATTTTCAGGATCGGTAATGGCGTGACGAACTCCGAGTCGAGCGAGCTTCACTTCGAACACGTCGAGCGAACGTTGCCCAACGGCCTGCGCCTGTGTGCGGTCAACCTACCCCACGTGCATCGCGCCGTGCTGCATGCGCAGCTGGCCGCGGGTTCGCGGTTCGAGACGGAGAGTGACAACGGTATCAGTCACTTTCTCGAGCACATGCTCTACAGGGGAACTCCCAGTCATCCGTCGGCGCACGAGCTGGCGTGGGCCTTCGAGCGACAGGGCGGATCGCTCGATGCCACCACTGCCTGCGACACGGGTACTCTGTCGCTCAGTGCGCCTCCCGACCAACTACCGGGTCTCGTCGGAGCATTTGCGGAGGTTTTCCAGAGACCGCGCTTCGACGGCATCGACATCGAGCGGGGGATCGTGCGGGAAGAGATTCTCGAGACCCTCGACGATGACGGCAAGACCATCGACGCCGATGAGCTGATCCGCGCGCTGATGTTCGACGGTCATGGCCTGGGGCGTCCGATCACCGGCACCCTCGATCATCTCGAGACGTTCACGTTGTCTCGGTTGTGCCAGCACCACGAAGCCCTCTATTGCGCAGCCAATGGCGTCATCGTCGCGGCTGGGCGGATCGACGCGGGGGCGATGCTGGACGAACTGCAACGTCACTTCGAGGCGCTGCCGACGGGACGGCCCCTGACGAGCAGTCCTCCGCCGCACTACGGGGGCCAGACTTGCTCGTACGTGCGCAACGCGGGTAGTCAAACGGACCTACGATTGGCATTTCGCGCGCCGGGCCAGGACGATCCAGACCAGGCGGCAATGGAGGTTCTGGCGCGCTTGCTCGACGATGGGATGTCCTCTCGGCTGTACCACCGCATCTGCGATCAGCTCGGGCTTTGCTACGACGTGAGTGCTGGCTACGAGACGTATTCGGACTCGGGGTTGGTAGAGCTGCGGGCAGAGACGTCGCACGAGCGCGCCGCGGATGTGTTGAGCGAACTCGTGGGGATCGTCGTCGATTTGCGTGAACAGGGGCCCGACGTCGACGAACTCCGCGCGACACACAATCGCTTTCGTTGGCAAGCGCAGAGTCTCCTCGATGAACCCGAAGCGTTGGCTGAGTACGTCGCCGAAACCCTTCGGCGCGGCAAATCGCCGTCATTGCAGCAACGCTGTGCGACGATCGGTGCGGTCACCGCCGACGACGTGCGACGAGCGGCCCAGCGCTGGTGGACCGCTGGCTTCGCGGGCTTGGTCGCGGTGGGGAATCTGAGCAAGCGAGAGCGCTCGGCGCTCGATCAGATGCTCGACGAATTGTGAGAGACCGCGCTCTTCGCCGAGATGCGCCGGGTCAGTATTCGGTGAGCCATTCGGGGTGGGTCGTGTCGTGTCCTTTGACCACCTCGAAGTAGCGTTCCTGCAGGCGTCGAGTGACGTCGCCGACCGTGCCGCCTGAAATCGGACGGTGATCGATCTCCCGCACGGGAGTCACCTCCGCGGCCGTACCGGTCAAGAACACCTCGTCGGCCAGGTACAGCTGGTCGCGCGTGATGCGCTGTTCGAGCACCTCGTAGCCCGCCTCGCGTGCGAGCACGAGCACGGTGTCGCGCGTGATACCGGGCAGGATCCCCGAGGACAGCGGCGGCGTGATCAGCGTCCGGCCGTCCACGATGAACAGATTTTCGCCGGAACCCTCCGTCGCACAGCCCATGGTGTCGAGGAGGATTGCCTCGTCATAGCCATCCAGTTGCGCTTCGCGTTTCGCCATCACGCTGCCGACGTATTGCCCGCACAATTTGCCTGCGGTGAGCGCCGTGTTCACGTGGTGCCGCGCAAACGCTGAAATCTTGCATCGGATGCCACGGTTGAGGGCGTCGTCGCCCAGATAGGCACCCCAGGGCCACGCGACGATGCTGGTTACCACCGGGTTGTCGCGGGGCAGCAAGCCCATGCTGCCATCACTCAGGTAAGAGATGGGCCGAAGGTAAGCTTCGGTCAGCTCGTTGTCGCGCAACACGGCGACGCAGCCATCGCAAACGTCGTCGATGGAGCTGCGAGGTTCCATCATCGCCAACCGGCAGGAGTTGAACAGCCGGACGATGTGATCCCTGAGCCTGAAGATGGAGCTCGACCCGCTCTGGCGGCGGTAGGCGCGGATACCCTCGAACGCCCCGACACCGTAGTGCAGAGTGTGCGCGAGCAACGAAACCCGATCCGCGTCGGGTCCCTCGAGCAGGTTGCCGTCGACCCAGATCTTGTTGCCGCGAGATACCATGTCTTCCTCGATGCGTGGTTGCGGTCCGTCAGTGCCAGGGGTTACTCGCGTTCCCGCGTTGGCACACAATCCGAAGCGCTCTGTAACTATACGGTTGGGTTGCGCTCGGGTCGAGGCGCGGCCCCGATTCTGTGGCGCAGACGAAAATGGGGTAGACTTGGGAGTCGATCGATGCGACAAGATGCGCCGTGTGGGCTCGGCCCGCTCGGGTCCGCGGGGTAGCACTGCACCTGCGGGCGCGAATCCTACCGGTGTGCGGTGCTTGTGGGCTGGCAACCCACGCTCGGGCGTCCTCGAACGCGACGGATCTGAGATGTTTCTGGGTGAGCGAACCCCGGCATGTCGGACTCAGTGCTTTCGCGGAGGATCTGAGCAGTCTCCCACGACCGTTCATCGGAGGTTTGGGCCCGGCTGAGGACGATGGGCCTGACAAGTTGATCACGATAGGTTGACAGGCGGCTCGGGTTGGGTCACGAGTTATGCAGCCGGGGTAGGGTGCATATTCACCACCGGTCTACTTGGAATAGTCAGTCGGAGTGTCCGGCACGGGTTGGGCGGAAAGTAGCCACCGAGTGCAGCCCCCGGTCCCCGCGAAGAACGAGCATTGAATGAGCGCCGAACGCGTCGGTTGAGCTGGTCGAGCCGGGCTGATCTGCAATCAGCGTTGGCGGACCGACACCTACTCCAACCAGCGCCCTTCTCGGTTTCTCAGCTCGCTGAACCGGAAGCCCTCCGACCCCACGAAATCGACTGCCCCGTGCGAACACCGCCCGAGCAACAGTAGGAACACCGCGAGCGAGAGCGTCTGTGGCACAGACGACGACAAACGTGTGACGAGGTCTGGTTTGATGGAAGAACAGCGTCAAAAGGCAAACGGAGGCCGGCGCCGCCGGCGTCGATCCAAGAACGACTCGAAGCCCAAAGGACAGGCGATGCCGGTGCTGATAGCGGCACGCCGTCCGGACTCGCCCCGACTGATGAAGGTCTCGAATCGGAGCATCGCCGCTTCTGCTCAACCCAAGCGCAAGTCAGCGGATCGTCCTGCCGAATCACAGACGCAAGAACAGGACACACGACCGTCGACCGAAGACAAGCCACGACGAGTCGCGCGGATCGCGCAAGCCTCCGTGGCCGTGCTCGATGAACAACAGGCTCGGCGGGAGCGCTTGCTCGAGCGCTTGGTCACGTGCGAAGGGCGCAGCGCCATTTCCCGCATCGCCGACGAACTGTTTCGAGATGCCGGGGTGCCGGCGCAGCAGCAATATCAGATTCAGCTTCTCGAGCACGTCGACGAGGCCAAGGCGGACGCCGCGCTCGACGCGTTGTATCGACTGTTTCAGAGCGAGCTGCCGATCAAGCGACCGATCTTGGACCAGCGCTTGCGTCGCTTGGAAGACGAAGCCGACGAGAAGTCCGTCAGGGAGAAGGCCGCGGCACTGCGACGCTTCGTTCGGAGTGTGCCGCAGATCAAACCGGCGCGGGCTTCCTAGGGAGGTCCGTCGACCCCATGGCACGTCTCTCCGCGACGGAGTTCGAAAGTCAATTCCGTCAGCTGAGCCAGCAACTGGACGCCGGTATCAATCAGCAGTGCGTCGAATGTGTGCGCTGCGTGGCGTGTACGCGTTCGACGTTTTGTCAACAGAGCGAACGCTTGGTGGGTTGCCACTACTGTGTTGCGTGTCGCGCGTGCACGGAGTGCTCGCATTGTCGCGGCTGTCAGCGGCTCGTGCGCTGTACCCACTGTGTCGACTGCAATGATTGCACGACGAGTAGCTACCTGGTGCGTTGCATCGCGGTATCGAACTGCACTTACTGCTTCGGCTGCGTCGGCTTGAGCGACAAGGACTTTCACATCCTCAATCAACCGTATTCCCGCCAGGACTACTTCGAGATCACCGCCGAACTCACCCGCGGCTTGCGAATGGAGCGTTAGAGCAGCAATCAGGTTGATTGCTGCGACAAATCGAACACCTGGAGCACCGAGCGGCGTGCAAGGGGGGCCGAAGGTGGCCCCGAAAAGCGCCCTCACCGATCCTAGGGCGATTTTTCGGGGCAATTCCGTGTGGTGGCAAGCGGATCGGTGATCTAGCTGTCGTTGGGCTCGTGATGAGGCGGTTGCGGCAGGCCATCGACCACTCAGGTCAGGCGTTCTCCGTCTCGAGTGATGTGGGCTTTCGCGCCGCCGCGCGGGTTGGCGGCGTGGTGTAGAGTGGCGGGATGGAAATGACCGGGGCGGCGCATTCCAACGACGTCATCGACGTCTTGATCCGCTGTGTCGACGACGATTGGCAGAGCGAGGCCGCCCATGAGCGCCTGTTGTCGAACTGCTCGGACCCCTCCCAGTTGGCTCGAGTCGCCGCTGCGTACCGCGGTTGGTCGAGCGACCCGGAGCGGGCGGCAGTGGCCTCGCGTCAGCTGGACCGGCTGGCGGCGCTTGCCATGGCCCGCTTGGATGGGATGCGCTCGAACCGGCGGCCCAAGACCGACTCGAATCTCGGTAAATACATACTGCTGGCGTTGCTTTTGCTTGGCAGCGTCGTGTTGTTGCGCTTCGTCTAGAATTGTCGACCGAATGGTCAAAACGGCTCTTGCTTTGCGTTGATGACTCTCCTAGTTGTCGTGCGTCGGAAGTTTTGGACGGCGCGCGGCACGTTCGGCGCCCGTCGGCCCGAGATTCGTCCCAGGCCGCAGAGAATCGCTTATCTACCAAGGAGGTCATCGTGAGCAGCCCGAAGCTAGGGATGTTTGTTTTGTCACTGGTCGCACTCACCGCTTGTGGGGACCCGCCCCCGCCGGAGGTCCCGGAAGCTCCGCCCCCGGCTCCCGAGCCAGCTCCGCCTCCGCCGAAGCCTGCCCCCAAGCAGGACACCGGCAAGTCGGGTACGCTCAACATCGATCCGGACATTCGACGGATTTGCGGTATCGACACGGCAGAGGCGCTGTTCGACTTCGACTCGTCGAGCGTCAAGGCCGGTGACCACCCCACCCTGGACAAGCTCGCTCAGTGCTTCACGACCGGGCCACTCGCGGGGCGTTCGATGCGCCTCGTCGGCCACGCCGATCCTCGTGGTGACGAAGAGTACAACATGGCCCTCGGCGGTCGCCGCTCCGGCAGCGTAAAGGGTTATCTACTCAAGGCCGGGCTCAAGGACCCGCAGGCGGAGACGACCTCGCGCGGCGAGATGGACGCCTCGGGTACGGACGAGGCATCGTGGTTGCGCGACCGCCGCGTCGACATCGTGCTTGCTGACTGAGCCATTCGACGAGACACATGCCGGAAACCTCCGTTCCAGCGCCTGAGACCGCTCCGGCGCCTCAGGCGCTCGATCCGTTGCACCTCGTTCTCGACTCGTCGGGCGTCGTGCTGGTGGTTCTTCTGATTCTCGTCACCGCGTCGTTTGCTGTCTGGCTGATCTGGTTCTTGAAATCCCTTCAGATCAGACGATTGCGAAGTGCGCAAAGTCAGTTCGAAGAGGCCGCGCAGCGTGCGCGCAACGCGACTGACTTGGAGTCCATCGCCAGGCAGTTTCCCAGCGCGCCAGGTGCACGCGTCGTGTTCGAACTGAGCCGTCGTCGAGAGCAGCCCAACCTCAGCGCAGAGTTGCTGATGAGTGTCGCCAAGCGCGCCATCGTCGCCGAGCAACAACGCGCCTCGACGCTGATGCCGACCCTTTCGAGCATCGCGTCGTCTTCGCCCTTCATCGGGCTGTTTGGAACGGTTTGGGGCATCATGGATGCGTTTCTCCAAATCGGCGTTCACAAGAGTGCTTCGTTGCCCGTCGTTGCGCCAGCGATCGGTGAGGCACTGATCGCCACGGCGTTTGGCTTGGTCGCCGCCATTCCAGCGACGATTGGCTACAACTTCGTCGATCAGCGCATCGCCGATCTGCTCGGCGAGCTGGAGACGTCGAGCGAGACGTGGGTCGAAACCCTGGCAGCCGATCCGCGCATCATGGCAGCGGCGCGGCGCGAGGTGTAAGTTGGGCGCGCAAATCGGCGGGCGCGGACGGCGCGGGTTCCGGGAGATCAACATCACGCCGCTCGTCGACGTGATGTTGGTGTTGCTGGTCGTGTTCATGGTCACCGCGCCGTTGCTGACCACCGGGCTCAAGATTGATCTGCCCGACGTCAAGGCCGCCAACACGCCGGTCAAGGACGCCCGCCTGCTGGTCACCGTCACCAAGCAGGAGCGCATCATGTTCGGCGACGAAGACGTCACGGATACGATTGCCGAGGTGCTCGAGACCAACCAGCGGGTCCAGACCGAGAAAGAACTGTACATTCGAGCAGATAAGGATGCTCGTTACGGCATCGTCGCGAAGGTGGTTGCAGCGGCGCGGTCGAGCGGGGTCGTGTCGTTGAACCTTCTGGTCGAGCCCAAGACCGATGACGGTCCCGAGCCGTCCAATTCCGGCAAGCCCGCGCCCCCTTCTCCCCAGAAGGGCCAGAAGGGTAAGTAATCCAGCGGTGCCCTTCACTTCTGGTCGATCATGAGCAGCAGCGTCTTCAAACCCACCGAGTACGGGATGGCCATCGGGCTCGCCATCCTGGTCGAAGTGGGCCTCGCAGCGCTATTGATGGCCGCCGGTGCCGGCACCGCACTGTCTTCGGAGCAAGCGAGACCGCCGCCGGAGATCCCGATCGCCGTCACGCCGGTCATCGAGGACGTGCCCCTGCTCAAGTACGGCAGCAAGCCCAAGGAGCAGCAACTGCCGGACATGTGGCGCAAGCCCAAGCCGAAAAAGGTTTACGAAGACAAGAGCGCGCCGAGCGTCGACGCGGACAAAGCTCCCAAGGCGCTGCCCACCAACGAGGTGGCGAAATCCGACGAGACCCCCGCGCCCGAAGACGCGGAGTTGGCGAAAAAGGTCGACGAAGATCTCGAAGACGAGGATCCCGAAGAAACGCCGAACCTGACGGAGGAGGGGCACGAATCGGGAGTGATTGGGGGGACGGAGACGGACGCGCTCAAGGCGTTCGTGATCAGCCAGTACAAGGCGAAGTTGATCGCTTGGTTCAAAGCGGGGTTCACGGCACCAAACGGCATCGAATTCTGCGACATCGGAACAGTAGTCTTGGCCCGGCTGTCAGGTGATCGAACCGTCACAGGCTACTCGCTCCAACCGAGCGGCAATGCCACCCTCGACGCGAAGGTGCGGGCACACATGGACGGCAAGGTCGGTCGCCAAGTTCCCCCACCACCTCCAGGACGCGAGTCCGTGCTGGAGCAAATGATCAATCTCAAGTTCAGCGGAGAGAACTCTTCATGCAAGGACAAGTCAGCATCCAAACCTGCCGAGCCATCGGAGGACTCTCCGAAGGAAGCACCCGCAGCGCCCGACCCGCAGCCCGCCGCGCCGCGGTCACCCTCACCGGCTACTGGCTCCGACTCGGATGGGCTCTTGGAGTAGCGCTGTTCTGTTGGGGAACGGCGGCGGTAGCTCAAACGCCGCCTCCTGATGAGACCCAGCTCGGTCAACTACTGATCGTCGGAACCGAAGGCGATACGCGCCCGCACTTGGCAATCCTGCCGTCGTTGTCCCCGGACCTCGAAGACGTCGTGGTGCGCGGCGTGGTCCGTCGAGACTTCGAACTGTCGGGCATGTACCGCATGATCTCCGACCGCAAAGCGCCGCCGGGGCTCTATGGTTTCGATGATCCCGTCGATGTGGGGGCGTGGCAGAGCATCGGTGCCGAGGTTGTCGTCAAGGTTGCGGCGCGCAAGGGGCCGGACGGCAAGATTCAAGTATTCGGTTTGGCGTACCTGCCGGCGGTGAGCAAGAATCCGGTGTTTCGCGAGATCATCAGCGTCAACCAAGAAGAGGTTCGCGTCACCGCCCACCGCGTCACGGATGCGCTCCTCGAGGCGCTCACCGGGCGTCGCGGTGGTTTCGCCAGTCACATGGCGTTTTCGAGTCGCTGGACGAAACATCATCGGATTTTCACCGTCGATGCCGATGGTCACAATCTGACGCCCGTCACCGATCCCGAGTCGACGGCGATCGCGCCGGTGTGGGGACCCAACGGCGCCCTCTTCTTCTCCGAGAGTATCAAGTACTCGCCCTTCCGCTTCGCTGCCGTCCCTCCCGCGCAGCCGCTGAAGTTGTCGTTCGTGCGTTCGGTGTATGCGAGTGCCTTCAGCTTGGACGGCAAACGTTTGGCGCTGTCCGTCGACGAGAAAGACGGCAGTTCGTCCGTCTACGTGGGCAATGCCGACGGCACTGGGATGAAGAGGGTTTCGAAGACCCAGGTTGCGGTGCACCCCGTGTTCAGTCCAAGCGGTAAGCTGGCGTGGGTCGGTGGTGCCGCCGATCACGGAATGCGTCGGGTTTACGTTGATGGAAAGCCGGTTTCTCCCAGCGGATTCAGTGCCGCTTCGCCAACCTTTTGCGATACCGAGGACGGGATCCGACTCGCTTACTCCGTCTCAATCGGTGGCGGGCGGAGCGATATCGTCTGGTCCTCCGAGACCGGCAAGGGCATCGGTCGCCTGACGCAGCACTCCGGTTCCAATACGTACCCCGCTTGCAGTCCCGATGGCCGCCTGCTGGCGTTCTTCTCCGAGCGCAAGCAAGCCGGCGGGTTGTACGTCAAGTCGCTCAAGAGTTTCACGAGTCACAAGATCTCTGCTCGCATTGGCCAGTCCCTGCACTGGGCGGCACTTCCCCCCCCGCCGTCGCCGCCTGCCCAGTAGCGTGCCGTCTCGAGGGGCGGGGCGTGCCGCCTCGTCGCAGCGTGTGCACGCGTTGAGCCGAAACTCGGAAGTAGCCCGGTCTGAATGAGCTTTGCGACTCGCGAAGGCTCATTCGATGCAACGGAGAATGGAGTCGAGCAAGCGACTGCAACGCGGGCGCTTCTCGGGCCCTCACGAAACGGGGGCCTGAGAAACTGCCTGACAATCGTGCTCGTCAGTGCTCGCGCATTTGGTGTCTCGACTCAGAGGAACAGGCCGCCGAGGGCCATGGCAACCTCGATGTTTCCTTCGAGGTTGAGCCGTCCGTTCATGAACAGCTCCATCGGATTGGCGCGGCCCTCTTTGACGGCTCGAACGTCCTGCATGTCACAAGTGACGGTGCAGGCGACGTCGAGTGCATCGCGGGAACCGGGGCCAAACGATATGGAGAAGCGCTCTTCGCCTTCCTTGACTATCAGTTGGAGGCCGCCGGGAACGTTGGCGACCAGGCGGCACGTTTCGGCGTCGAGCCGTAGCGCTTTGGGCGCCGGAGTGGCGCTCGGCACGCCGGTTGCCGCTTCGGCGACGAGCTTGTCGAAGCTCTTGCGGTCCGTCGCGAGCCGGAACGTTGGTGAGCTGCCCTCTTGGCCGGAGGTGACACTGAGCGTGCCGTCCATCAGCGCAACACGCCAGCTTTCCGACTCGACCGTCGCCAGGCAGCTGACGTCAGCGACCGACGAAACGTCGTTGGTGTGGGCGAAGCGCTCGTACGCGCTGGGGAGCCAAGTTTCGAAGAACTGTTTCGGATCCACTTCGTTCATCGTGCCAGTCGAGTGATGGCGTGCGTCTCTCGCGCGCCGAGCAACCCGAACTGTACTCCGAAACCGTCCGACTTGTTCCATCGAACGACGCAAGGCAGCTGCAACGGGCCGCGCTGGCCTGGCAGTGTGATCTGGACCGTCAGCTTGGTACCAAACGCGGGTTGGGGCGACTCGGAGTTGATGAACATGCCGCCCAGGCTGATGTCGTGGCAAGTGGCGACGAAGGCATCTCCACCTTCTGGGGTGCACGTGATCTCGGTCTGCAGGGTGACTCGCCGGTGACTTCGCTTTTCTTCCACAACTTCCTCTTATGGGAGCCTCTGTCGGATTCTCGTTCCGCTGCGGGCTGCGTTTGCTCTGACTGGCTTCGTTCGCAAGAAATGAATACGACCCTGCGAGACAGCTCGTTGAGGGGATCTTTCGGACACGGTGATCAATGTCACGTTCCCCATTGACGGGGGAGGAGGGAGCTCGTTCCTGGTCGGGAGCTCAGCAGTGATGCTATCACATCCCGGACACTCCGCATGCCCGACGAGCTCACGAAATGGGAAAGGTTCTCGCGGCCCTGGGCCGGTCTGACTGGGCATGCCCAGCCGGGGCAGCGCCGTTGGGGAGTCGGTGTGGGCGCGGTACTGATTTCCTTGCTTGCGGTACGCCTAGGTGTGCCTCGAGCGGTGCCTCCCGGTGAGGTTCCACTACCGCGGCTCGGTGCTGAAGCGGGCTCGATCGGTGACGCGGAGCGCCGCCTCGACGCGGCGTCGGGCACGCCTTTGCCGAGTTCGGTCCGAGCGGTAGGGGAGTTCGTACGGCGCGTTGGCCTCGCCGAAGCGAAGCGAGACCCCGACGAGACCCGCTACGAACGCGGGCTGCTGCAGCAGCAAGTCCGGCGGGTACTCGACGCAGGCGGTGCGGACGATCTGCTCGAGTTGCGCGAAGTGCAGACCGCATTGTTCATCCAAGCGCTCGCTCGTTGGGATGGATCGGAGACAACGCCGAAAGAACTGCGTGAGTTGGGGGGGGGCTTCGTCGCTCACTTGGGCCCAGGCCCGGGAGTGGGCAGAATCGAGACGACCGAGCTCGAAGCCGCCTACCGCACTCGTTGGACGGCGCTACTCGAGTTGGAAGAACATGTGCGTTTCGTGCCGACGTTGAACGACTATCGGGCGGCTGCTCGTCTGAAGCTACGCCTCGCCGACCGCCTGCCTCCGGCGGAACGGCTGCAAGTTCAGCGACGGATCATCGAACAGATTAGTCGCCTGGATGCGACCTACCCAGCTCAGTATGCACTTGGCGTGGCCTTGTACCTCGCCGGTGACTACTCCGAGTCCCTGCTGGCATTTCGCGAACACTCGAGAGTGCATCCCGACGGTGAATGGACACTCCGAGCTCGCAACTATCAGCTCGCTGCGGCCAGCGCCGTCTTGGGGGACGTCCGTGAGTGAACGCAAGTTTCAGGATGTTGCTACAGCTGTCGACGCTTGTTCGTCGACGTTGGGGCCTCATCACTTGGCGGGCGTCGTGGGGTGTGGAGTCGCCTTGGTCGCTGGGCATTGGGCCCGCACTCGTGGACCGCTGGTGATCGTGGTTGCAGACGGGGATGCGTCGATGCGCGTGAGCTCCGACCTCGCTTACCTCGAGCCTACATTACGCATTCACCGCTACCTGTCTCCCGACGGCAACCCCTTCTTCGAGGCTCAACCAGACCGCCAAACCACCATGCAGCGGCTCTGCACCCTCGCTGCCTTGGCCGCTGGGGACCCCAACGACGTCGTCGTGACCAACGCGTCGGGTCTGGTTCGCAAAGTGTTGCCCGCGCAAGTACTGCGCGATGCGACGATCGACATCGACCTGGACTCGGAAGTGGAACCCGCGCAACTGGCCGGTCGGCTCGCGGCCATGGGCTACCTGCGCGTGCCGGTCGTCGAAGACCCTGGGACCTTCACGATCCGCGGTGGGCTGATCGACGTCTGGGGAGCGGGCGCGTCCGAGCCAGTTCGTATCGACCTCTTCGGGGACATGGTTGCGGCCATCAAGGCGATCGACCCCGATTCTCAGCGCACGACCGAAGAGCTTGCCGCCGTTCGGCTCGTTCCTGCTCGTGAGACGATACTCGACGACGCTGTCTGCGGGCTCGCCGAAGAACGTCTCAGAACCTTGTGCGACGAACACAACTATCCCTCGACGAAGACACGACGTCTGATCGAGGATCTGGTCACCGGGCGCCATGCGTTCGGGGTGTCGGGTTACCTCCCGGCGTTCTACGAATTGCAGACGCTGTGGGACTATCTGCCGGCGAGGCCGACCCTCCTCGTCGATGACGCGGCCGCGGTCAATCGCGCGTTGTCGCGCGAGCTCGAGGCCGTGCGCGAGGCGTCTTTGGAGCCACCTCAGACACCGCGCTTTGGCGTCGAGGATCTGTACGAAGACGAGGAAGCGCTGCAAAACAGGCTGGCCAACTGCCGCATCGTGAGTTGCGCACGGACCTTCACCGCGGGGGCCGCGAGCAGTGCACTCGAGGCGCTGGAGCTGGCGAGTGTTCCCACGGGCGACCTGGGAATGGACGACCATTCCGAACTGCGTCGCGAGGTGGGCAACGCGCGTGCGACGCGTGGCAAGACTGCCGTACTGGATCCTCTGCTGGATCGCATCGCGACTTGGCACGAGCAACGGCTGGGTATCGTTGCCGTCGCGCGTACAGCGAGTCAGGCGCGTCGGCTGGCCTCGCTGCTCGATCATCGGGGGGTGCAGGTTCACAGTCGCGACTGGGATGGCGTGGCAACCGAGCCGTCGGATTCCGATAACCCACGAGAGGAGCTCGGTGCGGTCGTCATCGACGTCGGAGATCTGAGCCACGGGGTCGTTGCGCCATTCGAACGGCGGGTACTGATCACCGAGGAAGAGATCTTCGGGCAGCGCGCCCACGCCGCCCGCGCTCCCAAGAAGCGCACGGTGCGCGCCGTGCTCGAGGACCTGCGCGCGTTGAGTCCTGGTGACTACGTCGTGCACAGTGAACACGGGGTTGGGCGCTACCTCGGGCTCGAGAATCGCGTGTTGCCGGGTAGCGGGCACCTGGAGTTGCTCGTCGTCGAGTACATCGGCGGCAAGCTGTTCCTGCCCGTCTATCGACTCAATCAAATCCAGAAGTACTCCGGCGGCGACAGCCCCAAGCTGGACCGCCTCGGCGGGCAGACGTTCTCCAAGACGAAGGCCAAGGCCAAGCGCAAGGCTCGCGAGATGGCAGACGAGCTGCTGCGTTTGTATGCGGAACGCAACAACGTCGTGCGGGAGCCGCTCCCGCCGCCCGATGACGACTACGCGGCGTTCGAGGCGGCGTTCCCCTATGAAGAAACGGCCGACCAGGCTGCTGCGATTGCCGACGTGCTGTCCGATCTGCAAGGGCCCACGGTCGCCGACCGTCTGGTTTGTGGTGACGTCGGGTTCGGCAAGACGGAAGTGGCCCTGCGAGCGGCCTTCCGCTGTGCGTCGGCGGGGCGTCAGGTGGCAGTGTTGTGTCCGACGACGGTGTTGGCCCAGCAGCACTACGTCACGTTCGCCAAGCGCCTGGCGGATACGCCCTTCGAGGTCCGGCAGCTCAGTCGCTTCGTCGCAAAGAAAGCCGTCACCGATACACTGGATCGCCTCCGCAACGGGTCTGTCGACATCGTGATCGGCACCCATCGGATGTTGTCGAAGGACGTGCAGTTCAAGAATCTCGGCTTGCTCGTGGTCGACGAGGAGCAACGCTTCGGTGTCACGCACAAGGAGCGCCTCAAACAGCTGCGAACCAGCGTCGACGTGCTGACACTGACGGCCACCCCGATCCCCCGAACGATGCAGTTGGCCATCGGCGGCCTTCGCGAGATGTCAATCATCGCAACTCCACCGATCAATCGCCGTGCCATACGCACCGTCATCGCGCGCAACGACGACGGAGTGTTGCGAGAGGCTTTGGAACGCGAGTTGTCGCGCGGCGGGCAAGTGTTTTACGTCTACAATCGCATCGAGGGTCTGCACGAACGCGCGCAGCGTTTGCAAGCGTTGATGCCGAGTGCGCGTGTCGCCGTCGCTCACGGGCAGATGCGTGAGGCGACGCTGGAGCGAACGATGCTCGACTTCGTCGATGGCAACTACGACGTACTCGTGACGACGGCCATCATCGAAAGTGGTTTGGACATCCCGCGTGCGAACACCATGCTCGTCGATCGCGCCGACTTGTTCGGCTTGGCGCAGTTGTATCAGTTGCGGGGAAGAGTGGGCCGCTCTCAGGAGCGTGCCTATTGCTATCTGCTCGTGCCCCCGTCTGCCGACATGAGTGACGACGCCCGCAGTCGCATCGAGGCGTTGGAGCGCTATGCGGATCTGGGCGCGGGGTTTCAGGTTGCGACGTTGGACATGGAACTGCGCGGTTCGGGTGATCTGCTCGGCGCCGAGCAAAGCGGGACCATCGCCAGCGTCGGTATCGAGCTGTTCTGCCAAATGCTCGAGGAGGCCACCCGGGAGCTGCGCGGTGAGGAAGTCGTGCACGAGGTAGATCCCGATCTGCACTTCGACATCGATGCGCTCATTCCCGACGACTACGTCGACGAGGTGGGTGTCCGTCTGAGTCTGTACAAGCGGCTGGCGAGTGCCGTCGACGAAAACGACGTGATGCACGTCGCCGCCGAAATGGAAGACCGATTCGGACCTGCGCCCGAAAGCGCCGTGAGATTGGTCGAGATGATGCGTCTGAAGGTCGAGCTCAGGCGCCTGAAGGTGCTGGTGTGCGAGGCGACGAAGGCGTCGGTGTCTCTGCGTTTTGCTCCAGAAACGCCGTTGGACGTCCAGCGTCTGGCCGGGCTCGTCGCTCGACAGAGCGCCAAGTACCGTTTGCACCCGGACGGCAGATTGACGCGTCGGCTCAAGGACGGAGAGGCCGTATCGGACTGCCTGCAACTGACGGACAAGATGCTCGAGGAGCTTCGGTCGGAAGTTTACAGCTGAGATGGGTCCTGTGGTCTGTGCGGAGCTGGTGGGTGTCGCACGGACGACAATGGACCCGCGTGGCCGCGGGACCGTCTTCGGGGCCGACCGAACCCGTGACGTCGCAAACCGCGCCGAGCACCGGCGCGGCGGTCAGCCCGACGCAGAGTGCGAGCTGCCCTGGCTGCCGCAGCGGTCGAAGTCGACGGTCCGGCGCCGACCGGGGGGGCGACATTTGTCTGGCCGACTTCCGAGGCCTCACATTACGCTGGCGGGATGTTGAGCCGTGCCCCTCACGAACCGCTCGCCCCTGGCGGACCACGTCAGGCGCCGGCTCGTCGAGTCTTGGCGGTGCGACGGAGTCGGGGAGCTGCAGGTTGGAACGCGCGGCTGAGGGGAGCGCTGCTTGTGGGGGCGTTCGGTGCGGTCGCGAGTTGTTCGCACTCGGTGAGCAAGACCCCCCTGTCCAACGCCCGTCCCGAGGGGCCCGAAACCTACTACTACGGTACGCCTGACCACGGTGGCAAGGAGCTGCGGCTTCCCGCGGCAGACGAGGAACGGCAACCGATCCACGTGCCCAAACCGCCAGCGTTGGCACGTCGCAAACCCCCGCCGAAGAAAGAGTCGGAGGCAAAGGTTGCCGTGGCGAAACCCACGGTCGATTCCGACGGGGGCGCTGAGGCCGTTCCGAGTTCGATTGCGGGGCGCTATCTCGGTACGGATACTGTGGTCATCTCGTTTCCCGGTATCCCGGAGGAGCCACAAGTCGACGACAAGGCGATCGTCGATGTGGTCAAGCTGACCGACGACACGTACGAACTGACGGTGGTGGCCAGCAACAACGGCGACCCGCTGTGCGCAATCAAGGGGCGTCTGAACGACAAGACCCTCGAATTCGAGCCCGGGCAGCCCTGCTTCGGTTCGATTCTCGGCTTCGAGATCGATACGACACTCGGCGGTGGAAGCGCGGAGTTCGGCAGTGGTTCGGTTGACGTCGTCTTCGACGTCGCCCTGCTCCTGTCGACTGGAGCAGGTTCGCTCGAAGGCAGCGTCGACTACTCGTTCGAGGGCAAGAAGAAGGCGGAAGACTCGGACAGCGCCGAGTAGACTCGTCGCTACGGGTTGTCGTCCTCGTTCGTTGCCGAGCCTTGGCTTCGTTCCGAGTCAGGCGGACTCGTCGCCGGACCACGCAACCACGCGATGGTCGCCCCCCATCCGCCCCGTCCCGGCGGCGCGTCGCGATACTCGACAACCAGCTCATGCCCGCCCAGCAAGCGCTGGACGGCGGCGCGCTGCACGCCCTTGCCACGTCCGTGAATGAGTCGCACTTCGGTCAGCCCTTTCTCCCATGCGGCTTCCAGGTACGCATCGACGACGTCGAGCACGTCGCGCGGGGCAAACCCATGCAGGTCGAGCTCGTCTGTGATTTCCAGGATCGCCGGCTCGTCGGACGCCCCAGCGTACGAGGCGCGGTCCGGGGCGAGGCTCCGTTCCGAATCATCAGGTCGAATCGACTCGACGTCGTCGACCGGCGCTTGGCGCCGCCACTTCCACCACCACACGGCCGTCACGACGGGCACGACGAAGGGGGCTTCCCCCGCGAGAATCGTCAGCCCGCGCCCGGTGAAGAACCGCGCCGGGCTCAGCGGTGAAACGGGGATGGGGCGCCAGGCAAAGAACAACCGCTCGTCCGACAGGGGCCACCACAGCGCGATACCCAAGCCTCCGTTGGTCAGCATGTCCAACAGCGAATGGGACGCCATTGCCGCGAAAGCGCCCAGCCCGGCGCGCAGTCGTTGGGTATCGAATTGCGGCAAGGCGGCGACGCACGACGCCAACATCGCGTAGAACGCCAACGAGTGGAAGGCGCCTCGGTGTCCCAGCGGATCCGAGTAGGCGAACCACAGGTGCGTCGCGACGTCCGCGTCTGGCAAGGCACTGAGGAGCGCGCAGACCAGCGGCAGGTGCCGTGTGGCTGATGCTCGTCGATCACCGGGCAGGCTTGCGGGCAGATCTGGATGCTTGGATCGGCAGGCGTCTCGCGCCAAGACTCCGAGGCTCGCGCCGAGCAGTGCATGGGTAATCGCTGAGGCCACCTGTTCGGGTAGTTCAGCACATTCGGTCAAAGGGGACGAGCGACGAGGAGGCGCGACCGGTACGCGCCATGCCGGCAATCGGGCGGCTGAGCGGAGTTCGCCAGCTTCGCAGTCAATGCTGGGCCACGGCCAGCCCGCGCATTACTCTCGGCGCGTGTTTCGCGCTTGGCCGAGACCTGGTTTTCTGACCGCGACGACTTGCGTGGCGCTGCTGCTGGTCGCCGCGACGGGGCTGATTGCCGAGACGGCGCTGAACAAGGAGGCTCTGGCCGACTACCGGCGCGCTGAGGCACACGCGGAACGGATCGACGCTGCTGCGAGGCGCGGCTGGATCCTCGACGAGTCTTCCGGTGCCAATCGCTTGCGGGACACGACTGGCGTTCGTGCGCTGGTGGCCAGTCGAGCGTTTCGCGTCTCGCTACTCGACGGGGAACTCCGGGGTGGCGAGCCCGACGCCGGACAGGCACGGACGTTCTTGGATATCGTCACGAGCGAACTGTCCCGTTACCCCGAAGCCGTGCTCGATCGCGCGGGGTTGCGCTACGTGCTGCTGTGCGACTCGCTGACGAGGGACGGCGATCGCATCGGTTCGTTGCCGAATCTCGAATCCACGCTCGTGCTCGATGTTTCCACGAGTCACGACTTCCTGCGACGTCTGATTCACCACGAGGTCTTTCACTTCCTCGACTTTGCCGACGATCACCAACTCGGGCGCGACGCAGACTGGGAGGCGCTCAACGACCACTTCTTCACTTACGGCGACGGTGGGCGTCATGAGCGAAAGCCGGGCAGTGCACGATTGGGGAGTGGTTCGACGGGCTTTCTCACGGCCTATTCGATGGCGGCGCTGGAGGAGGACAAGGCGGAACTATTCTCGTTTCTGATGGCTCAACCGGCAGCGGTCCGCGACGCGAGCGAGACTGATCCCATCGTGCGTGCGAAGGTCAGCGCGCTGCGCGCGCAGGTACTGCGCTTTGATCCCCACGCATCGTGGCTGCCGAAGTGAACCGATTTGAGCGAGCGAGCCTCGACGTTCCGCCGACCAGCTGTCGACGGAAGCTTGGGTGATCGGGCGTCGACACACTTCTGGTGAGGTGGCTCACCTGCGCTACTTCGCCGTCGTATCGGTCATGAGCATGGAGATCTGGGGCAACTCAGGTGTGGGATGAGGGATTCATCGCTCGCACTGCGCGACTCGTTCGGGCGCCCCCGACAAAAGCTGAGCCGTCAGATGTAGCCCATGGGACTGACTATCAGCCGTTTCCCGACGGTTGGTCGAACTTGCCTGCCATTTCTGGAGAACGCTGTAGTATTCACCATGCTTAGGTTTGAGCTCTGCTGGGTCGCGATCGCCGTGCTGACGGCGTGCTCTGGAGGGGTGGTGTACGACCCCGACGGGGAAGGCACGACATCCAACGTCAACGACGCAGATGGCGGCGTGGGCACGGACGACGTCGATGATTCCGACGACGGGACGAGGCCCTCGACCAAGACCGATGATGCCACCGACGACGCTGCCCCGACGGGTCCCGGTGACGACGCCGATCCCAGCGAGCCGAGCGAGCCAGCAGATGATCCAGGACCGACGATCGTTGCGCCGGCTCCAGGCGAGACGACTCGTCTGGCGCGGCTGACTCACGATCAATACGACAACACGATTTCAGACTTGCTCGGCGTCGACACGGACGTCACGTCTGCGTTCGCACCTGACGCTCTGAACGGGTTCGAGTTCTCGACCAGTCTCGACTACGTCGTGGACAAGCGGTTGGGCCCGCAGTATCGCGCTGCCGCGGAGGAGCTGGCAGACCAGGTCGTCGCGAGCGACGAAAGCTTTGCTCACGTGGCTCGTTGCAGTGGAGATGCCGGAGCGTGTCGCGACGAGTTCGTCCAGGACTTCGGGTTGCGCGCGTTTCGCCGTCCGTTGACGTCCACCGAGACGACCCGCTTCTCCGACCTGTTCGACCTGGGCCCCGAGCTGGTGGGAAGTGGGGACGACTACCGCGATGGGGTAGCGCTGGTCGTCGAAGCCGCGCTGCAGTCACCTCAGTTCATTTATCGCACTGAGCTCGGTGACGAGACTGACGACGACGGCATCATTCCACTCTCACCGTGGGAGACGGCTTCCAGGCTGTCGTACTTCATCTACGACTCGATGCCGGACCAACCGCTTCTCGATGCCGCTGCAAATGACGAGCTGAACACGACGGAGCAGATTCGAGCGCAAATCGAGCGTATGCTGGACGACCCCCGCGCGTTGCGAAAGCTGGTCAGCTTTCACGAGCAAGCTTGGAAGTTCGACCGCTTCGCCAAGATTTCGCCCGATCCGGAGGCCTTCCCGGGACTGCCCAACGACATCGTCGGTCGCGTACGTTCGGCATCCGAGCGCTACGTCGAGGATGTGATAACCGGCGGCGGCGGTTTGCCGGAACTGCTCACGGAACCGTTTGCCTATGCCGACTCCGCGCTGGCCCCACTCTATGGTCTCAGCACCGGCGACACGCTGACCCGCGTCGAGTTCGAAGACGGACAGCGACTGGGTTTCCTCATGCAGGTCGGGTTCTTGGCGGCCAACGCCTATGCCGTCAAAACGGATCCCATTCACCGCGGTCTGTTCATCGTACGCGACTTGTTGTGCCGCACCATTCCCGATCCTCCGGCTGGTGCATCGATGACTCCGCTGCCCGAGGGGTCGCCGGTGCCGGAAACGACCAGAGAAGAGGTGACCTTGCTCACGTCGCCGGGTGAATGTGTGGGATGCCACCTGCAGATCAACCCTCCGGGTTTTGCTTTCGAAGGGTTCGGCGCAATGGGACAGTTGCGCACGGAAGAAGATGGGCATGAAGTCGCGGTCGACATCGCCTTCGCCCTCGACGGCGAAGAGCGGCAGTTCGACGGACCGATCGAGTTGGTTCGAGCATTGGCTGACAGCGAGGAAGCGCAGCGCTGCTACGCGCGCAAGTGGGTGCAGTTCGCTCGGGGACGCGCCCTGACCAAGGACGAGTCGAGTGTGATTGACGAATTGGATGGAACCGCGTCGGTGCGACAGTTGGTGATTGACGTTGCCACTGCCGGGGCGTTCTTGGAGCGACGCGAAAACGAGGTGGCGCAGTGACTGCCAAGGCAAGAAAGAACGAGATGCGTTTCGACGGGACGCGTTTGATTTCCTCCGGGCGTCAACTACCGCGTCGTCGCTTCCTCCGCGCTGCGGCCGGCGTTGCCGTGGGGCTGCCCTTCCTCGAAGGTCTCGCGCCGCGCCGTGCGGGTGCTCAGACCGAGGCGGTCAAACGATTCGGTGTGATGTTCTGTTGCAACGGCGTCAACATGGGGCGGTGGTTTCCCAATGGAGACTTCGGCAAACTCACCGAAGCGCATCTCGAGGGGACAGCGAACGAGGTACTGACTCCGTACGTCGACAAGCTGCTGTTCCCGCGTGGGGTGCACATGACGCCGCGTGGGTTCGGTCGTGACGGCGGAGGTGGTGACGACCACGCCAAGGGCATGGCTCACAAGCTGACCGCACAGTTCGCCAACGACGATTGGCTGGCCATGGGGATATCCCTCGACCAGGTGTTGGCTCAGGCAATCAACCCTGGTGAGGCGCCGCCGCTGACCTTGATGGTCGGGCGCTTGGGGCGCTACCGCGGCTTCGACTACATCTCCTATACCGGACCCGCTCAGGCCGTTGCGGGCATCAACAACCCGTGGAATGCGTATTCGACGTTCATGAATCTCGGCGGAACGGCCGCCTCACCGTCGGAGGCTACTGATCGCGTGGCGCGTCGCAAAGAGTCGGTCCTCGACGTGGTGAGCGAGCAGTTTCGTTCGTTGGACGCGGCGCCGCTCAGTGTCGCTGACCGCACCAAGCTCGACGCTCATTTCACCGCGATCCGTGATCTCGAAACACGCATGACCGATGCCCCCTCGATGGTTGCGATCACCGGTTGCGGGGACGATGACTTGAAGGGGCGTGCCGCAGAATACCAGGGCGCCGACGATCGCGTCGACGAGCAAGCGGAGTACCCGGTGATCGCCGACTTACAGGTCGACATCATGGCCCTCGCGCTCGCTTGTGACGCCAATCGCGTGGCGACCTTGCAGTTTGGTTCGGGAGCGGGCGGCCCGATCTTCCGCTGGGATGGCATGAGCCACGAGTACAATCACCACAAGCTGTCACACGGCAAAGTGAAAGACAGCTGTTTTGGCGACAGCACCGAAAACGGTTGCGCCGACGTGGCCGGCTACGAGGACATGTTGTTCGACATCGATGTTTGGCATCAGCAGCGCTTCGCTCGTTTGCTTTCGCGGCTCGACGCCTACACGGAGGCTGACGGAAAAAGCGTGCTCGACAATACCGTGCTGATGTACGCCAACGAGCTGTCCGACGGCAAAGGGCACTCGTTCATGGACTTGCCGTACGTTCTGGCCGGGAGCGCAGGTGGCGCACTCAAGCAGGGTGAATACGTGCTGCTCGGCGAGACCCGTCCCGAAGACCGCTCAGCGCCGCACAACAAGTTGCTCAACACCATCCTGAACGTGATGGGGGTCGAGTCCGATTGGTTCGGCGTAGCAGAGGGCGAGGGCGGCGAATCCATGCAAGCTGGCGTGTACGAAGAGCTGCTCACGTGACGGTCGCGTCGCTGACGCCGACTTGCTGACGTCACCCACCGATGTAGGACATCTCGATCTTGTCGTGTCGAGCCTGTCCTGCTTCGCGCAACTCCGAATACCGATCGCGTCGGGCTGACCAGATGTCTGCGATGCGTTTCGTCAGGTCGGCGTCGTCGGTCCCGTCGCGAAGGAGGTCTCGCAAGTCGTGGCCGTGTGATGCAAAGAGGCAGGTGTACAGTTTGCCTTCCGCGCTGAGTCTCGCGCGGGTGCAATCGCGGCAAAACGGTTGCGTCACACTCGTGATGACGCCGATTTCGCCCGCGCCGTCGGCGTAGCGCCAGCGCTCGGCGACTTCACCTCGCTGGTTGGGGTCGACGGGGTGCAGCGGGTAGCGTGTGCCGATTCGTTCGAGGATCTCCCGTCCGCTCGTCACCGTTTCCGGGCGCCAGCCATTGGTACTGCCGACGTCCATGAATTCGATGAAGCGCAGTGGGATGCCGCTGTTGCGAAAGTGCTCGGCGAGGGGCAAGACTTCCCCGTCGTTGACCCCCTTTTGCACGACCGTGTTCACTTTTACCGGTAGTCCGACGGCCCGGGCCGCAGCGATGCCGTCGAGTACGGCGTTTACCGGAAAGGACATGTCGTTCATGCGTCGGAACGTGGCATCGTCCAGGGCGTCGAGGCTGACGGTGACTCGGCTCAGACCCGCGTCCACGAGCGCTTGCGCGTACTTGGCCAACAATGACCCATTCGTGGTCAAGGCGAGATCCGCGCCGAGGGCGGCCAGGCTGTTGACGAGTTTGGGTAGCTGGCTGCGCAGCAATGGCTCGCCCCCGGTCAGGCGCAACTTTCGCACCCCGGCCCGGACGAACACCCCCGCCACCCGTGTGATCTCCTCGAAGCTCAAGATGTCCGGCTTGGGAAGAAAGCGAAAACCGGCGCCGTAGACCTCCTTCGGCATGCAGTAGCTGCAGCGGAAGTTGCAGCGATCGGTCACCGAGATACGCAAGTCGGACAGTGGGCGTCCGAAGGCATCGTGCAGTTGGCTGCCGTTGGAGCCGCCGGCGGTGATGGGTGCGGTGTCATTTGATTGGGGGTTGGGGGGGCCGGCCGGGGACGTCATCAGGCGTGCGTCACCCGGTGCAACACGGTCCGGCGCGCCGGAGTCCGGCCTGTTGCCAGCAATGGGAAGATGAACTCGACGCACGATTCGGCGATTGTGGTCACACCTTCGCGGCCGGGCAAGGGCCGACACGGCGCGCTGCGCCGCTGAGGAACAAACGCTCGAAATTGCAGCGAACACGGGGCAAACTCCCCGCTCGTGACCCCCACCGCATCGCTGTGCCAACCGCTCCCACGATGTGGGCTCGCGCCGCTTTCGCGATGAATGCGGCAGGAAGAAGCGGGGCGAAAGAGAAGTAGTACACCCATGAGCAACGAGCAGTGCCGGCCGAGCGCCTCGACACCCACCTCCATACGACCTGGCCCTCACGCCCGGTGGGCGCGGGGGCTGGGCGTTGCCCTTTTGGCACCACCGTTTGCCGTTGCTTGCGTGGCGGACGAGCCGGCGGACGGCTCACCCGCGCCTCAGCCGACGCTCACTTTGCCCCAACCGGGCGTGGTGTCGCGGCCCGGTACCTCTCCGCGCTGCGCTACGGGGCAGGATGCGTTGCGCGTGACCGGGAGTATCGATTCGATTGCCGTCTTGGATGAACGAACCACCAACATCAATGCCGGTTTGGTGAATGTCGGCGACGGCTCGTTCGATACTCCGGTGGTGGACTTCGCACCGCTCGAACCTCAGAGCGTGGAGCTGCATCTGACGTGGAGCGGCAGCCTCAGCTATGGATCCGCCACTGAAGGTCTCGGTGGTTTCGTGGTTCCTCCGGCGAGTCATCCACGCATGGGTCAAACGTTTTGCGTGACCTCCGGCACCGCCGGATTCTCCGCAGACACGGCGGACGAAGGGAGTTTCTGGTTTTCGGTGGTTGGTGCGACGGTTGCTGTCGATGGCCCCGACGGGCCGCAGTGCGGTAGTGAGAACGTCGTGATCGACTTGCAAGGCTGCTTTCAGTAGGGGCGCCCGGGTCTGGCGAGCTGCCGGCGCTCGGGGTGGAACACCGGCGGTGGGTTCTGGTCTTGCTCTTGCCGAGCTTTTTGGGGACTCTGCAGCGGTGATGTTCGGTAGGCAGGGGCGTCTGGGTCGGGGGGGACAACCGTGGTTCGCGGCGGGCATCGAGCGGAGGCTTGGAGACCGTTTCCCCAATGCCGCATCGAGGCTGAGGCGAGTCGGCGCGTTGGGGGTGTTGGTGTACGCTATCGGATCCGCGACCGCCGCCTGTGAAGGGCAGTCCGACGACGGCGATACCTCCAACACCAAAAATGGCGACGTCGCTTCGGGGTCCGACGCTGGCGAGCACACACCGTCGAAGACGATGCCGACGGCGAGATCCGGAGATGACGGCGGTCCGAGCAACCCTGGCAAGCCGCACGAACCGGATGCCTCGATTCCAGACGGCACGTCGACCGATACGCCGGTGCCAGCGACGAGCCCATCGGACGATACGGATGTCATTGCGTCGACAACCGGATCTGACCGAGAGCCCGCGCCGGGACAAACCGTCACAGCGACGACGGCTGCCTCGGGCACGACCAGTGATGGCCCTGCGCCTCAGGGGATGGGCGGGGCACAGGCGACCCCCGCAGCGGGTGGAGCCACCGCGGCGGGCGGCGCCCCTGGTGCAGGCGGCGCAAGTGATGGCCCTGGAAGTAGTGGCGCTGGCGGCGGAGCGGGAGGAGGGGTCAGCGAGCCTGCCACCGACTGCGATTGGTACGGCTGGGACTGCGTCGAGGCGAGCGACTGTCCCGATGGTTACGAATGTGACACGTTCGTCGATCACTGTGTGCCCATCGACGACCGCACGTCTTGCGGCGGGTTTACAGGTGCTGCCTGCAACCAGAAGCCGTTTCGGGTGTGCCTGCCAGCCGCGGGCTCGCTGTGTGCGACGCGCGAGGAAGCGATCTGCTTTTGTCGGCAATTCGGCGTGGGCTGCGACGATCTCTCGTCCTTCGAGGCTCAATGGGCGATTACACCCGTCAGCGACGGGCAGGGAGGAATGTGCCTTCCATTGGGAGGGATCGGTTGCGCCGCGGGGCAGCCCAATGCCTCACCGTGCTGCGACGGGCTTGCCTGCAACGAAGGTCCTACTCGGTTCACTGAAGGCGAATGCTGGATGGCGCCGTGAGCCCCATCGTGGCAACGGTCGGCTGGCACAGCACCGAAGACCCGACGTTGCAGGCGAGCTGAAACAGGGGTCGAGGGCTACCAATGTTTCTGTTGTGTTTCGCGCGAGGGGTAGACCCCTCTCCTTCAGCTTTCTGCAGCCGTGAAGGGGCCCTAGAC